>JBGPOV010000017.1:0-50237 GCA_041488255.1 Gammaproteobacteria bacterium | reverse complement strand
TGGGCTGTGATCGAAGGCATTGACGCTAGCATACCGCCAACTTCACGAGGGAGTATCGCCAGCAGGAAACCACGACCGCTCGCATGGCCACGAACCCACGGCTTGCGTCACGTGAACCGCAAACGAATCCGGCGCTTGCACACGGAAGACGTTTCGGCGGGAGACCATCCGTGCATTTCAACGAACGACACTGGGTTTAACCCGACAGGGCCCAACTAGAAGTCGACACCTTTCAGGTGGAGCATAAGCCGCCTTCGAGGTGGTCGCAAACCCACCTGGGAGGTGCCCAAGTCCATGATGCCGCTCACCAAGCCATCGCGGAGGGGCGATGAATGCTGTCCGAATTGATTCTTCACATGTGAGAACCCGCGCTAACGCTGCTCAAGCCGGCTCGCCGATGAGGTCCGCCCAGCGCATTGCCTCGACCTGAAGGCCGATGACGCGGCGATGGTCCAAGCCTCGCACCCGGTCCAACGCGCGCTCGATCGTGGCGAGGTCTGACACCTCCAGCGCCTCGACCAACGCCAGCAGCGCACCCAGCTCGCCCTCGCGCGCCAGCAGCGCGGCGCGCACGTCGGCCGCGACCGGCAGCGTTGCCAGAATCTTCGGCAGCGGCGCGGCCAACAGAGCGTTGACCAGAGACAAAGTGCCGGTGAGAAACGCCCGCTCCTGCGCCTCGCGGTCGTCTGCGCGCAAGGCCCGCGTCAGAAGCTCCATGAGCTTTCCACGGGTGGCCGCCAGGATCAGCAGCGGACTGGGAACTTCGGCGCCGGGCGCACTGCTGACCATGTAGACCAGCAGCGGGAGCCAGCGCCGCGGCCGCCGGGCGCCCGGTGCTGCGACAGGATCGCCAGCGGTCACCAGCTGCGCCAGGTGTGACAGTTTCTCCGCCAGCTCGGGATGCTCCGCCAGGACGGCGTCGATTTCGTCTTGTCCGTCCCCAAGCAGCAGCCGCAGCAGCCGCATCAACGCGGTCTGCTCGCTCGACAGCCTGCGTCCAGTGATGACGAAGGGGCGGGCGAAGTAGTTGCCCTGGAACAGCTCGTATCCGAGATCGAGGCAACGCCGCGCCTGCTCGCGGCTGCCGACCTTCTCCGCGAGAAGCTTGCGGCCGAGCGGCTGGAGGCGTCTGGTGACCGTCTCCAGTGCCGCGGGAGCCAAACGCTGGACGTCGACCTTCACGATTTCCACCACCTCCAGCAGAGGTTCGAACTCACTGAACTCACGCTCGTGCCCGACGAAGTCATCTAAGGCCAGCGTGAAGCCCATGTCCCTGAGATCGATACAGCGGCGCACCAGCGCGTCGCTGACCTTGACCGTCTCCAGGATTTCGAGCACGACCTTGCGGCGCGGCAGCAGCTCGATCACATGGCTCATGAGCAGCGGGGCGTTGAGGTTGATGAAGCCGGGATGTCTGCCCAGCACCGCCTCCACCCCGAGCTCGGTGAAGGCGTGGTGAATCACCGTGTGGCTGGCGACGACGTCGTCGTCGATCTTGTCGCCATCGAAGTGGGGGGAGCGGAATAGCAGCTCGTACGCCGCCAGCGTTTCCTTTCGGTCCAAAATCGGTTGGCGCCCGAGGAACAGTTCCTGGTTGGATATGTCGGTCATCGGATAGGGGCTAGCCCACATTTCTCGCGCGGGCTAGAAGGGCAGTGCAACGCCGGGCAGTTCCGCGCCCAGAAGGCGCCTGAAGTCGTCTTGGATGCGCTTGAGCGCTTGCGCGTCCTCGGCCTCG
Source organism: Gammaproteobacteria bacterium (assembly GCA_041488255.1). GTDB lineage: Bacteria > Pseudomonadota > Gammaproteobacteria > Burkholderiales > SHXO01 > SHXO01. The sequence goes on along the minus strand of JBGPOV010000017.1, from coordinate 48,499 downwards.
AAGCGCAGCACCACCACAGGCGTAGTGTTGGAAGCGCGCGCCAGCCCGAAGCCGTCCGCATATTCGACGCGCAAACCATCGATGGTGATCACCTCTTGCGCGTGCTCGAACCGGGCGGTCTTCTGCAGCTTGTCGATTAACGCGTAATTCTCACCTTCTCTCAGCTTGATCTGCAGCTCCGGCGTGTTCACGGAGTCGGGCAGCTTGGCGAACTCGGCTTCGACATCCCGCACCGCGCTCAGGTACTCGAGCAGCCGTGCGCCGGCGTAGATGCCGTCGTCAAACCCGTACCAGCGCTCCTGGAAGAAAATATGCCCGCTCATCTCCCCGGCCAGCAGCGCACCGGTCGACTTCATCTTGGCTTTGATCAGCGAGTGCCCGGTCTTCCACAGCAGCGGCTCGCCGCCGTGGCTGCGCACCCAGGAGAACAGGTTGCGCGTGGACTTGACGTCGAAGATGATGCGGGCGCCCGGTTTGCGCGCGAGAACGTCGGCGGCGAACAGCATGAGCTGGCGGTCGGGATAAATGATCTTGCCAGACCTGGTGACCACGCCCAGTCGATCGCCGTCCCCGTCGAACGCCAGCCCCAGCTCCTCGTCCCCGTCGGCCAGCGCGGCGATGAGATCGGCCAGGTTCTGCGGCTGCGACGGGTCGGGGTGGTGGTTGGGAAAGCGGCCGTCCACCTCGCAGAACAGCTCGCGGACGCGGCATCCCAACCGGCGATAGAGCTCAGGCGCGTAAGCCCCGGCCACGCCGTTGCCGCAATCGACGATGATGTTCAGCGGGCGCTTGAGCTTGATGTCCGAGGTGATGCGGTCGAAGTAGGCGTTGGCGACATCGGCCTGGCTGTAGCTGCCGGCACCGGATACGAAGTCGCCGGACTCGATGCGGTGCTTGAGCTTCTGGATCGCGTCTCCGGCCAGCGTCTCGCCGGCCAGCATCATCTTCAAACCGTTATAGTCGGGCGGGTTGTGGCTCCCGGTGAGCATGATCCCGGAGCCGGTGGCCAGGTGATAGGTGGCGAAGTAGAGCATCGGGGTGGCCACTTGGCCGATATCGATCACGTCCACGCCGCTGGCTTGCAGGCCGCGCGCCACAGCGCCCGCCAGCTCAGGGCCGGATAGGCGGCCGTCGCGGCCGACGGTCAGGCGCGAGCACCCCAGCGCGCACGCCTCGGTGCCGATGGCTCGGCCGATCAGCTCGCAGGCTTCGGGGGTGAGAGTCTTGCCCACGACGCCGCGGATGTCGTAGGCCTTGAAAATCTCGGGCGCAACGCTGGGCATGGGATGGTCGCGGGGGAAGCGACGCAGATTATCCCATGTTTACCGGAGTCGACCCGCACGACTCGGCACCTGCGCACGGCACGCATGAGTCGAAAAACGCCAGCAACCTCTTTGGCAACCAGTCGAGCCGCCCCGGAAAGGGCCCCGTCACGAAGGCGGCATGCCCCCCCGCGTCGGAGTAGTCGAGCCTGACATGCGGCGATACCTCGTCGATGCGAGGCAGGTGTGGGCCGGGCAGGAACGGGTCGTTGCGCGCGTGCACCAGCAGGGTGGGCAATTCGATGCCGCGCAGTCCAGGCTTGCTGCTGGCGCGAGTCCAGTAATCGTCGGCGCTCTCGAACCCGTGCAGCGGCGCAGTGACCAAGTCGTCGAACTGGTACAGGTCGCGCGCCCGCGCCACCTTGCGGGCGTCGTACAAGCCCGGATAACGCGACAGCTTTTCCAGGCTCTTGGGTTTGAGCGAGCGCAGGAACTGCCAGGTGTAGACCCGGTTGAAGCCGCGGCCAAGACCGTGTCCTGCTACCTGCAGATCCACCGGTGCGGACACCGCGCCGGCGGCGCGCAGTAGACGCGCCGCCGCCGCCCCCTCGGCTGCGAGCCATTTCAACAGCGCGTTGCCGCCGAGCGAGACACCGACCGCGAAGCGTGGTGCAGCCCCGGCGTCCGCCGCGAAGCGCTCCAGCATCCAGCGCACCTCCTGGAAGTCGCCCGAGTGATAGGCCCGCGGCAGGCGGTTGGGTCGCCCGCCACAACCGCGGAAGTGCGGCACCACGCCGCGCCAACCGCGCGCCTGCACTTCGTGCATAAGGCTCAGAGAATAGTGGCTGCGCGAGCCGCCCTCGAGGCCGTGGAACAGGACAACCAGTGGCGCCTGGGCCGGACCGTCCACCCAGTCCAGCTCGATGAAGTCGCCGTCCGGGGTATCCCATTGGGTGCGGCGGTATTCGACCCGGGGGCGCGGTGTGAGCAGCGCGCCGTAGATCGTTTGCGCGTGGCCCCCCGGCAGCCAACCCGGCGCTTGGTACTCCTTCACGGGTTGGTTGCGATCGCCGCGCGCGCCTGCAGCGCCGAGACTGCGCTGTAGACGCGGTCGGGCGTGAGCTGGATCATGCAGTTAAAGTGCTGCAGCGGGCACTGCCTCTGATAGCATGGGCTGCAGGGCAGGTCGAGTTTGAGCACGCTGGCGTGCGCCGACAGCGGTGGCGTGAACTTTGGGCTGCTGGAGCCGTACAGGGCGATCAGGGGCACGTCCAACGCCGCAGCCACGTGCATCAATCCGGAGTCATTGGATACCACCAGCTGGGCGCAAGAGACTAGGTCCACGGCCTCATCCAGGCTGGTGCGCCCGCACAGGTTGACGCAGACGCCCGCGCTCGAGCTCGCGATTTCCTCGCCGATGGCGCGGTCCTTGTGCGACCCGATCACCCAGATCTGCCGACCATCGCGGGCGAGCCGCTGCGCGAGATCGGAGAAATAGGCCGGCGGCCAGCGCTTGGCCGGTCCGTACTCCGCACCCGGGCACAGAACTGCCACCGGTGCATCAGAGGTGAGGTCCAGGCGGTCGCGCAACGCCACGCGTGCAGCCTGGGAGACCCTCAGACGCAGAGCGGGAAGCGGCCGCACGAATTGCACCCCGGGCAGATCGGCCAGCGCCGCATAGCGTTCCGCCATCAGCGGCAGCGCCCGCTCGTCGAGTCGGCGCGCATCGTTGAGCAGGGGGTAGCGGAACTCGCCGGCGTAGCCGGTACGCAATGGAATGCCTGCCAGGCATGGGACCAACGCCGACTTGAACGAGTTGGGCAAGACGATGGCCTGGTCGTAATTGGGCTGCGTAAGATCGCGGGCGATGCGCCAGCGCGCCGCGAGCTTCAGTTCGCCGTGACCGAAGGGGCTGGGAATGGCCTCCGAAACCTCCGGCATGCGGCGCAGCAGCGGCAGCGTCCAGGATGGTGCCAGGACGTCTAGCTCCAGCTCCGCGTGCCGCTCGCGCAGCCGGCGCAGCAACGGCTGCGACAGCACCGTGTCACCGATCCACGACGGGCCGACTACGAGGATCTTGTACAAAGCGTTTTACCGCGCAGACGCAGAGAGCGCAGAGCAGACCCAAACCTGGCTTAGCTGGCACCTTCGCTGCTCAACCCCTGCTCTTGGCTTGCTCCGCGCCTCTGCGCCTCTGTGGTTCGAAGCGGGTTAGCGCTGCCCCGCTCGCGCGCCGGCCTTGAGCATGTATAGGGTGCCGCAGTAGGGACACAACGCCTCGCCCTTCTGTTCGATCGGCAGGAAGACTCGCGGATGGGCGTTCCACAGCACCTGGGAGGGCGTCGGGCAATGCAGCGGCAAGTCCGCCGCGGTCACCTCGATCCGGCGTTGGGTGTTGGCGCGCTTGGCTTGCTCCATGCCCCGCGGATCAGACGTAGGTGAGCCAGTGGCGGTACTTCTCGGCGCGGCCGTTGACCACGTCGAAGAACATGGACTGCAGCTTCTGCGTAATGGGGCCACGCCGGCCCGAGCCGATGACGCGGCTGTCGAGCTCGCGGATAGGCGTGACCTCGGCGGCGGTGCCGGTGAAGAACGCCTCGTCGGCGATGTACACGTCGTCACGCGTGATGCGCTTGGCCTGCACCTCCAGGCCGATGTCGCGCGCCAGCGTGATCACCGCGTCACGCGTCATGCCGATCAGAGCCGAGGTCAGCTCCGGCTCGTACAGCTTGCCATTCTTGACGATGAACAGGTTCTCGCCCGAGCCTTCGGCAACGTAGCCTTCAACGTCCAGCAAAAGCGCTTCGTCGTAGCCGTGCTCGAGGGCTTCCTGGTTGGCCAGGATGGAGTTGGCATAGGTGCCGGAGAACTTGGCCCGGCACATGGTTACGTTGACGTGATGGCGTGCGTAGGAGGCGGTCTTCACACGAATGCCCTTCTCGATGCCGTCGGCACCCAGATAAGCGCCCCACGGCCACGCCGCGATCGCCACGTGCACCTGCGCGCCCCTGGGCGACACCCCCATCTTCTCGGAACCGTAGAACGCAATGGGCCGCACATAGCAGGCCTCCAGCCGGTTGGCGCGCACCACCTCCTTCTGCGCTTCGATTATCGTCTGTCTGTCGTAGGGCATCTTCATCATGAAGATGTGTGCCGAGTTGAACAGGCGCTCGGTGTGCTCCGGGAGCCGGAAGATCGCGGTGCCGCTCACGGTCTTGTAGGCGCGCAGCCCCTCGAAGACCGCCAGCCCGTAGTGCAGCGAGTGCGTCAGCACATGGGTGGTGGCCTCGCGCCAAGGGACGAGCTTGCCGTCGTACCAGATTTGGCCGTCGCGGTCTGCCATCGACATGGTCTTGATCTCCGTCCTAAAAGGCCTATTCTAGCGTAGCCTGCGACGTTTACCTGCCGGCCGCGGGTGCGATATCCTGTGCGCCGTTGTCGCTCGAGCCTAATATGACAGTGCAAATCGACGTAATTTCCGATGTCGTGTGCCCCTGGTGCTTCATCGGCAAGCGCCGGCTGACACGCGCGCTGGAGCTGTTGCGCGACAGCGCCGATCGAGCCCCGCAGGTCCAAGTGGCGTGGCATCCTTTCCAACTCAACCCGAACTTGCCGTTCGACGGCATGGATCGCAGGCAATACCTGACACTCAAGTTCGGTTCCCGGGCGCCGGACGTCTACGCTCGCGTTGCCGCGGCTGGACGAAGCGTCGGGATCGACTTCGCCTTCGAGCACATCGTGCGCCAGCCCAATACGACCCCGGCTCACCAGCTGATCGGCCTGGCGCAGCTGCATGGCAAGCAGGATGAGATGGTGGAGACCCTGTTCCGCGGCTATTTCCTGGAGGGCGTCGACATGACACAGGCCGACAACCTGGTTGCGTTGGCGCGCGGGGCGGGGCTGGACGGCGAGGCTGCGCGGGCGTGCCTGGGCGATGACGCCCAGCGGCAGGCGGTTCTCGCGCAAGACGGGCAAGCGCGCGCGCTGGGCGTGAGCGGTGTGCCGTTCTTCATCTTCGGCCGGCGGCTGGCAATGTCGGGGGCGCAAGAGCCCGAGGTGTTGCTGCGCGCGCTGATCGAGGTGGCGGCCGAGCCGGTGGCTCAAGGCTGAGACCTCGCACGCGAGCTTGGCCCGCGCGGATCGCGCCGAGCTTCGGTCGGAGCCTTACGCGCTAAGATATTGCGGCGTGTGGACGTTCACTTGCTTAGGCACAGCTCATGCTTTACGCTTCGGCGTACTCTCCCTCACCAGAATCGACCTCCCGATGGCAGAAGCGCAGGTACTGGCCAACGCGAGCGCGGTCGTGCCCAGTGCGCCCGTTATGACCAGCCTTCCCGACGCGGGTAGCGGCGCGCCGGTGGCCGCAGTCGCGCTTCCTGCACCCACGCCGCACCGCCTCTCGCTGCTCGAGCGCCTGGCGCGCGCCGCGGTCGACGAGAGCGACAGCGAAGAGCTCAGGCTACGCAAGACGCTGCTCATGTTGGCCAGCGGGCTGATGAACATGGCGGCGATCGTCTGGCTCGCCATCTACTGGATCATGGGCTTGAAGCTGCCCACCACCATCCCGCTGGCGTACCAAGCGCTGTCGGCCATCATCCTGGCCATCTACCTCAAGACACGCAACTTCGACTTCTTCCGCTTCGCGCAGCTCTCGCTGTTCCTGTTCGCTCCGTTCGTCATCCAGTGGACCATCGGCAGCTTCGTCAGCTCAAGCGGAATCGTTCTGTTGGCGCTGCTGGCTCCGGTAGGTGCGATGGTGGTGCTGGGCGCGCGCGAGTCGATCCCCTGGTTCGTCGCCTACGTCGTGCTCACCGTGGTGTCGGGCGTTTTCGACTACTTCCTCGCCAGCGGCGACCAGTCCGGCGTGCCCATGCGCACGGTAGCGGTGTTCTTCGTGCTCAACTTCACGATTCTGTCCAGCATCATGTACCTGCTGCTGCGCTACTTCGTGCAGCAGAAGGACGTGTTCCAGGCCGAGCTGTCGCACCAGCACGAGCTGGTGCGCGAGGAGCAGCAGAAGTCCGAGCAGCTGCTGAGCGTCATCCTGCCCACGCATATCGCGCAGCGGCTCAAGCGGGACCAGGCCACGATCGCGGACGGGTTCGCCGACGTCTCGGTCATGTTCGCCGACATCGTCAACTTCACCGTGCTGGCCGAGGAGCTGACGCCCAAGGAGGTGGTGAGCTTCCTGGACGGCGTGTTCACCCACCTCGACGAGCTTGCCGACACGCATGCCGTGGACAAGATCAAGACCATCGGCGACGCGTATATGGTGGCGGGCGGGCTGTCCGGTGACGGCACCCAGTACGTGGACGCGGTGGCTGCCATGGCGCTGGAGATGCTGGAGCTGGCGCGCAGCGACGAGCTCATGAGGCGCTACAAGATCACCTTTCACGTGGGCATCGCCACCGGGCCGGTCATCGCGGGTGTGATCGGCGCCCGGCGCTTCATCTACGACCTGTGGGGCGACACGGTCAACGTCGCCAGCCGCATCACTTCGGAGGCGCCGGCCGGCCAGATCTTGGTGGACAAGACCACCTACCGCCGCCTGGGCGGCCGCTATCAGTTTGGCTCGCCGCAGGATCTGACCTTCAAGGGGAAGGGGCAGATGACGGTCTATCAACTCACGGGCAAGCGGCCAGAGGCTGTCAGCTAGCGGGAAACTCGGGCGCGCAGCTCGATCAGCTCTCGTCTGTCGCCTCGCGTTTCTGGCCTGTCTGCGCTCCAAACACCTGTTCCCACAGCTGCAGTACCGGGCCTACCAGCTGCCCGACTCGCTGCCTCGGAACGCGTGCGTAGCGCTCGCCCTGCAGCCGCATCCGGTGCTGCAGTCGGCGCAGCTCCCGGTAGCTGTGGTGCGCGCCGCCGGCGATGTGCTCGGGGATCAGCTGCAGCCGCCCCGCCAGCTTGAGCAGCGCGAGGTTGCCGATGTTGCCGCACAGCTCGTTGTGGCGATGCGCGTAGCCGAGCACCAGGTACTGCACGGCGAACTCGACGTCCACGATGCCACCTCGGTCGTGCTTGATGTCGAACAGTCCGCTGGGGTTGGGGTGCCCCTCTAACATCTTCTGGCGCATCGAGACCACGTCGTCCCGCAGGCGGGCGAGGTCGCGGGGCAGGCACAGCACCTCGGCGCGCAGCTGCTCGAAGCGCCCGCCGATGGCGGCGTCGCCGGCCACGAAACGCGCGCGGGTCAGGGCCTGGTGCTCGAAGGTCCAGGCCTTGGTCCGCTGATACTGCGCATAGGCGTCGAAGCGGCTGACTAACAGCCCGCTGGCTCCGTCCGGGCGCAGCCGAAGGTCGGTCTCGTACAGCACGCCGGCCGCGGTGAAGCTTGTGAGCCACGTGTTGATGCGCTGGGCCAGCCGCGCGTAGCTCTCCTGCGCCTCGGCGTGGTCGTCGTCGTACAGGAAGATCAGATCCAGGTCGGAGGCATAACCGAGCTCCTTGCCGCCCAGCTTTCCGTAGCCCACGATGGCGAAGCGCGGCTCGTCGCGATGGCGCGTGCGCAGGCCGGCCCAGGCCAGACGCAGCACCTGGCCCAGAATCACGCAGGCGAGATCGCTGAGGTGGTCCGACAGGATTTCCAGTGGCAAGGTGCCGGCGAGATCCTGCGTCAGCAGGCGGATGGTCTGCACCTGCTTGAAGTGGCGCAGAGCGTCCATCTGGCGCTCGGTGTTGCCGCTGTCCCGCTCGAGCTCGGCCGCGAGCTGTGCACGCAGCTGCACCCAGTCGGGTGCCTCCAGCACCTCCGCGGAGATGAGTTCGTCTAGCAGCACCGGATGCTGAGCCAGATAGTCCGCGGCCCAGGGGCTTGCTGCCGCCAGGGCAGCCAGGCGCTCGAGCGCGGCGGGGAACTCCAGCAGCAGCGCGAAATACGACTCGCGCCGCCCGATGTTTTCCAGCACCCGCGTCAGGCGCTCCAGCGTCTGGTCCGGACGATCGAAGGCCGCAGCTGTCTCGACCACCCGTGGCGTCAACTGGTCGACGCGTGCCTGCGTAGAGGCGGACATGCGGCGGTAGCGCTGGCTCTCGCGCAGCTGCCGCAAGCGTCCGAGCACCGCCGCCGGGTTCACGTACCCCAGCTGCGTCAGCGTCTCGACGCCTTCTTCTTCGGTTGCGCTCCCGAGCCAAACGCGGCTCAGAGGATGCACGGCGTCGGGCGTGCTGTGGCCGGCGAACACGGCTTCGAACTGGCGCGTGACGGCATCCGCATGCGCATCGAGCCGGGCCATCAGCGAGGCATAGTCGGCGCAGCCCATGGCGCGCGCAATGATCGCCTGGTCGTCGCCGCTGGCGGGCAGGCGCTGGGTCTGCTGGTCCTCCAGGTATTGCAGCCGGTGCTCTAGGTTGCGCAGAAACACGTAGGCGGCCTGCAGATCAGCGGCGGCCTCGGGCGGCAACAGCCGCAACTGCGCTAACCGCTGCAGTGTGGCGAGCGTCGGGCGCAGGCGCAGGGACGGATCCTGGCCGCCGCGCACCAGCTGGAAGACCTGTGCAATAAACTCGATCTCGCGGATACCGCCCGGGCCCAGTTTGATGTCGTCATGCAGCTCGCGGCGCGCAACCTCGGCCCGGACCTGTGCGTGCAGCCCGCGCAGCGATGCGATGGCGCTGTAATCCAGATAACGCCGATACACGAACGGCGTCACGATCGACTCCAGTTCAGGGTCGGGCAGCTCGCTGACCACCCGCGCCTTGACCCAGGCGTAGCGCTCCCACTCGCGGCCCTGGGTGTGTAGATAATCTTCCAGCATGTCGTGACTCATGGCGAGCGGTCCGCTGTCGCCGTAGGGCCGCAGACGCATGTCGACACGGAACACATAGCCGTCGGAGGTGTATTCGGACAACGCGCTGATCACCCGGCGCGACAGCCGGGTGAAGTACTCCTGATTGGAGATCCGCTTGGCGCCATCGGTCTCGCCGTCCTCCGGGTAGAGGAACACCAAGTCGATGTCCGACGAGACGTTGAGCTCCTCGCCCCCGAGCTTGCCCATGCCCACAGCCACCAAGTCCTGCGCCCGTCCACTGCCTGCGCCGCGCGGGACGCCGTAGGTATCGTGCATCCAGGGCCGCAGCCGGCACACGGCGAACCGCAGGGTCTCCTCGGCCAGCGCGGTGACGCTGCTCATCACCTCGTGCAGATCGGCCAGGCCGTTCAAGTCGCGGCTGATGACCTGCAGCAGCGCGGCTTGTCGCACCTGGCGCAGCCGCCGGTGCAACTGTTCCTCCGTGGCGACGCCTTCGGCCTCCAACCAGGCCCGGATCTGGCATCGGTTACACGGCGCGGCCAGTGACCCCGGCGCGAACAGGGCCGGGGGATGGGCGAGCAGCCGGCGCACGTAGCGGCTGAGCTCCGCGGCATGCCCGAGGAGCGCGCCGGGGTTGGGGCTGGCTCGTGGCGCGGGGGCCGGGGGGGGTTGAACCGGTTCGCGTGGCTGCATCGGGCTCCAAGGCGATAAAATAGCGGCTGCCAATTTTCAAACGCCCCGCTCAGGATTCGCGGCGGGCAGCGGTTGCCAGCTCCACAGCCCTTGTCTGCTGTCAATTGGGCGCGGGAAAGCCCCGGGCACCCACTTCTGCGTTGAGAGTTACAGCGCCCGCAGCGCCCCTTCGGCTGCTAGAGGCAAGACTTTGCTGAATCCGATTCTATTGACCCGGCGCCGGCGCTGGCAAAGCCTGCGGCGCCGGGCGTGACAAGACACAAGACCGAATGCCGCTGCGCTTCGCGTTTCACCTGTTCAAGCACGGTTCCCTGTGGGTTTACCGGCTGCTCACTGTCGCTTTGCTTACGGCGGCATTGCTGTTCGCCGCCGTCGTGCTGGTGCTGCGCTACTGGGCGTTGCCCCACATCGATGACTATCGCGAGTATATCGTGCAGGGTCTGGCCCGCGCGGCACACCAGCGCGTGCAGATCGGCCGCATCGAGGGCGATTGGGACGGGTTTCGCCCGCGCCTCATCCTGCGCCAGGTCAGCCTGCTCGATGCCCAGGGCCAGGAGCTTTTGAAGCTGCAAGAGGTCGACAGCACCCTGTCCTGGCTGTCGTTGTTCGTGGGCGAGCTGCGGTTCAACTCGATCGAGCTGGAGCACCTTGGGCTGGAGATCCGCCGCGAGCGCTCCGGCCAGCTGCTGGTCGCGGGCATTCCGGTCGGCGAGTCCGGCGGTGACGGTGGGCTGGGCGACTGGCTCTTGGCGCAGCATCGCATCGTCGTGCGCCACTCGCACTTGACCTGGATCGACGAGACGCTGGGCGGCACGCCGCTCGAGCTGGAGGATGTCGACGTGCTGCTCGAGCAGCTGTTCTGGACGCACCGCTTCGGGCTGCGCGCCAGGCCGCCCATCGAGTTCGCTTCTCGCATAGACATCCGCGGCGACCTGCGCGGGCACTCGTTCAGTGACCCGCTCGGCTGGTCCGGGCAGATCTATTTTGGGATCGCCTATGTGGACCTTGCGGCATTGCGCCAGTGGTTGGAGCTGCCGATGCAGACCACGCGGGGCTCGGGAAGCCTGCAGATCTGGGGTGGCCTGCAGCACGGTCGCCCACATGAGATGACCGCAGACGTGGTCCTGTCCGACGTCCAGACGCGGCTTGGAGACGACGTCCCGGAGCTGCGGTTGTCCAGCCTTCGTGGGCGCCTCGGCTGGCGCTCGGGAGCGAGGCTCGTACAGATGTGGGCGCGCGGGCTCACTTTCGCGACGCCAGACGGGGTGTACCTACCGCCGGCCGACATCACCTATTCGCGCACCCGGCCCGGCCCGGGCCGCCCGCTCGACGCTGAGGTTGCGTTCGACGCGCTCGAGATCGACGCTATGGTCCGGCTCGTCGACCGGCTTCCAGTCGATCCGACGCTGCGCTCACGGCTGGCCGACGTGAACCCGCGCGGCCGCCTGCGGGACTTCCGCATCGGCTGGCGGGAGCCATTCAGTTGGGGCGGTCCGTATGGCGTGAGCGGAGGGTTCCAGGACGTGGCTCTCAACGCCTCCGGTCGCATGCCGGGCATCACGCATGTAACCGGCACTATCGACGCGAGCGAACGGGGCGGTTCGGTGGCGCTCAACGCGGAGTCCGCGGTCTTGGACATGCCGACAGTTTTTATCGCGCCGTTGCAGCTGGACACGCTGCAGGCCAAGGCCTCCTGGACCTTCAGCGACGGGGTCCCGAAGGTCGCGTTGGAGCGCGTGGCTGTATCCAACAAGTTTCTCGCAGGCCAAGTGTCGGGCCTTTACGAGGCCGTGTCCGGCGGTCCCGGCGTGATCGATGTCACCGGTAACTTGACTCAGGTATCCGGGCCCGAGGCCTGGCGCTATGTTCCTCTGGTGATCCCTGAGCCCGTGCGCGAGTGGCTGCATCGCGCGATCGTGTCGGGCGCCGCACGCGACGTCCATCTAACGCTCCGCGGAGACCTGCGCCAGTTCCCCTGGGGGCATGGTGAGAAAGGGCTGTTCGAGGCAGCGGGCCCATTCACGGACGGCACCGTGGCCTTCGCGACGGGGTGGCCGAGGCTCGAAGGCCTGCGGGGCCGGATCGCGTTCCGGGGCAGCCGCCTGGAGCTCACCGGCAACGCCGGTGGCGTGTTCGGGGCCAGTTTGTCCAGCGCCACCGCCGTCATCCCTGATCTCGATTCGCCTGTGGTAGAGGTAGGTTGCGAAGCCGAGGGGCCGACCAGCGACTTCCTGCGTTACGTGCAGGAGAGTCCGATCGAAGAGCGGATCGGAGAGTTCATCGACGGCATACGCGCCAGCGGTCGCGGCCGTATGAGCCTGCGCGTCGAGGTGCCCCTGCACAAGATCGCAGACACGCAGGTGTCCGGCGTGTACGCCTTCTCCGACAATACCCTCGACCCGGGCGAGGGCCTACCGGTGCTCGGGCAACTGTCGGGCCAGCTGAAGTTCACCCGCGACGACGTCAGCCTGCGCGACGGGGCCGCGCGCGTTTACGGCGGACCGGCACGGTTCAGCATGGGCCGCGACAACAGCGGAGCGGTGCGTATCCAAGCCACCGGGCAGCTGGACATTGCGCGGCTACGCCGTGAGATCGATCAGCCCATGCTCAAATACCTGACCGGCACCACCGACTGGCGGATGGAGGCTACCGTGCGCGAGCACCGACACGACTTCGTGATCGAGTCGAAGCTGCTGGGCATGGCTTCGTCGCTGCCACCACCGTTTGCCAAGTCGGCGCGGGAAAGCGTGCTGCTACGCGTGGAGCGGCGGGAGCGCTCGCGCAGCCAAGACCTTGTGTCCCTTGCCTATGGCGACGTGGCGGCCGCCCAGCTGCTCCTGGATAGAACCGGTAACGCCAGGATCAGTCGCGGCGAGATCGTCTTGGGCGGCAGCGCGCCAATGCCTCAGCGCGATGGCATATGGATTGCCGGCACGCTCGGCCGCATCGACGTCGACCAGTGGCAGGACCTGTTTGCCTCGACCGACCTGGGCTCTGGCACCGGCAATGCTGCGCTAGCCGGAATCAACCTTTCGGCACCCGAAGTGCGCGCGTTCTCGCGCGACTTGCACGATGTGCAGTTCGCCGCCACTCACCGCGATGGCGCCTGGCTGGCCAGGCTTCAGAGCCGTGAGATCTCAGGGGAGGTCAGATGGCTGCCGCAGGGCGATGGCACGATCGTAGGCCGCTTCAGCCGCCTGGAGCTGCCGGCGCCAACATCCGAGCTGGAGCCCCAGGCGGAGCGGGGGACCGGAGACGCCCGCTCTGGCCGGGGTCGAGACTTGCCGTCTATCGATCTGGCTGCGGATGACTTCCGCATGGGTCCGCGCCAGTTCGGCAAGCTGGTTCTGGCGGCCGTGCCGAACGGTGCGGACTGGCGCATCGAGCGACTGGAGCTGACCAGTCCCGACGGCGCAATCAGCGTGACCGGCCTTTGGCAGGCCTGGGCCGTCAGTCCCCGCACGCAGCTCAACGTCAAGCTCGAGGTGGCCGACATCGGGCGCTTCTTCGCGCGCATGGCGTTGCCGCAGGGCATCCAGGGCGGCAAAGCCAAGTTGGAGGGTCCCCTGTCCTGGTCTGGCCCACCTTATGCACTCGACTTGCCCACCCTGTCCGGCCAGCTCGCGTTGACCGCCCGCAAGGGCCGCTTCGTCAAGGTCGATCCGGGCATCGGGAAGCTGCTCGCGGTGGTGAGCCTGCAGACGCTGCCCAAGATGGTGACGCTCGACCTCCGGGACATCTTCGGCCAGGGCTTTGCCTTCGAGCAGATCTCGGCCAAGATCGACATCGCGCGCGGCGTGGCGCGCACCCAGAACTTCGAGATGGATGGACCGGCCGCCCGCGTCCAAATGTCCGGTGACGTGAACTTGGCGTCCGAGACCCAGCAGCTCGACGTCCATGTTTACCCTTCTCTGAGCGAGAGCGTGGCGCTGGGCACTGCGCTGGTGAACCCGGCCGTAGCTCTCGGCGCGCTGGTGCTGCAGAAGGCGCTCAAAGACCCGCTCGGCCAGATGCTGGGCTTCAGTTACAGCGTGGCTGGAACCTGGACCGCCCCGACCGTGACCAAGAAGAAACCGGAGCGCAACGACCGGGAGCCCGGGCGGAAATGACTCATCGCCAGCCACAGTCATGAACAAGAAGCGCACGGCCACCTCGCCTCCCGCAGCGACCCGGTTCGGCTTCGGGCGCGCGCGCCCGCGCTCGAGCGCGACGCAGGCCGAGGGCAGCAGCCAACCGCACACGGAACGGCCGGCGGCGCCGATGTTTCGCGTCGCCGGCGTGCAGATGGCCTCGGGCCCCAACGTCTCGGCGAATCTCAACGAGGCGCGGCGGCTGATCGAGATGGCGGTGGAGCAGGGCGCCCGGCTGGTGGCGCTGCCCGAGTGGTTCGCCTGCATGGGCTTGAAGGACACGGACAAGCTGGCGATCCGCGAGAAGGACGGCGGCGGCCCGATCCAGCAGTTCCTGTCCGACATGGCGCGCCGGCACCGGATATGGCTCATCGGCTGCTCGGTTCCATTGGAATCGCCGGACTCGGGCCGGGTGCACAACAGCATGCTGGTTTACGACGACAGCGGCAGGCGCGCGGCGCGCTACGACAAGATCCACCTGTTCAGCCTCGACCTGGGCCAGGAACGGTTCTCGGAGCAGCGCACCATCCATCCCGGCAACGAGGTCAAGGTGGTCGATACGCCGTTGGGGCGCATCGGGCTGTCGGTCTGCTATGACCTGCGTTTCCCGGAGCTGTACCGCGCCATGGGTGAGGTCGACATCATCGTGGTGCCATCGGCTTTCACCGAGACCACTGGCCGCGCCCACTGGGAAACGCTGATCCGAGCGCGCGCCATCGAAAACCTGGCATACGTCCTGGCCCCGGCCCAGGGCGGGTATCATCTCAGCGGTCGCGAAACCCATGGTCACAGCATGATCGTGGACCCTTGGGGCGTGGTGGTCGACCGCCTGCCGCGGGGCTCTGGGGTCGTCGTGGCGGGCATCAATCCCGCCTACCAGGCGCAGCTGCGCAACAGCCTCCCGGCGCTGAAGCACAGGACGATAGATCGGGTCTAAGACAGTGAATGGGTGAATGAGTGAAGGAGCGAGCCCTCACCGCGCCCGCGGAGGGCGGAGCAGGTTCCGTCGGCCTTGGCCGATGGATGCGACCCCGCAGCGGGATGCAGCGCGCCGGATCCCCGCGTGCTAACGCGCCTCCACGGTCGCATCCCCCAAGGGGCGCGTCGGAGGGCGGAACAGGGTTCCCTCTGGGATGTGACCCCGCAGACGCGCAAGGGCCGGCGGGCGACGCGCCTTGGCCGGCTCCACTGTCGTATCCCCACGAGTGGGCGCGTCGGAGGGCGGAAGAGGGGCCCCAGCTCTGCTGGGGATCTGACCCCGCAGATGCGCGAGGGCCGGCATCGACGCGCCTTGGCCGGCTCCACGGTCGCATCCCCACGAGCGGGGCCCCTGCTCCGCGTTGTGCCGGCCCCTGCTCCGAGTTGCGCCGGCCCCTGCTCCACGCTCCGGCGCGCCCCTCTACCCCAGGAGCGGGAGAGAGGGAAATACCTCCCACCCCCTTGCAGGGGGAGGCTGGGATGGGGGTACCCTTTACTCATTCACTCCTTCACCCCATTGATGACCCGACCTGTTAAATCCGTCAACTGACCTCCAATTACCACCCGTCGCTGCCAAGATTTCGACCAATGAACGCTCCATCCAACACCGAGCTGCTCTTCGCCACCGCCGACCGCGCGCTGCTGGCGCCCTATGGCCTGGACGCCGGCGTGCTCGCGCAGGTGTTCGGGCGCATCCTCGCGCACCAGGTGGACTTCGCCGACCTCTACTTCCAGTACAGCCGCAGCGAGAGCTGGAGCCTGGAAGAGGGCATCGTCAAATCCGGCAGCTTCAACATAGACCAAGGAGTGGGAGTGCGAGCCGTGAGCGGCGAGAAGACCGCCTTCGCCTATTCCGACGACATCAGCCTGCCGGCGCTGCGCTCCGCCGCGGAAGCTACGCGCGCCATTGCGCGCCACGGCGGACAGGCCCGCGCTCACGTCGCGAGGCGCAACGAGGGCCGCAGCCTGTATCTGCCCGAGGATCCCCTGGTGAGCCTGCAGGATCCGAGGAAGGTGGCTCTGCTCGAGATGGTAGAGCGTTATGCCCGCGCCCGCGACGCGCGGATAAAACAGGTGATCGCGAGCTTGGCCGGAGAGTACGAGGTCATGCTGGTCGCCCGCTCGGACGGGGTGATGGGGGCCGATGTGCGCCCGCTGGTGCGCTTGTCCGTGCAGGTGATCGCCGAGGAAAACGGCCGACGCGAACAGGGCTCGGCCGGTGGCGGCGGGCGGTGCGACTACGGTTATTTCACCGAGGAGGTCTGGCAGGGCTACGTGGACAAGGCGGTCGAGCAGGCGATTGTCAATCTCGACGCGCGGCCGGCGCCGGCCGGCACCATGACCGTGGTACTTGGCCCGGGCTGGCCGGGCGTGCTGCTGCACGAAGCCATCGGGCACGGACTCGAGGGCGACTTCAACCGCAAAGGCAGCTCCGCCTTTACCGGCCGCATCGGGGAGCGCGTGGCGGCACCGGGCGTGACCGTGGTGGACGACGGCACTCTGCATCGCCGCCGCGGGTCGCTGAACATCGACGACGAGGGCAACCCCACCCAGTGCAACGTGCTGATCGAGGACGGCGTTCTCACGGCTTATATGCAGGACACACTCAACGCGCGCCTGATGGGCGTCGCGGTGACCGGCAACGGGCGGCGCGAGTCCTTCGCGCACGCGCCCATGCCGCGCATGACCAACACCTACATGCTGGCCGGCGACCACGACCCGCAGGAGATCGTCGTTTCAGTCAAGCGCGGCCTCTACGCCAAGAACTTCGGCGGCGGGCAGGTGGATATCGTGAGCGGCAAGTTCGTGTTCTCTGCTTCCGAGGCCTACATGATCGAGGACGGTAAGATCAGCTACCCAGTCAAGGGCGCCACCCTGATCGGCAACGGGCCGGATGCGCTCACCCGGGTGAGCATGATCGGCAACGACCTGTCGCTGGACCCGGGCGTGGGCACCTGCGGTAAGGAAGGCCAGAGCGTGCCGGTCGGTGTCGGCCAGCCGACGCTGCGCATCGATGGCCTCACCGTCGGCGGCACGGCGAGCTGATCGGCCCCAGAAGTCAGCGCCGGTCACAGGGGCTCATTGGCCGTCTGCCTCGACGGCGCAATGGCGCACGCAGCCGCCCATCGCGCGTCAATCGCGGCGCTTGCCTGCGGCTTTGAGATAAGATCTTACATTCGTCGTTCGTTTCCTGGTCTTCTCGCGACCCGCGTCCCGAGCTGATTTTGCGTGATCCTCATCCTCAACGACAAGGCGGACCCGAATAGCGCTGAGTACGGCCAGCTGATGGCTGCTGTGCGCGGCCTTGTCGGCATCGAAGTCAAAGTGCATCGCATCGAGGGTGAGCTGCGCGCGGTGACCGAGGTCTATCTCATCGGCGACACCAAGCAGCTGTCGGTCGAGGACATGCAGGCGCTGCCTTGTGTGGAGCGCGTGGTGCGGGTGTCCGAGGAGTACCGCATCCTCGGCCGCCACAAGGACGACAGCCGGCCCAACCACTTCGAGTATCAGGGCCTGCGCTTCGGCCAGGACACCTTGCATGTGTTCGCCGGGCTGTGCGCCGTCGACACGCCGCAGCACGTGGAGCGCACCTGCCATGCGCTGCGCGAGCATGGGCAGACTTGCGCCCGCATGGGAGCGTATAAGCCGCGCACCAGTCCCTACTCGTTCCAGGGGCACGGCAGCGCCTGTCTGAGCTACGTGTTCGACATCGCCGGCAAGCACGGCATCAAGGTCATCGCCATGGAGGTGACCCACGAGTCGCACGTGGAGGAGATCCGCGAAGCCCTGCGTCACACCGGCAGCCCCACCGGCGTGATGCTGCAGATCGGCACCCGCAACACCCAGAACTTCGAGCTGCTCAAGGCGGTCGGTCGGCAGCAGGAGTTTCCGGTCTTGCTGAAGCGCGGCTTCGGCATCACGCTGGACGAATCGCTCAACGCCGCCGAGTATCTGGCGAGCGAGGGCAACCGCAAAGTGGTGTTCGGGCTGCGCGGCATGAAGACGAACATGGGTGACCCACACCGCAATTTCGTGGACTTCGCTCACGTGCCGGTGGTCAAGCGGCTCACTCGCATGCCGGTCTGCGTCGACCCATCCCACTCAGTGGGCTCGCGCGCACGGGCGCCCGATGGCATCCTGGATCTGATGCACGTGACGGCGCAGGCGGTGGCTGCCGGCGCCAACATGGTGTTGGTCGACTTTCACCCGGACCCGCCCAAAGCATTGGTGGACGGGCCGCAGGCGTTGCTGCTTTCCGAGCTTCCCCACTTCCTGGAGGACGTGGCGATTGCCCGGGATGCCTACCTGCGGCGAGCGCAAGCCGCGCGCCGTCACCAGCTCGCGTGAGCAGCCGTCCGCCGTCAGCGCGGGCGGTTTGAGGGTTGCGGCTTTTTTGCCAAATGCTGGGCGCTTAACGCATAATCCTCGCGCCGTCACACGCGAGTCCCGACGCACGATGGTTGACACTGCTGCGAAGAACACCCTGCTCAACAGCCTGGAGCACCTCGGTGAGGGTACTGCGCTGGCGCAGCAGATCTTCGACATGATCGGCCATTCCAAATTCTTCGCCGATTTCAACCGGGACGACGTGCAGATGCTGGCCGGGTTCATGCAGGTGTTCCGCGCCGAGCCCGGCAACATGATCATCCGCGAGGGCGACATCGACGACTACATGCTGCTGATCATCCAGGGCAAGGTGGATATCGTGAAGACCGACAAACGCGGTGTGATCCAGGCGATGACCAGCGTCGGTCCCGGCATGACCCTGGGCGAGATGTCCATGATCGACGGCGAGCCCCGTTTCGCTACATGTATCGCGGTCGAGCCCACTACTTTTTCTGTGCTGTCGCGCGACGCCATGGTGCGCATCATCCTGGAAGAGCCGGCGCTGGGCGCTAAGCTCCTCATCAAGCTCGTGACCTTGCTGTCCCAGAGATTGCGCCAGACCAGTTCCACGCTGCTGCACTACATGGAGCGGTGAGCTGGCTTCTGCGCGCGGCGCTCGCCGCGCTCGCTGCCGGATCCCTACACGCCGGCGGCGTCCAGGCCGAGACTATCCGCGCATCCGACGACCGCGGCGCACGGATCGCACTGAGCGGCCCGGCGCGGCGGGTGGTGGCTCTGGCGCCTCACCTTACGGAGCTCGCGTACGCCGCCGGGGGCGCCGCAGCCATGGTGGGTGCGGACAGCGCCAGCGACTACCCTCCAGCCGCCGCCGACCTGCCGCGTGTGGGCGATGCCGCAGGCCTGGACCTGGAGCGGATTCTCGCACTGCGCCCAGACCTGGTGTTCGGCTGGCTGTCCGGGAACAAGGCATCCGACATCGCTCGGCTCCAGCGGCTCGGGGTGATGGTGTTCCTGAGCGAACCGCGACGACTGGGTGACATCCCGCGCACGCTGCGCGTGATGGGTCTGCTGCTGGGCACCGCGGCCGTCGCCGAACGGCGCGCCGACGCCTTCGAGCATCGGTGGCAAACGCTGCGGCTGCGCGCAGCTCTGCTGCGTCCTGTGACGGTGTTCTTCGAGGTCTGGCACCAGCCGCTCATCACCGTCAACGCCGAGCATCTGATCAGCGACGTGCTGGCGCTGTGCGGAGGCTACAACGTACTCGGTTCGCTGCCCGCGCTTGCTCCGGCGGTGAGCCTGGAGAGCGTGCTGGCGGAGGATCCGGAGGCGATCTTTGCAGCCGGCGTGCCGCCGGGCGCCCTGGCGGCCTGGGATCGCTTCCCCCGCCTGCGCGCTGTCCAACGGCGCCAGATCTACGAAGTCGACGCCGATGTGGTCACGCGCGCGACACCGCGGGTGCTGGATGGAGCAGACCAGGTATGCCAGCGGCTGGAGATGGTGCGCAACACAAGGTGACGCGCGGGTAACCACGTGCGTTTGTCACAGGCGCGCTCGCGAGGAGCCGCGTGGGCGTTTGCCGCATCCGCTCGGCGGTTGTGCCGGACGAGCTGCGCCCCCGCCGGCCGCGCTGGACGGATGGCGGTTTTTCTTACAACTTCGTGCACTGCCCCTTGTACAACACCGGCCCGGTCGGCTGCCCGGTCGGAGACCCGCCGCTGGGCTCCACGCTCATCGCGAGCCCCCAAGCCCGATCAATCTTCGGAGCAAGCGTTTGTGGGAGGGCGAGCTCCTGTGTGGGGTCGGTGCCGATCAAGCCCAGTGAGACCGGCTTCTGCTCGCCGCCGGGCAGCATCCACAGTTCCCACGTGGTGCCGGGTGCCATCTCCGGATGGCCGAGGACCCGGATACGCAGTTTGGGCTCGCCCTTCTGCTGGGTTGGCCAGGAGACGGTCATGGCGGGGTTCGCGTCCGCGCCCGCCATCACCACCACCATCGTCTCCGAGGTGCGCCGGGCCGGCGTCAGCACCGCGAGCAATACGGCAAGCGTTACCGCTGCCGCTGCACTGGCCATGGCGGCCGCGCGCCAGAACCCGGAGTTTGCCCAGAACCCTCGCCGGCGCGCGCCCGGTTCGACCCGGTCCCGGATCCCGCGCCATACCCGCGCGCGTGGCTGCACCGGCTCGACCAACGCATCCAACGGTGCCAGCCGGCCCTGCCATTGAGCTACCAGCTCGCGCAACCGCGGGTCGTCCTTCAGCGACCGCTCGAAGCGCCGGCGCGCGCGGCCCTGCAGCGTGCCGAGGGCATACTCGGCCGCCAGAGCATCACGCAGTTGTTGGTTGCGGTATTTCACCGATGTTCCCCGGTCAGCCTCTGCCGTCCATGCAGCCCTTGAGCCGTTCGAGCCCGCGCCGTATCCAGGTCTTCACCGTACCCAAGGGTTGCTTGAGGTGCTCAGCCAGCTCGCCATGCGATAGACCATGTGCATAGGCCAGCATGATGGTCTGCCGCTGTATGCCGCTGAGCTGCCTCAGGCATTCGGCCAGGGCGACCGCGTCGCGGTTGTGGCCCAGGACGATGTCGGGACCGGCCGCCTCATCTGGCACCGACTCGACCAGCAGGTCGTAGTCTTCATCGCCGTGCTCGAGGTTGGGCCGGCGCAGCCAGTCCAAAGCCCGATTGCGAACGATGGCGGTCATCCACGTCATCGGGGCGCTGCGCGCCGCGCTGTATTCGACAATGTGATTCCAGATGTTGACAAAGCTCTCCTGCAGGACCTCTTCGGCCCAATCTTCCCTCCTCAAGATACGGATCGCGACACCGTACAGTTTCGCCGAAGTCCGGCGGTACAGCTCGGCGAAGGCGCGCTGATCGCGCAGCGCGCAGCGCGCCATCAATTCGGCGATCACGTCGGTGTCAGGCACGAGGAGCAGGTGCGGTATTGAGCTGCGGTCGGCGGCAGCGGTCAGTTCCCGCCGCCGAGCGGTTTGCGGCCCTTTTGCCAGAGCACATCGGCGTGGCCGTCGCGACGGTTGATCACTCGGCTCAGCACGAACAGCAGGTCGGACAGGCGGTTCAGGTACTGAAGACCATACGTAGAGCGAGTCTCGCCGGATGCAACCGCAACCAGCCGGCGCTCGGCGCGGCGGCACACGGTCCGGGCCAGGTGGCAGAGCGCGGCGGTCCGGCTTCCGCCGGGCAGGATGAAGTCCTTAAGCGGCGGCAGGTCGGCGTTGTGGCGGTCGAGCAGTTGCTCGAGGTGCGCGACATGTTCCGGCGCGATGCGGTCGTGACCGGGGATGGACAGTTCGCCGCCCAGCTCGAACAGTTCGTGCTGCACGGCCATCAGCGCGTCGTGCAAATCGTCGCCTAGCGGCTCGGCTAGAAGAACGCCGATGCAGCTGTTCAGCTCGTCCACGGCGCCGATCGCTTCAACGCGCAGGCTGTCCTTGGCCACGCGCGAGCCGTCGCCCAATCCGGTCTCGCCGGTGTCGCCGGTGCGGGTGTAGATCTTGGTCAGCCGGTGTCCCACTCGGAGATGTACCGTTCAAACGCGACGCGTTGGCATTATAGGCGCTGCTTCAAACCCTGGCCAAAGCGCGACGATCGCGACGGCCACTGCCGCGAAAGCATCATTTCCGCAACTGGCCCTCCAGGCACTCGAGGTAAAGCCGCTCGTCCGGCACCGTGCCGGTGCGCTGCGCTTGCCAGATGATCTCGCCCAGGCATTCCACGGCCGAGTGCAGCGCATCGTGCTCGGACCCGGTTCGCTCTCGCAGCCGCTGATAGCGCTCGGCGATCCCGAAGGGCTGGTCGATCGACAGCTGCTCAGCCACCGCCAGATGCAGCGACAGGTGCAGAAACGGGTTGAGGTCTCCCGCTTCGGGCAGATAGTCGCGGTCCAGATGACGGTCGGGCTGTTCCAGCAGCCGATGGTACCCGGGGTGCAACAGGATCACGCCGAGTGCGGCCTGCTCCAAGCCCTCCAGGGGCTCGCCGCGTGTGGACTTGGCCCAGGTCTCGAAGAAGAAGCGGCGCGCTTGGTCGCGCGTGGGGGCAAACATCCGAAGTTCGTGATTCGTGATCCTTCAATGGAGCCCAGCAATTTAGCACGGTGGGCGAGTTGCGAGTCACGAGTTACGAATCACGCATCACGGGTTTTCTGGCGGTACTCGCACAGGTCGCGGATCGGGCAGACGGGACAGTCGGGCTTGCGCGCTTTGCACACGTAGCGGCCGTGCAAGATCAGCCAATGGTGCGCGTGCCTGCGGTAGGCCTCCGGTACCGATTTCAGCAGCTTGTTCTCCACGTCCAGCACATCCTTGCCGGGCGCGAGGCCGGTGCGGTTTGCCACTCGGAAGATGTGTGTGTCTACCGCAATGGTAGGCTCGCCGAAGGCGTTGTTGAGGATGACGTTAGCGGTTTTGCGCCCGACCCCGGGCAGGTTCTCGAGATCTTCGCGCGTGCGCGGCACCTCGCCTCCGTGTCGTTCGATCAGGATCCGGCAGGCCGCGAGCAGGTTCTTCGCCTTGGTGCGGTACAGCCCGATGGTCTTGATGTAGCTCTCGAGGCCCTCCTGTCCGAGCGCAACCATCGCCGCGGGCGAGTTCGCGACCGCAAACAGCCGCGGCGTAGCCAGGTTTACGCTCTTGTCCGTGGCTTGTGCCGACAGCACCACCGAGACCAGCAACTCGAACGGCGTCTGATACTGCAACTCGGTCGTCGGCTCCGGATTCAAGCTCTTCAGGCGGCGAAAGATCTCTTCGCGCTTGGCGGCGTTCATGGGTTGCTTCCCAGGCCTGGTGCGCGCGCCGTCTCGAGTCTCGCGTTCATTCCAGAACAATGAGTTCACTCACTCTTGGCCTGCGCCGCTGCTCGCCGCGCTCGTGCGCGTTCCAGCGCGGCGCGCACCGCCGCCCTCCTGTGCTCGGGACCGGGTGAGGGCGCTTGCTGATCCAGTACCTTTGGCTTTTCCGCGGCCTTCCCGGCCAGTCGCGCTGCGCGCTCCTCGCGCTCGCGTTGCATCCGGACCTGGTGAAACTGATACCGGGCGCGTGCCAGCGCTGCGCGTTGTTCCGGCCCCGGATCGCGGATGCTAGCACCGCGGCGAGCCAGTTCCTCGAGATCTACCATTTCGATGCAGTCCACCGGACACGGCGGCACGCACAGCTCGCAGCCGGTGCAATGCTCCAGCAGCACGGTGTGCATGCGCTTGGGAGCCCCGGCGATGGCGTCCACCGGGCAAGCCTCGATGCACAGCGCGCAGCCGATGCACCAGATCTCGTCGATCAGCGCCGCCGTGCGCGGCTGCTCCACGCCGTGCGCGGGGTTCAGCGGTTTGACCGCGCGTCCCGACAACGCGGCTAGTTTCGCTACCCCCGCCGCGCCCCCCGGCGGACACTGGTCGATGTCCGCCTCGCCCAGCGCGATCGCCTCGGCGTACGGGCGGCAACCCTGGTAGCCGCATTTCTTGCACTGCGTCTGCGGCAGCAGGGCATCTATCTGGTCGACCAAGTCATCGATCATGGTGTTCAAGCCGCCGCGGCGCGCCGCTGTAAATGCACCAAGCAGCGGTCGATCCACTGCGCGGTGAGCTTTTCCTGCACCGAATTCTGCGACAGCCGCGCAGCGAGCGCGGGGAAGTCGACGCGGTCGAGCGGCTGGTCTTGATTGAAGCAGGAGAATACGTAGCTGCGCGCCCCCGTTTCCGGATCCAGGTGCGGCTGCAGGCACTGCGCGCAGATCTCCTTCATCATGCACTGCATGGGAGAGTTGACCGAGGCGATGCCGAAATGGTGCGGTTTCAGGTGCATCGCCAACACGCTGTGGCGCGCGGCGCGCACCGCCGCCATCATGCCGTCGGAGCCTATGGCGATGACGCGGTTGGCGGAGTTGAGGGCGATGGTCTGCGCACCCAAGCGGCCTTGCGCGTAGGCCAGCATGGCCTGCACGATATTGCCCACGTAGGCGCGGTCCTGTGGGCGCGTCGGCGCGAAGCCCGGCGTCTCGTCGCAGCACCAGACCACCACGTCGGCAGCGGCCTCGATCTCCGCGATCTTGTAGCGGTCGATCATTTTCTTGTAGCCGGCGAAGTACAGCACCTGCGAGCCCGCGGCTCGCAGCGCCGAGCCGATCGAGAACAGCACCGCGTTGCCCAGGCCGCCGCCAGCCAGGATCACCGTCTGATCAGCGGGGATCTCGGTGGGGGAGCCGGTGGGGCCCATCAGCACGACCGGCTCCCCGGGTTCTAGGAGCGCACATAGGTCCGAGGAGCCCCCCATTTCCAGCACGATAGTGGAGACCAACCCCTTATCGCGATCGACCCAGGCGCCGGTCATCGCCAGTCCCTCCATCGCCAGGCGCGTGCCGTCCACGGCGAGCGCGTGCCGTTCGTAGTTCTGCAGCCGGTAGAACTGCCCGGGCCGGAAGCGGCGCGCGGCAGCCGGCGCGCGCACCACCACCTCCACGATCGAGGGCGTCAGCCGGATGACCTCATGCACGCTGGCGCGCAGATCCCGATTCAGGCGGGCCTCGAACTCGGCGTTGCTCAGTGTCGATGCCGGTGCGGCGGTGCCGAGCACACGGCTGATGACGGGGTAACCCTGCTTGGCCCCGCCCATGGCCTTGACCACGTTGCCGAAGAAGGACGGATGCACGTCGCCGAAGAAGCTCACGAAGCGGCCGTCGGCGCGTTTGGACATCAGCACGCGCACCGCTCGCGGCTTGGCACTGGAGTGCTCGGGCTCGACCGGCTCGCCGTTCTCGTCGCAGGCCTGGAAATACCTCCCGTCCAGATGGAAGTTGCTCGGGTCCTCGCGTGCCAGCACGGTGTTGGGGTGAGTGCCGGCGGCGACCAAGATCGATCGAGCCGGCAAGACCGTTTCGGCTGGCGTATCCGGAGTCTGGTCTGCGCCAGCGCGGCGGACCGAGACGCGCAGCCCGGCGGCGTGGCCGGACTCGTCGACCTCCACCGCCACCGGGGTCAAGCCCTCGGCGAAACGGATGCCTTCCTCCAGCGCCTTCTGAACCTCCTCGTGGTTGAGCGTGTAGGATGGGCTGTCGATGAGCCGCTTGCGGTAGGCGATGCTCACCCCGCCCCAAGACTGCAGCAACTCGACGATGCGCGGCTCGCGCCCGGCTGCTCGCGCCGCCTCGCTCTCCGCGCGGATGGCGCGCGCGTGCTCCAGGAACTCCTCGGCGATGCGGTTCTCTTCCGGGCTCCAGAGCGCATGCACGGCGGCCTTGCCGCGCTCGGCTAGCAAGATCTCGTAGCGGTGCAGGAACTTTTCCACTTGCACCGGGTAATAGGCGAGCGACTCGGTTGCCGTGTCGATGGCTGTCAGCCCGCCGCCCACCACCACCACCGGCAGCCGGATTTGCAGGTTTGCCACCGAGTCTGTTTTGGCCGCGCCGGTCAGCTGCAAGGCCATCAGGAAGTCCGAAGCGGTGCGCACGCCGCGCGCCAGGCCGTTGGGCAGCTCCAGCACAGTCGGGCGTCCGGCGCCCGCGCACAGCGCGACGTGATCGAACCCAGCGTCGAAGGCATCGTCGAGTGTGAGCGTGCCGCCGAAGCGAACGCCGCCGAACAACTGGAACTCGCGCCGGCGCTCGAGCAGCAGCCGGATGATCTTGAGGAAGTTCTTGTCCCAGCGCACCGTGATGCCGTATTCGGCGACGCCGCCGAAGCCGGCCATGACCCGGTCATCGAGCGACTCGTACAGCGAGTGCACGTCGTGGATCGGCCTGAACGGTGCGCGCTCACCGCTGGCGCCCACCCCGCAAAGATCCGCAGGCAACGGCTCGATCTTGAGCCCGTCTGTACCCACCACGCGGTGGCCTTCGTTCATCAGGTGATGGGCGAGGGTGAACCCGGCGGGGCCCATGCCTATCACCAGCACGCGCTTGCCGCTGGCGGGCTTGGGATACGGGCGGCGCAGGTCCAGCGGGTTCCAGCGCGTGAGCAACGAGTAGATCTCGAAGCCCCAGGGCAGCTCCAACACGTCTTTCAGAGTGCGCGTCTCGACCTGGGGGATGTTGACCGGTTCCTGCTTCTGGTAGATGCACGACTTCATGCAGTCGTTGCAGATGCGGTGCCCGGTCGCTGCCACCATGGGGTTGTCTACGCACATCATCGCCAGCGCGCCCAGCGCGAGCCCTTCGGTCTTGATCTTCTGAAACTCGGAGATCTTCTCTTCCAGCGGGCAGCCGGCCAGCTGCACGCCAAACACCGTCTTCTTGAAGGCTGGCTGGCTGCCGCTGGTGGCCGCCTTCTCCCTCAGTCCATGCGAGCAAGAGTCGCGGCCCTGCTCGTGGCACCAGATGCAATAGTTCGCCTGGTCCAGCGCACCCACCAGGTCGGTCCCCGGGTCGGTGAGCGCGAAACCCCGACGGCGGCGCAGGTGGGCGAGGCGGTAGCTGCGTGAGCCCGAGCTGACATCGGCCACGACCGGCACGAGCCGGTAGTAGTCGAGCTTGGCGGGCGCCTTGAACAGCACGCCGGCATGGTGCCGCGCGTGACCCGCGGGCGTGTGGACGGCCCAAGCGGCGTAGCGCAGCGCGAGCTCCAGATCCTGCGCGTGCCCGGCTTCGTCTTTCTGCCACTGCGACACGAGCTGCGCGAAGCCGAGCTCCGTGAAGCTGCCGCCCATGCGCGTCGCCAGCTGGGTCTCCAGCGCCGGCCCATCGATGGCAGTGGCTTCCTCCGGCTTGATGCGATTCATCGCCTTGCGCTGCACGAACAGGCGCTTGCAGGAGAACAACGGGGCCAGCTCGTGAGTGCGCGCAGCGAGCCGGGCGACGGCGTCCTGGATGCCGAACAGCTCGGAGAGGAAGTCTTCCAGATGGGGGGCGAGCGCGATGAGCAGCTCCGACTCGGCCTTGCCCGCGAGCGCATCGGGGTTGGCGCGTGCCTCGATTAACCGGGCGGCGAGCGCGGGCTCTACCTCGCGCACGTGCGCCACGAGCTGCTGGTCCAGGCGCATGAGCCCGTCACGCCGGTACAAGTCCGCGAACGCGAGCCGAAACCCGAGCTCGAGCGTCGGTCGGGGCACAGTACTGCGGGTGGCGGTGGTGGTCATGAAATAACTGCTGGCAACATGAATATTCCCAGCCGGCCGCGGCGAGCGGCGAAAAAATGGGCGCCAAGTATACCAGCCGTGCCCGGCCCGGCGGTCACTCCGACCCGAGCGCACGCACGCACTCGCCCACTAGGCGCGGGCCGGCATACACCAGCCCGCTGTAAAGCTGAACCAACTTCGCGCCCGCTGCGATCTTTTCCGCCGCGTCCTCCGCGCGCAGGATGCCGCCGACGCCGATGATGGGAATGCGCTGGCCCAGCACGGCGTGCAGCCTGCGTACCACCGCGTCAGACCGCTCGCGCAGCGGTGCGCCGCTCAACCCGCCGCTCTCTTCGCAGTGCGGCAGGCCCTCCACGCCGGTGCGCGCGACAGTCGTGTTGGTGGCGATCACGCCATCTATGCCGTGCCGGAGCAGACACTGCGCGATGCCCTGGACCTGCTCTTCCACCAGGTCGGGCGCGATCTTGACCGTCAGGGGCACGTACTGACCGTAAGCCCGGCTCAGCGCTTGTTGCTCGGCCTTGAGCGCCCCCAGGAGTCGGTCGAGCCCCTCCTTGTCTTGCAGCTGACGCAGATTCCTGGTGTTGGGGGAGGAGATGTTGACGACAAGGTAGCTCGCGAGCGGATAGGCCTTGCGCATGCACGAGAGGTAGTCCGCTGCAGCGCGCTCGATCGGGGTATCGAAGTTCTTGCCGATGTTGATGCCCAGGATGCCGTGGTAGCGGGCGCGGCTCAGGTTGTGTACGAGGCGGTCGACCCCCAGGTTGTTGAACCCCATGCGGTTGATCAGCGCGCGCGCCTGCGCGATGCGGAAGAGCCTCGGGCGGGGATTGCCCGGCTGGGGACGCGGTGTGACCGTACCCACTTCGATGTGGCCGAAGCCAAGCGTGGCCAGGGCGTCGACGTGCTCCCCGTTCTTGTCCAGTCCCGCTGCCAGGCCAACCGCGTTGGGGAAGGTGAGGCCCATGACCTGCACCGGAGCGCACGGCAGCTTCGGCTGCGCCAGACGGGTGAGCGCGAGCGTGTGCGCCGCGTCGAGCATCCCGAGGCTCCAGCCGTGTGCCCGCTCCGCGTCGAGCCGGAACAGCAGCGGCCGCAGCAGCGCGTAGAGCACCGGTCAAAACCGCGGCTCGCGCCTCAGGAACAAAGCGAGGCGCAGCGATCGGGCTTGAGCCGTTGCCACTGGCCGTCGACCAAGCCCTCCATCGGCTGAAAATTGATCTTGTAGGCCATCTTGCGGCTCTGTCCGATCCAGTAGCCCAGATAGAGGTAGGGCAGCCGCAGGCGCCGGCATAGCTCGACCTGCCACAGCACGTTGAAAGTGCCGAGGCTGGCACCGGGCAGGTCGGGTTGGAAGAACGTGTACACCGACGACACGCCGTCCTCCAGCCGGTCGACGATGCTCACCATCACGAGCCGACCGTCTTCACGGAATTCGACCAGGTTGGAGGTGACGTTGCTCTGCAGGAGGAAGTGGCGGTACTGCTCGCGGCTGTCGTGGTCCATGCCGCCACCCGAGTGCCGCGTGGACTGGTAGCGCAGATACAGGGCGTAGTGCTCCGGGTGGTATTTGAGGTCGAGCATGCGCACGTCGAGCCTCTCGTGGCGTTTGCGCGCGCGGCGCTGGGAGCGGGTGGCGCGGAACTGTGCGGTGACGATGCGCACCGGCACGCAGGCGCGGCAGCTGTCGCAGTAGGGGCGGTAAGTGAACGCGCCGCTGCGCCGGAAGCCGGCCCGCACCAGCTGGCTGTAGACCTGCGTGTCGATGGCATGACTGGGGGTGGCCACCTGCGAGCGCGCCAGCTTATCCGGCAAATAGCTGCACGGGTAGGGTGCCGTGGCGTAGAACTGCAGGACGGAAAACGGCAGGTCGTTGAGCTGCGTCATGCGGGGCTAGCGGCGTATGTTTCAGCGCGCCTGAGCGGTGGCTGTCGCGAGGGTTCGCGCCTCAGCGCAGCCTGGCCGCTGCCAGGGGCGCGGGCAAATCAGTGAACCCCTCGAGAACCCAGGGCGCCGGAACATTTGGATAGTTTACCAACTCTGCCACCAGGCGCGTGAACTGCGAGCGCGCGATCTCCCGTGCGCCCAAAGAGGTCAGCAGGGGCGTGGTCATTTGGCAATCGATCAGTCCGAACTTCCAGCTCTGGAGCTGACGTACCAGGTAAACCAGCGCGATCTTGGAGGCGTCGGTCGCGCGCGAGAACATGGACTCCCCATAGAACACGCGCCCCAGAGCCACGCCGTACAAACCGCCGATCAGCTCGCCGCCGCGCCAGGTTTCCACGCAGTGGGCCACGCCCAGCCCATGCAGTCGCCCGTACGCCGCCCGCATCGCGTCGGTGATCCAGGTACCTCGCTGTCGCGGGCGCGGCTCGCTGCAGGCTTGGATGACCCGCTCGAACGCGCTGTCGGCGCGCACTTCGAAGTCTGCTTTTCTCAGCGTCTTGGCTAGGGAGCGCCCGATCTTGAGCTCCCCCGGGACCAGCACCGTACGCGGGTCGGGACTCCACCACAGGATCGGCTCGCCGTCGCTGAACCAAGGAAAGATGCCCCGGCGGTAGGCGCGCAGCAGGCGCTCGGGGGAAAGGTCGCCGCCGGCGGCGAGCAGGCCGTTGGGACGGCGCAGCGCCTGCTCAACGGGAGGGAAGTCGCTGCTGCCCTCGAGCCAGTGGATCAAGCGCTCAAAACCACTGGTCCTTACCCTTGCTGATCAGACCGCAGGCCACACGCGGGCCGGCGTTGCCAGCGGGCTGGGTGCGCAGGTCGTCGGGGTTTGCGTGCACGATGACTGCGCGTCCGTTGATGCTGTCTGCTCCAGTGCCCAAGGTGATGCCGCTAATCTCGACGTGATACACCGCCGCGCCGTTGGCGTCGGCCGTCAGGTTCCCCAGGTCACCCGCGTGCCGCTGTGGGCTGTCGGGCCCGGCGTGAGGCGCCTTATGCGGGTTGAAGTGCGCGCCTGCGCTGGAGGCGTCGGGCGCGGTGCAGTCGCCCTTCTCGTGGATATGGAAGCCATGCAACCCCGGTGCGAGCCCAGTGATGCGCGCGTCGACCACCACTTTGTCGCCATGCTGGACGAAGGTCACGGTTCCCGCCGCCTGGTTGCCCTTGGTCGGGCCGTGGTTGGCGCTCGCCGTGGGCGAGCGCAGGGCCATGCTGGAACAGGCGGCAAGCAAACCGCAACCGGCGAGCAAAGCAACGGGCGTTCTCATGCGCAACCCCCCCGAGTTGGTCACCCGGGCCGCTTGCCACACGCGCCCACACCCCGTGCCGGCCTGCACGTGCCCGACGGCCTCTGTATGTCCCGGGTCGTTTTAGCACTGGCATCCATCAGTGTCAAACGAGCCCCGGGACATGTAAGGTCCTTCGCCCTGACCGCGGGCTTGGTATGCTCGGCCCGACGCGTCCCTGACGGCGGGGCGATTGGGTTAGAATCACGCGTTGCTCAGCAGCGCCTTGATCCAATACTCGTGGCAGCAGCTCACTTCCCGGGGAGAAGGACATGTTGAAGGGCAGCGTGGTAGCGATCGTCTCACCGATGCTCGAGGACGGCAGCCTCGATCTGGACGCCCTGCGCCGACTCATCGACTGGCACGTCGCGGAAGGCACCGACGGCGTCGTGGTGGTCGGCACCAGCGGCGAATCGCCCACCGTGGACCTCGAGGAGCACTGCCGGCTCGTCAAGACCACCATCGAGCATGTGGCAGGCAGAATACCCGTGATAGCGGGCACTGGCGCCAACTCCACCAGAGAAGCGATCGAGTTGCAGGCCTTCGCCAGGAAGGCCGGCGCCGACCTGTGCCTGTCGGTGGTGCCTTATTACAACAAGCCAACACAAGAAGGCCTGTATCGCCACTTCAAGGCCATCGCCGAGGCGGTCGATATACCCATGATCGTGTACAACGTGCCCAGTCGCACCGTGTGCGACATGCACAACGACACCGCGCTGCGCTTGGCGCAGGTGCCCAACATTGCGGGCATCAAGGAGGCCACCGGTAATCTCGAGCGCGGCTCCGACCTGATTCGCCGCGCGCCGAAAGGCTTTGGCGTCTACAGCGGCGACGATGCCACCGCGCTGGCGCTGATGCTGATGGGCGGCGACGGCGTCGTCTCAGTCACCGCCAACGTAGCTCCCCGCCTCATGCACGAGATGTGTAACGCGGCCTTCGTCGGGGATCTCACCAAGGCCCGCCTCGTGAACAATAAGCTGCTTGGGCTGCATCGGCATCTGTTCGTCGAAGCCAACCCGATACCCGTCAAGTGGGTGCTCAAGGAGATGGGGATGATCGCGGGGGGCATCCGCCTGCCGCTGACGCCGCTGTCCTCCTCCTTCCACGACCTGTTGCGTGGTGCCATGGAGCAGGCCGGCGTCGTGGCGCGCGTGCCGGTGGCGTGAGCCGGAGTTCACTCGCACAACATGAACCAGCCATCCGCCGGACGGGTCCTTCTGGTTTTGCTGCTCCTGTGTGGCTGTTCGAGCCTCGAGAACAAGAAGGTCGACTACAAATCGGAAAGCAAACAGGTCCGTCCGCTCGAGGTCCCGCCAGACCTTGCTGCGCCCAGCGCGAATGACCGCTATGCCGTCCCGGACGCCAACGCGGCGACCTACTCCGATTACAACCAGGGCCAGCCGGCGGCGCGGACGATAGCCGGGCAGGCCCTGCTGCCGCAATCGGGGAGGGCCCACATAGAGCGCGCCGGCAGCCAGCGCTGGCTGGTGGTGGAGGCACCGCCGGAGCAGGTGTGGCCGGTGGTGAAGGAGTTCTGGCAAGAGATGGGTTTTATCATCGTTTCCGAGAACGCCGAGACCGGGATCATGGAGACCGACTGGGCGGAGAACCGCGCTAAGATCCCGCAGGACGCGTTGCGTAACCTGTTGGGCAAAGTGATCGACCAGGTGTACTCGACTCCCGAGCGCGACAAGTTCCGTGCCCGCCTAGAGCGCGGTCAGCAGGCCGGCACCACCGAAGTCTTCATCACCCACCGCGGCATGTTCGAGATGTACGTCAACGACGCCAACATGCGACAGGCGGGCAAAACGAAGTGGGAGCCGCGTCCGGCCGATCCGGAACTGGAAGCTGAGATGCTCAATCGGCTGATGATCAAGTTTTCCGGTGAGAAGTCGGTGCCGTCGGTGCAGGCGAAGGCCACGGCACCACCGCCTGAACCCCGCGCGGTGGTCAGCAAAGGAGTCGGGGGCGCACCCGTGCTGGTGATGAAGGATGATTTCGACCGCGCCTGGCGGCGCGTGGGGCTGTCGCTGGACCGGCTCGGGTTCACCGTGCAGGACCGCGACCGCGCCGGCGGGCTGTACTATGTGCGCTATCTGAACCCCGATGCAGACACCAAGAAATCCGGGCTGCTGTCGAAACTGGCGTTCTGGGAAAGCGACCCGAAGGCGAAGGCCGCAGACTACCGCATCGCCGTGGCGGATGCGAAGAGCGGATCCGAGGTCAAGGTGCTGAGCGCGGACGGCGCGCCCGACAAATCCGAGGCGGCGACCCGCATCCTCACGGTGCTGCAGGAGGATCTCAAATAGCCCGAGCCCGGCCTTCCCGCAGCCGTGCTGGCGTGGGCCGAGGGCGGGTGCGCTGGCCATGAGGTTCGCCTCGTTGGGCAGCGGCAGCCAGGGCAATGCGTTACTGGTCGAGGCCCACACCACCCGCATACTGCTCGACTGCGGCTTTGGCCTGGCGGAGGCGACGCGCCGCCTGGCGCGTATCGGCGTCGCACCGTCGGATCTGTCTGCCATCGTCGTAACCCACGAGCACCAGGATCATATCGGCGGCGCCGCGCGCTTCGCCCGGAAGCACCGTTTGCCGGTGTGGCTTACGACTGGCACGTTGCGAGGGCTGGAAGGCCTGTTTGACCCCGATGTCGAGGTGTGCCTGGTCCGAGGCTATTGCGGCTTCTCGGTTGGCGACATCCGCGTGGATCCCTTTCCCGTTCCGCACGACGCGCGCGAACCGGCCCAATACGTGTTCGGCGACGGTGCGTGCCGCCTAGGCGTGCTGACTGACGCCGGCCACGTGACGGCACATATGCAGCGGTGCTTGAGCGGCTGCGACGCTCTGGTCGTGGAATGCAATCACGACGCGGAAATGCTGCGTACCGGCACCTACCCGGAGCGGCTCAAGACTCGGATCTCCAGCCGGCTCGGCCATCTCGACAACGAATCGGCGGCAGCGTTGCTGGCGGGGTTGGACCTCAGCCGGTTGCAGCATGTAGTGGCGGCCCACCTGAGCGAGAGCAACAATCGGCCTGAGCTTGCGCGTGCTGCGCTGGCCGACGCGCTCGGATGCGCGGCGCACTGGATCGAAGTTGCGGATCAGCACGCCGGTCTCGGCTGGCGCCAACTGGCCTGACGCTGCCCGGCGACAGCCGTATCCTGCTGCGATTACGCGTTACTTCTTCTCTTCGGGCTTCTGCTCGGCTGGCGCGGGGGCCGGTGACGCGGCGGTCCCGGAAGCTGCCTCGGGTGCGGGCGCGGGGGCGGCCGCTGGCGCAGGAGGCGCCGCGGGAGCCGCTTCTTCCTTCTTGCTGCAGGCGGTCAGACCTATGGCCAGGATGGCGGCAACCAGGAGGGCGTGTCTCATCTACTTTCCTTAGCGGTATCCAGACTGTTGGGGAACGATCGAATTGTTTGATGTCCTTCAGAGGGTGACCCCCCGAAGAACGCGGATACTAGCAGATTTGTCAAACAAATCCAGTGTCCGCACCGGCTGATCCGCATGGCATAGGGCCTCCCACCGAGCCTGATTGTCAGGTTACAGACCCAGCGTAGTTCCCGAAACGGCCGATGAGGACGCTTCCCAGATTTCCTCGAAGCGCTGCACGAATCCGCGCGCCTCATGCGGGTCGTCCAGTGCCAACAGGCCGCGCGTGTCATCGTAGTGGAAACGATGGACGTAGTCGCGCTCGTCCAACACGGCGAAGGGATCATAGACACCTTTCGCCTGCGGCTCGGTTTCGTGGATCGTGACGGCATGGCTGAACTGCCGCAACAGGTTCATCAATCGCGGGCAGTCGCGCTGGAGGTTGGAGGCGTCGTGTAACACGATCTGGATGCGGTGGCTGCGGCTGGCGAGCAGAAAATGCCGCAGCAGATCGTGACGGCGGGCGCTGTCGTATCCGGCGCCGAGCTGCCGGTCGAAGATCCGCAGCTGGCGCCCCGGGCGCGCGAACAGGGTGTCGAGCGCGTCCTCGTGCTCGGTGTTGCCTTCCAGCCGGCGGCGCTCGGGGGCAATGTCCTCGCTCACGGCTCGCTCCTCCTCGTTGAGCGCGGTTTCGCGCGCAGGCTCAGATAGCCCGCACCATACCATCCATGCAGCAGGGCGACCAGACCGCGCTGCGTGGTGTCAACAGCGCTCAGCCCGCGAGTGTCGGCCAGGCGGCTCAGCGATTGGCGCGCCCTTCCCTTCACTTCGACCGCCTCGCCATTGATGAAAAATAGGTCGCCGAAGTACAGCATCTGGCTGCGCAGGTCGAGGCATACCCCGGTGCGGCGGGTGCGCTCGGCGAAGGCGGCCAGCGACAGGCCCCGACGCTGCGGCGTGAACCAGACGTGCGCCTTGGGCTCCGTAAGGTACTGGCCGAGGAAGCGCACCACTTGTGAGCCGCTCCAGCGGATGCCTCCCAGCCGCTGCGCTACCTTTCGAACCATAGCCTGCCCGATGCGCGCCGGGTTGCCCTGAGGCTTGAGGTCCGGATCCCGATACAGCCCCTGGATCTCGACCTGGTCCTCGAGAAAACGCAGGAAGTGGATGGCCAGCTCCCGCCACGCCGGGGCGCGGAAACCGACGGAGTAGGTCATGCAAGGATCGAGGGCAACGCCGTCGTGCGCCCAGCCTGGCGGCAGGTACAGCATGTCGCCCGGTTCCAACACCCATTCCTGCTTTGGACGAAAATCGCGCAGCAGCTCGAGCGGCGCACCCTCGACGAGCGCGGTGTCGCGCTGGTGGCTCACCCGCCAGCGCCGTCGCCCGGGCCCCTGCAGGAGGAACACGTCGTACGAGTCGCAGTGCGGGCCGACACCGCCACCCGGTGGTGCATAGCTGACCATCAGATCGTCCAGCCGCGCGTAGGGCACAAAGCTGAAGCGCTCCAGCAGCGCTCGGGCCTCGGGAAGGAAGTGGTCCACCTCGTGGACCAGCAGCGTCCATCCACGCGCCGGCAGCCGACGCAGGAAGCCACGCTCGAACGGGCCCTGGTGCGCCTCCCAGCGACGCGCCGTTCGGATCACAAGACGAGACTGCGCATCGTCGCGGCAGGCCAGCTCGAGCAGCTGCGCCGGCGAGAGCAGGCCGGTGAAGCCGGGCAGCGCGGCGCGGACCAGCAGCGGCGTCTTCTGCCAGTGCTGCATGAGGAAGCGACGCGGAGGGCAACCGCCGAGCACTGCGGCGGCGTCGTGAGCTGACATGCAGCCGATTATATCGCCGCGTGCCAGCGCGCTCGGGCGCGCGCATGAGGCGCTCAACCGACTCGCTGTGGATCAAAATCGGTTAAAATCGCCGCACTCTTGAGGCTGGAGCATGGGCGTCATATTGCAGGAGGGCGGGGCCGCACCGGGCTTTGACTTACCGGATCCGGACATGGAGATGGTCAGCCTCTCCAGCTTCACTGGCCGCAGCAACGTCGTCCTTTATTTTTATCCGAAGGACGACACACCGGGCTGTACCCTCGAAGCGATCGATTTCAGCGAGCTCGAGGACGCGTTCTCTTCGTTGCAGACCGTGGTCCTGGGCGTGAGCATGGACGATTGCATGAGCCACGGCTCGTTCCGCGACAAGCACGGACTCACGGTGAAGCTGCTGGCCGATCCGGAAGGCGAGGTGTGCCGGAAGTACGGCGTGCTGCACGAGAAGGAGGTCGAAGGGAAGAAGAAGACGGGTGTGTTGCGCTCTACCTTCATCATCGATCGCCGGGGCGTGCTGCGCCACGCCCAGTACGGCGTCAATCCCCGCGGCCATGCGCAGGAAGTGCTCAAGTTGGTGAAGGGGATGGGCTAGTGCAGATCGCCAAAGATACGGTCGTTTCGCTGACGTACGAGCTGCTGGCGCCCGGTGGAGAGCTGGTCGAGAAAACCGACCAGCCGGTGAGCTATCTGCACGGCAGGCGCGAAGGCATCTTCCCGCGCGTGGAGCAAGCCTTGGAAGGCAAGCAGGCCGGTTTCGCATGCCGCGTGCAGCTCGAGCCCGACGATGCCTTCGGCGAATACCGGGCCACACTGGTTCGCGTGGAGCCGCGTGAACTGTTTCCTGCCGACGTGAAGGTGGGCATGCAGTTCGAGGGCAGCGTGGAAGATTCCGGCGAGAGCCGGATCTACACCGTCACCGGCGTGAACAACGGGCAGGTGACGGTGGACGGCAACCATTCGCTTGCCGGCCAGACTCTGGTCTTCTCCTGCACCGTCACGCACGTGCGGGCGGCCAGCGGTGAAGAGCTGGCCCACGGCCACGTGCACGGCGCCGACGGCCATCACCACTGATCGGTCCCCGGGCCTCGATCCAACCACGAAGTCACGAAGGCACGAAGCTCCCTTATTGCTCCAGGGTCTTCGTGCCTTCGCGGTGAAACGGGCCTTTGCTAACCGCCGCGCTTTCCCGGGAAGATGTGTATGAAAGGCTCGTAGGCCTCTTCGCGTGAAAAGCGCCAGCTCGCCACCATCACCGCCAGCAGGGTGAAGCCAGCGCACACCAGCAAATCCACCCCGACCTGCAGCTCCGAAGCCGAGCTCGACGCCAAGGGTACCAGCATGGCGTGCTTGAGCAGGTCCACGGCGTAAGTAAAGGGATTGAGCATCGCGGCCACTTTGAGGGCCAGCGGCAGGTTTGCGATCGGGTACAGCGCGCCGCTCAGAAAGAATACCGGGAAGATGACGAAGTTCATCACGGCGGCGAAGTTGTCCAGGGTTCGAGAAAAGGCTGACACCAGTATTCCGATCGCGGCGCAGGTGAGCGCAGTCACCACGATCCCGACCAGCATCAGGGGGTAGTTCATCTTCCAGCTCAGAAGCCCCAGCGCCGCCAAGATCGCGAGCAGAAGCGCGGCCTGGATCAGTCCCGCCAGCGCCGCCGCGACCGTCTTGGCCACAACGATCCAGTGGTGCGCAAACGGCGCGATGATGAGCATGCGCATGACGCCCGACTCCTTGTCGTAGACCATGGTCAGCGCCGCCAGCATGGCGCCGAACAGGATCGTCATGCCCAGCACGCCGGGCGCCAGAAACTGCTGGTAGTCCACGCCGGTCGAGCGCCCCAACACCGCGCCGAAGCCCGCGCCGATCACAAACAGCCAGATGAGCGGACGCACCATGGCGGAGATGAGCCGCGTGCGCTGGCGGAACATCTTCACGACTTCGCGCTCGATCACGGCGTATATCGGTCGCAGGATCATCTCGGCTGCGCTTGCTGTGCGCGACTGCGTTGCAGCAGCTGCATTACCGCGGCGAATTTACCCACATGAATACGTCGTTCAGATTGGGCCGCCGGATGCGCAGCGCCGACACTCGGCCGGCCAGTTCGGCCTGCAACGCGGCCAGAGCGGCGCTGTCCTCGTCGGCGTGACGGAACATCGCGACGTCACCCTCGGTGAGCGCCGGGCCCATGCGCGGCTCGAGGCTGGTCACGAGCGTGTCGAGCCCTGCCGCCTCGATCTCGATGATATACCGCCCGAGCGCCTCCACCAGCGCCTTTGGGGTGCCCCGCTGCACGATCTTGCCGGACTTGATGAAGGCCACCTGGTCGCAGCCATCGGCTTCTTCCAGATAGTGCGTGGTGAGCAGCACGGTCATGCCGGTGCTGGCGCGCAGCCGTTCGATGAAGCGCCAGATCCTGCGCCGGTTGGGCAGATCCAAGCCGATGGTGGGCTCGTCCAGGAACAGGATGCGGGGTCGATGGATCACACCGCGTACGATATCCAGCGCGCGGCGCATTCCACCGGACAACGCGCCCACCGGGCGATCGCGCTTGTCGTTCAAGCCGAACAGCTCGAGCAGCTCGCGGCTGCGTTCCTCGATAATGGCCGGGGCGAGGTCGTACAGCAGCCCAGCGAAGCGCAGGTTCTCTCTCACGGACAGGGTGCGGTCGAGCGCGGATTCCTGGAACACCAGCCCGATCGACGCGCGCACCGCCACTGGATCGCGTACCACATCGCGCCCCGCCACCAGCGCGCTCCCGGCGGAAGGGCGCACCAGGGTGGAGAGCATGTGTATGGTGGTGGTCTTGCCTGAGCCGTTGGGGCCGAGCAGGCCGAAGAACTGCCCGGCGGGTAGCTCCAGCTCGAGCCCGTCCACAGCCACAACGTCGCCGTAGCGCTTGGTCAGGCCTTGCGCGCGGACGGCGAGATCGAACACGACTACGCTGGTGTCGTTCATCCCGCGCCGATTTTAGCGCAGGACACTAGGGGGCCGGAGCCGTCTCGGGCTGGCTCTTTTCGCTGAGCTTGCGGGAGTTCTTGTCGTCGCGGAACACGATCGGATGCACGCTGACCGGCGGTCCGGCGGTCTGCGCCTTGTCCACGACGTCGGTGACCAAGCGATGGTTGGGCGACAGATCGCAGACCGGGTCGGTGTTGGTCGCATCGCCGGTGAGCATGTAAGCCTGGCAGCGGCATCCGCCGAAGTCCTTGGTCTTCTCTGGACAGCCGCGGCACGGCTCCTTCATCCACGCATCGCCGCGGTAGGCATTGAAGCCGGGCGACTCGTACCAGATCCAGCGCACGTCGTGCTCGCGCACGTTGGGGAAGGTGAGCCCCGGCAGCATGCGGGCCTCGTGGCAGGGGAGCGCCAGGCCGTCGGCGGCGATGTTGAGGAACACCGACCCCCACCCGTTCATGCAGGCCTTGGGCCGGCTCGCGTAGTAATCGGGCACCACGAAGTACAGCTTCATCTTGTTGCCGACGCGGGCCCGGAACTGGTTGGTGATCTCCTCCGCACGCCGCAGCTGCTCGCGGCTGGGCAGGAGCTGATCGCGGTTGATGAGCGCCCAGGCGTAGTACTGAGTGTTGGCCAACTCCACGTGCTCGGCGCCCATCGCCTCGGCCATCTCCAGGATGGCCTGGATGTGGTCGACGTTGAGCCGGTGCAGCACCACGTTGAGCACCATCGGGTACTCGTACTGTTTAATCAGTTTGGCGACCTTCGACTTGAGCTCGAAGGTGCGGGTGCTGCTGAGGAAATCGTTCAGCTCGCGGGTCGAGTCCTGGAACGACAGCTGGATCTGGTCCAGCCCGCCCTCCTTGAAGGCCGCGATGCGCTTCTCCGTGAGGCCCACGCCGGAGGTCAGCAGGTTCGCGTAATAGCCCAGGCGGTGGGCCTCGGCGACCATCACCTCCGCGTCGTCGCGCATCAGCGGCTCGCCGCCGGAGATGCCGAGCTGCACCGCGCCCAGCTCCCGCGCTTGGCGCAGCACGCGCAGCCATTCGTCTGTGGTGAGCTCCGGGCCGGAGCGCGCGTAGTCCACCGGGTTGTAGCAGTAAACGCAGTGCAGGGGGCACCTGAAGGTGATTTCGGCGTTGAGCCAGAGCGGGTTCGTCACCTTGGTTTCACTTGGCTTGCCGGGCGCGGATCCAGCCTTTTGCATGAGCCACCTCCAGAAAATCCATCACGTCCTGGCGCAACTGAACGCCGGGGAAAGCCTGCTCGAGGTTGTGCACGATGCCGCTGGCGGTGGTCTTTCCGTCCACGCGTTGCATGATCTCGGCCGCGCTGCCCGACAGCTTGATCATGCCCTCGGGATAGAGCAGCACGAAAGACTCCTGCGCCGGCTCCCACTGCAACCGGTACTGCCGCTCGAGCGCGCAGACGGCATCGGGCGCGATGTGGCGCTCAGTCATCGGGCATCGCGGCACCGGCACCAAGGCGCTCGGGACCGATTCCATAGGCGGTCTGCATGGCGTCGAGCATGGACCAAAGGATGTCCAGTTTGAACTGCAGGATGTCGAGCGCGCGCTGCTGCTGCGCTCGAGTGCTGAAATAATCCAGAGTCACGTGCAGCCCGTGTTCGACGTCGCGGCGCGCCTCGGACAGGCGTTTGCGGAAATAGGCGTAGCCGGACTGATCGATCCACGGGTAATGCTGCGGCCAGTTGGACAACCGTTCCTTGTGGATCTCGGGCGCGAATAGCTCCGTCAAGCTGGAGCATACCGCCTCCTGCCAGGGCGCGCGGCGCGCGAAGTTGACGTAGGCGTCCACCGCGAAGCGCACGCCCGGGAGCACGTGCTCGAGCGAGGTGATGTCCTCGCGCCGCAGGCCGCAAGCCTGCCCCAGCCGGATCCAGGCTTCGATCCCGCCCTCGTCGCCCTGGGTGCCGTCGTGATCGATGATGCGCTGGATCCATTGCCGGCGATGATCGCGGTCTGGCATATTCGATAACAGCGCAGCATCCTTGATCGGGATGCTGATCTGATAGTAGAAGCGGTTGTAGACCCAGCCCTGAATCTGGTCCTTGGTCAGCTTGCCGCTGTTCATCGCCACCTGGTAGGGGTGGTAGATGTGATAGCGCTTGCCTTTGGCTCGCAGCTTCTCCTCGAACTGCTCGCGGCTCCAGGGCATCGCTTCCGCTGCGCCCATCGCGTTCTCCTAGAGTGTGATGTTCAACCCGTCGTAAGCCACCTCGATGCCGGCGCGGGACAACTCCGCGCGCTCGGCGGAGTCCTCGTCCAGGATCGGGTTGGTGTTGTTGATGTGGATGAGGATCTTGCGCGCAGCCTTCAGCGGTTTTAACACGCTGATCATCCCACCCTCACCGGATTGGGGCAGGTGGCCGATGTCGCGCGCCCGCTTTTGCGAAATGCCAAGCCTGATCATCTCGTCGTCGGTCCAGAAGGTCCCGTCCACCAGCACGGCGTCGGCGTGCGCCAGGAGCGGCTCGAGGTGCGGCTCGATTTCGCCCAGCCCCGGGGCATAGAACAGGTTCTTCCCGGTCCGCTCGTCGGTGATGCGCATACCGATGTTGTCGCCCTCGTGCGGGTTGTCCCGGTGCGGGGAGTAGGGCGGGGCCTTGCTCTTGAGCGGCACCGCGGTGAAGCTCAAGTGTTCGATGCCGTCGATGGAAAAGCGGTTACCGGGCACGGTGGGCAGTCTATGCCAGTTTACGCCGCAGTAGTGCCCGAGAATGTTGAACAGCGGATTGCCGGTAGTCAGGTCTTCGCGGACCACCTCCGTGCACCAGATCTCCAGCGGCTTGCCCTCGCGCAGCATGAGCAGCCCGGTGGTGTGATCGACCTGGCCGTCCACCAGCACGATGGCCCGGATCCCACTATCGCGGATGGCCCGCGCGGGCTGCAGAGCCGGGAAGGACTTGATCTGCGCCAGCACGTCGGGCGAGGCGTTGAACAGCACCCAGTCGATCCCGTCCGCGCTCACGGCGATGGACGACTGCGTGCGCGGTTGCGCGCGGACCGTGGCCCGGCGCACGCCATCGCAGTTGCGGCAGTTGCAATTCCACTGCGGGAATCCGCCGCCGGCCGCCGCACCCAGGACTGTTACTTGCATGATTGAACTTGTTAGCCGAACGAGCGGACCCTTGGATCGCGTTTTGGGCTCCCACTGCGGTCCTCAAAACAACGAAAGCCCCGTCCGGGGGCTTTCGTCTGGGCCGCAGATGAAGCTCAGCGGTTGGCGATGTACATCGTGACTTCGAAGCCAAAGCGCATCTCGGTGAATTCAGGCTTATTCCACATCGTCTTCTCCAGAAATGATAAAGTTTAGTGGCTTACGGCCGTCGAGGACCGCGTTTGGTGAATCCCACCAGCCTTAGGTTGCCTGGGCTGCA
Organism: Gammaproteobacteria bacterium; assembly: GCA_041488255.1. Lineage (GTDB taxonomy): Bacteria > Pseudomonadota > Gammaproteobacteria > Burkholderiales > SHXO01 > SHXO01. Next base: position 6,486 of record JBGPOV010000017.1, on the reverse strand, counting down.
TGCGCGGGCCTGAGGTCCCAGCCAGCAGGTAGGCTCGAGGTTCATTCTCGGCCACATCCGGTCCCGGCTCCCACATCAAAATCACCAAATGCAGCTCATGATTTTCATGAGTTTCTCGATGACCTCTGACCTAACGCAGGCTGTCGTCCTGACCTTGACGCCATGACCAGCGCGATCGCCGACAGCGGACTGCTGTGGCATTCGGTCGACCGGCCTTGGCACCGGGACCGTCCTCTATTGGTGGCGTTCATAGTGTCCGTGCTGGTCCACGCTGCTGCTGTCGCCTTTCTACCGGGGTTGCGCACGCCCGTCCCCGAAAAGAAGGTGTTGACCGTCCGGTTGGCGCCGCCGCCACCGTCGCCGGCCCAGGAGCAGCCGAAGGCGCAGCAGAAGCCGCCGCCGGCCAAGAAGGTACAGCGGCCGTTCCAGCGCCAGGACCTGCAATCGCCGGCCGTCCCCACCGTAACACCTAAGGCGCAACCCGCCAGGGCCGAGGCGCGCCCTGAGATCCGTCCGGAGCCCAGAGTGGAGCCGCGCCTCCAGACGAGCCCCGAATTCGCGCCACCGCAACAAGCCGTCGCGCGCCTAGAGCCGCGCCCCGAACCGCGCGTCGAGCCGTTGCCGCAGGTTCGAGCGGAGCCGCGCTCACAGCTCAAGCCCGAAGCGCGCCCCGAACCCCGGCTGGAGCCGCGACAGGAGCTGAAGCCGGAACCGCGGCTCGAGCCGCGAGTGGAGCCCCGCCCGCAGGTCGCGCCGGAAGCGCGCCCACTGCAACGCGTGGAGCCGCGGCCGGAGCCGGTCCCAGTTCCCCGCACGGAGCCACGGCTTGAGCCCAAGCGCGATCCGGTGCTCGTGGCGCGTCCTGAGGTGCGGCCAGAACCGGTCGCTGCGCCGAAGGTGGAACTGCCAGTGCAGCAGGCGGCGCCCAGGCCCGAGCCGGTTCCAGCGCGCCGCAGCGAGCCGAGCCCGGAACCCAAGCGTGAGCCCGCGCCGGTGGCACGTCCCGAGGTGCGGCCGGAGCCGGTCGTGGCACCCAGCCGCGAACTACCCCGGGCAGAACCGCACGTCCAACCGCAGCTGACGGCCAGGGCCGAGCCGCGCCCCGAGCCAACTCTCACGGCGCGCCCGCAGCCGCAGATCGAGCCGCCGGGCCCCGCCGTGCGGCCCGTGGCGCCTCCGCCCGAGCCGATCGCCGCGGTGCGCCCGCCGCAGCGCGTTGAACCGCAACCCGTTCCGCGCGCCGAAACGCAATCGCAGATCCGCCCCGAGCCGAAGCCGCAGCCCAAGTACGAAGCGCGTGCCGAGCCGAGTCCGCCTGCGCCGCTGGCTGCGCCCGCGCCGCCCGGACCAGCGCGGCCGTCCGCCGTTCCCGCGCCAACCAACCCGGTTGCGCTGACGCCTTTACCCACGCCTCCCAAGCTGAAGAAGGGAGACGAAGACGCTGCCCTAAGGCGCTATGCGACGGAGGTCTCGCGCATCGTTGGCAAGTACATTTCGGAACGAGACTATCCACGCCTAGCGCGGGACCGGGGATGGCAGGGCTCGGCGACAGTCCGTGTCGAGATCGGGGCGGATGGTTTGCTGAGAGCAGTCAGCGTGACTCGGAGCAGTGGCTTCTCAGTACTGGATGATCGCGCCGTCTCCAAGATCCGGGAGATCAAACTGCCGAACATACCCGACGAGTTGCGTGAGCGTCTGTTCACCTTTGAGGTCCCGTTCCGTTTTTCGCTGCGCAACCGCGAGCAGTAGTGCCTGGCTGGGGACATGTCCGACGCACTGTTCCCACCCCTGGAGCCCAATGCATCGGGTTGGCTGGCCGGCACCGATGGGCACCGGATCTGGTACGAGCAGTCCGGAAATCCGCGCGGCGCACCGGTGGTCTTCCTGCATGGTGGGCCGGGCAGCAGGACCAACGCCGATCATCGCCGGTTCTTCGACCCCGCCTTCTATCGCATCGTGCTGGTGGACCAGCGTGGCTGTGGCTGCTCCACACCGGGCGGCGAGGTTCGCGCAAACACCACGCATCATCTGCTGGATGACCTCGAGCGGCTACGCCTCGAGCTGGGCGTGGAGCGATGGCTGTTGTTCGGTGGCAGTTGGGGGAGCACGCTAGCGCTCGCCTATGCTCAGGCGCGTCCCGAAGCGGTGAGCGGGCTGGTGCTGCGCGGGCTGTTTCTGGCCTCGGATGACGAGGTCGCCTGGTTTGTGACGGGCCTACGCCGCTTTCTCCCGGAGGCGTGGAGCGCGTTCGCAGCCGGCGTCGACGATGAGTCGTGCGCAGGCTTGTTGCGGCATTACCATGAGCGGGTGGCGATGGACGATGTCGCTGCGGCCGTACGCTGGAACGCCTGGGAGTCGGAAGTCATGGCGGTGGGCGAAGCGCCGTCCGCGTCACCCGCGGTCATGTCCATGGCCACGCTGGCGCGTGTCCGGATTCAGCTTCATTACCTCGTCAACGGTTGCTTCCTCGCCCCCGGACAACTGCTGCGCGGGCTGGAGCGCCTCGGCCGGCTGCCTGCGATCCTGGTCCAGGGGCGGCGCGATCTGGCCTGCCCTCCGGGCACCGCGTACACTGTTGCGCGGCAGTGGCCAAGAGCACAACTGCGCATGGTGGAGGAAGGCGGCCACTCGTCCATGCACCCGGCCATGGCTCGGGCCCTGGTCCAGGCTACGCAAGACATGAAAGGGCTGGTTACGCCGACATGAGCCTGCGCTTTCGCATCAACCTCATCATCACGGTGGTGACGGTGCTGTTCTCGCTGGTGACGGCGAAGATCGTGTTGGACGATACGCGCAGCTCCATACGCGAGGAGATGGAAGCCGGCACCAAGGTCACCCTGCAGCTGCTCACCACGGCGCTCTACACCAGCCAGCTGGTTCCCCGATCGGCGCAGCCCAACGCCGTCTTGCTCGCGTTCCTACAGCGCCTCGGCCGGGTACGCGCGCACGAGATCCGCCTGTACACCTACGACGGCACGCTGGCGTACACCTCACCGCCGCCGGCGTACAAGGCGGGGCGCGCCGCACCGGATTGGTTTTCGCGCTTGGTCTCTCCGCGCCTGGCTGTGGTGCAGCTGGACGTGAAGGGTGGCCGCATCCTGGTGATTCCCGACGCCTCGCGCGCCATCCTGGATGCGTGGGATGACATGAAGAACCTGATCGGGCTGGCGGTGGGCTTCCTGGTGCTGGTCAATGCAGTCGTGTTCTGGCTGCTGGGGCGGGCGTTCAGGCCGGTGACACCGATCCTGCGCGGGCTGTCGGAGATGGAGCGCGGGCGGCTGCATACGCGCCTACCCGAATTCTCGCTGCCCGAGTTCGATTCCATCAGCCATACCTTCAACCGCATGGCGGAGGCACTCGAAGAGACCCATGCCGAGAACATGCGCATGGCGCTGGTGGCCAAGCAGTCCTCGGACGCCATCATGATCCACGATCTGGCCGGTAACATTTCCTTCTGGAATCCAGCGGCCGAACGCCTGTTCGGCTACAAGCCAGAACAGATCGTGGGGCATTCGGCTACCGTGCTCACGCCGCCCGGGTTGGAGGCCGAAGTGGCCGACAATCTTCACATCATCCGTGCCCGGCGTGTGGTGGACAACGTCGAGACCCGGCGGCTTACCCACGATGGGCGCGTCGTGGACGTGGCCCTGTCGGCCGCGCCTTTGGTTGACCCCACCGGTGGCGAGGTGATCGGGGAGATCTGCAGCATGCGCGACATCACTGAGCACAAGCGCGCCCAGCAGACCGAAAGAGACCTGGAACAGAACCGGCGGCTCACCCAGCTGCTCCAGACCCGGCTGGAGGAGGAGCGCCGCTCTATCGCGCGCGAGCTGCACGACGAGTTGGGGCAATGCGTCACCGCAATCAAGACGATCGGCGCCGCCATTGCCAATCGCACGCAGGCGACCGCGCCCGAGGTCCACGCCAGCGCGCAGAAAATCGTCGAGGTGGCGAGCCATATCTACGATGTAGTACACGGGATCATCCGCCAGCTTCGCCCCAGCGCGCTGGACAACTTGGGCCTGCAGGAAGCCGTGGAGGACATGGTCAACAGCTGGCGCGATCGCCACCCGGAGATGGCCTGTGGCCTGAAGCTGAGCGGGGAGCTCGCCGACCTGGGCGAGGCGGTCAACATCACCGCCTATCGCCTGATTCAGGAATGCCTGACCAACGTATTGCGCCACGCTGACGCTACCCGCGCAGAGATCGAGCTGCGGCGCGAGGGCGGCGTGATCCACGTGAGCGTGTCCGACGACGGCAAAGGTCTGGGAGAGCGCAGCGAGAGCGAGAGCGCGCGTTTTGGCCTGATGGGGATACGTGAGCGGGTCCAAGCCCTGCACGGGGAGTTCGCACTCGAGTCGCAGCCCGCACAGGGGTTGAAGGTGAGCGCGACCATTCCGGTTCGGTCGCCCGGGCATGAGGCGGACGGCGCGCGATCCGAAGTGAAGGCGATGGCGAAATGACGAGCGGTCCGGTCCGGGTCATGCTGGTGGACGACCATGCGGTGGTCCGCATGGGCTTCCGGCTCTTGCTCGAGGGCGCTGCGGACATCAAGGTGACGGCGGAGGCGGACAGCGGAGAGGAGGCTGTTCGCATGTTCACCGAGGTGAAGCCGGACGTGGTGGTGATGGACATCTCGATGCCGGGCATCGGTGGTCTGGAAGCGATCGACCGGATCCTCGCGCACGAACCTCAGGCGCGCATCCTGGTGCTGTCCGCGCACGAGGATGCCATGCATGCCAGGCGCGTCCTAAAGGCCGGTGTGGTGGGTTATCTCAGCAAGCGTAGCGCGGCCGAAGCACTGATCCAGGCCATCCGCCAGGTTGCCCACGGCAAGACCTACATCGAGCCGTCCGTCGCCCAGCAGCTCGCGCTGCAGCAGATGGGCGGGGACAAGAGCCCGGTGGACATGTTGAGCGAGAAAGAATTCAAAGTGTTTCTGGCGCTCGCCGCAGGCAAGTCGGTGGCCGAGATCGCGGAGGTCATGTCGCTCAGCCCCCGCACGGTCGGGACGCATCTATATAATATCAAACAGAAATTGGGCGCATCCAACTCCGCTGAGCTGGCCATCATCGCCATGCGCGCAGGCTTGGTCGAGCCTTGAGCAATGAGGGGAGGTAGGCGTGAATCTCATGAAAATCATGAGGCCCATTTCAGTTATTTTCGGTAGTTCCCAGCGCCCTGCGTGAACACAATGGGCCCGGTATCAGAGGGAACACCTCCCAGTTGAGTGGGCCGGACCAGACCTAAACCGAAGGAGACAGCTCATGTGGAACAAGCCTGAATTCACCGAAATGCGCTTTGGCTTCGAAGTGACGATGTACATCTACAACCGCTAACTGAATTTGCTTGACCCAAAGGGCTGCCTGCGGGCAGCCTTTTTTTCGCCTGGAGAATGTCATCGGCGGCGTCGGAGCCGGCAATTGCCTCCCGGGCTAAGCAGCCAGCCTTGCGCGGCCGCTTTGCCTTCCCCCGTCCCAGGCGCTCAGTTGGACTGACTCGGGCCCGAGACCTTGACGGGCCTGCCGAAGTCGTAACGCACGCCGACCCAGATGCCGAAGGGTGCGCCCGGCGAGCGGAACTGGGTGGGGACACCTGGCGAGCTATAAGCGAAGTTCGGACCGGTGAAGAAATCCGCACCCAACACCCCGGCGGTCTGATATGTCTTGTCGAACAGATTATTGATGCGCCCGAAGACCTGCAGTTGATCCGTGATCTGGTAACGTCCGTCTATATTGAAGACGGTGTATCCAGGAACCGGTCCGTTCTGGTCCTGGTTGTTGTTGTCGCCTTGTGCGAACTGGCTGCTGGAGTACACCAGCGTCCCGCCGATGGAGACCTTGGGAGTGACCTGCCAATCGACGCGCAGCTTGAAGTTGTTGCGCGGAATACCCGGAATGTGGTCGCCCGGCTGTACCTGAATGTCGCCCGCCGCGTTGGCGGTCGAGTTGTCGGGGCTTTGTATCGAGAACGACGACTGGTAAGTGGCGTCGACGTACGCGTAGGCGGCCTGCAGATTGACCGGACCTAGCCGCTGCTGCACGCCTAGCTCGATGCCCTGTCGGCGCGTCTGCGGGACGTTGGTGAAGAAGCCGACTGCACCGCTGGCGCTGGCGCTGACGAACTGGATGTCGTTGTAGACATTCGCGTGGTAGACCGCGGCGCTCCACGTGGTATTCGGGCTCAGCATACCCCGCCCGCCCAGCTCTATAGTCTTGGCGATCACCGCTTGGAGCGGCGGATCCGAGAGGAAGGCGTTGGGCAGCGGGCACGGCGCGCTGGGATCCGCGCAGGTAAGCTCGACGGCGGTCGGCGCGCGCATGCCTTCGTTATAGCTGATGTAGGCGTTGATCGCCTTGTTCGGGTTGTAGTTCAAGCCCACCGCCGGATTGAACCGCTGGTAGGTGTTGGTGCCATCGACGCCCGGCTTGTTGCCCAGCTCGTCGGTGATCTCGATGGTGGCGATGTTGTAGCGGCCGGCCAGCG
>JBGPOV010000016.1:0-50603 GCA_041488255.1 Gammaproteobacteria bacterium | reverse complement strand
CCCAGCTTGTCCGCACCCGACAGGACTTCCTGCACCGCGACATTCAGGGAGGCATCGAGGCTACGCAGCACCTGTGGGCTGAGCAGCTTCTGGCCTTGGGCCGCTGCCTCCTTGGCCTGGGCGCGCATCTGTTCCGCGCTCAGCGGCTTGGTCGGTTTCTTGTCTTTCTTCTCGACCAGCGACCAGCCGTCGAACTTGAAATCGTTCAGCTGTACTCGGGGCGCCGCCAATTCCATGTCCAGCCGCGGGCGCACCCCGCTGGTCATGAGGCCTCCACGCCCGTTGAGCTGGCTCTGACCCACCTGCAGCCTGAGGTCCGCAACCTCATAGCCGCTGCTGGAAACTCGGAACCTTCCGCCCAGTTCCCACGGTCCCCACGGGGGCAGCTCTACGCGCGCGAGCCCGTTGAGGCTGTCGAAGCGTTCCCCGTGAACCGACAGCTCAAGCTGCATCTCGCGCTGCGTGATAGGCAGCGCGACTGTGCCCGACAGGGCCAGCCTCGCTCCAGCCGCCTCGGCTGCCACCGAGAACGGGACACGGCTGCTGGTCTTCAGAAAATCGGGCAATGCACCGCTGGTGATGCGGATGGTCACCGGCGTTGCGTCAATCGCGCCGTCCAGATCGAGCGTGATGGGCTGGCCGGGCGCAGCGCGCGCCATGCCCTTGGTCACCAAGATCGCCAGCTGCAGAGTCCGGTTGGGGTCGCGTAAGGTCAGCTGGCCGGACTCCACCTCGGCCAACAGCGACGAGCGCTCCAGCATCTCGCCCAGGCGGCTGCCGCGGCCGATCAGCTCTGCGCGCAGCAGCTCTGCGTGCGACTCGAGGTCACCCACCACTTTGAGCTTTCGCAGCAGAGCACCGACGTCCACCTTCTCGGCGGCGACCCACACCGAAGCTTCCGGCACCTTTCCGCGCAGATCCAGTGCCATGGCGCCGGAGAACAGCGCGCCGGCCAGTTTCGCGCTGAAAGGAGACGGCCACATGCGGCCGTCTCGGATTCGGCCCGAGAAGGACATGTCGCTCACCGGCGCGGGCTGCATATCGACGCGTCTCACCTGCACGTCGATGTCGGCGTCGAGCAGGCTGATCCCTTGCGGCAGGATCGGCAAATCGATCATCGCCGTCGCCGGCGCGTTGGGATCCGGTGGGGGAAGCATGCGCTGAAGCTCCTCGACGTCGAGGTTGTCCACCGTCACGTGAGCCTGGACGAGCGGCTGGCGGGTGATGCCCACGCGGGCCACCTCGGCGCTCATCGCAGTATTGCCGAGGCGCGCGCTGAACGAGCTCAACCGCCACTCGTCGCTCTCTATGCGCACCTGCCCTTCGACCGCCACGGCGCCCGAGGCATCGCGCGCCAGGCCCAGCCACCGGGCGACGTCCCCGGCCCGGGCGGCCGCCAACCGGAAACGCAGCTCGGCGCCGCGCTCGGCTTCGGGCGCGGCCAGCACGCCGTCCAACCGGAGTGTTACGCCAATTGCGCTTGCCTCGAGCTCCAGGGGCCAGCGCAGCTGGTGCGTGAGGGTCGGCAGGTCCCCACCGGTGAAGCGGGCTGAGAAGGCCTGGCCCAGCAGCGAGCCGCGCGCGCGCCCGTTCAGCCGTCCCCCGGCGGGAATGGCTACTTCCAGGGCATCCAGCTTGAACTCCACCGGCTTGCTGCCCTCCACGTTGCCATAGCTCATCCGGCCCTGCGCCGCATCCACTCGCACGTCGAGCGTGCGCACGATGGCGCCCAGATGGTCGCCGCGGCCCTTCAAGCGCAGCTTGAAGCGGCCCAGCTCCCCGTCCACGCCGCGCGCCCGGGCGAACCGTCCCAGCCTTGAGCGCTCGGCCCCGAGCCAGAGGAGGAAGTCCGGCATCTCCGCGGTGGTGTCCACGTCCAACTCGCCGGCCAAAGGCACGTCGGCGACGTTGGTCTGCACGGGCGCCTTCAGCCGGCCGTTCAAGACAACCACGCGCAGCTGTGACTCTCGCACGTCGCCAGGCACACCGATCCACTTCCCGACCTTCAGCGTCAGATCGGCGTCCAGCAGTCCGATCTCCTTGAGGCTGTAACTCTGCTTCTCCAGTCCGGCAAGGGTCTTCTGCGCATCCGATACGGACTTCGCCAAGTCGGTGGGCTGTGCCCGCGCTGCGGGCTTTACGGGCCCGGCGTCGTCGCCCAGGAACGGCCTGACATCGAGCACCGGCAGCGTCAGCTCTCCGGTCAGGCGCGGCTGCGTTGCCGTGAGATCGAGCCCCAGCTCGCCTTGCAACGTGCTCTCGCCCATGACCCCGTTCACGCCCGAGATGCGCAGCCGTCCGCCGTCCCACTGCACGTGTCCGCTCAGCCCGGTCGCGCCCACGGGCGGAAGCTTCGTCTGCAGCAGCCGCTCCAGCTCGGCAAGATTTTGAGTTCCCAGTCCGAAGGTGATGTCAGCGGCGGAATGGCCTAGCGGGTCTTTGATGCTCCCACTCAATTCCAACGCCGTGCCGGCGAACTCCAGATGCAGCGTGAACGGCCAGGGCTTGTCGGGCGAATTCAAGCCGGACACAGGCCCGCCTTTGATCCCGATCGTATAAGGAAAACTTTTCTCCACTGCCCCGCGCAAGGTGAGAGAGATGGGCTTGCCGGCAGCCCCCTCGCCCACCATCTCGTCGAGCGCGAAATAGCGGCTGCCTCCGCCCGTCACGTACTCCAGGTTGATGCGGCGGAACCCGATCGACGAGATGGCCTCTAGCCTCACCGGGTTGCCAGGGCCCGCGGCAGGCTGCGGCTGCTCGGGCACCGACGGAGGAGAGCTGAAGTCCCAGTTGGCGCGCCCGTCGGCGGCGTGCTCCAGGCGTATGCGCACGTCCTCGGCGTCAACTTCCACTATGCGGATCTCGTTGCGCAAGAGCGGCAACAGTTCGAGGCGAATGTGCGCCGCTCCCAGGCGGGCAAACTCCGGCGCCGAGAATCCGGGCGGGTTGGCAACGCGAACGCCGCCCACAGTGAGCGTTGGGCGCAGCGTGGGAATCAACGTTAGCGGGCCTTCCAGCGTGACTTGACGGCCCAATGCCTGGGTCGCCGCGTGAGCGATCGGACCACGCCAGCGCGCGGCGGTGACGGAGATCCCCAACGCGCTGACCAGCACCACCGTCAGCACGAGCATCGCGGTGAGCGCGGCAAGCGATAGCACAGTCCATCGCAAGGCTCTCCGCAGGGAACGAGGGACACACACGATGCAATGACCGAAGGGTTGCGGGCAGATAACGGGCACGCTGCCTCTGCCACAAGGCAGACCCGGCAATGCTAGCGGGCTCAGCGTACCCCAAGAGACACGGCCGGGATAGCGGGCCGAGCACGTGCCCCGTTTGCACGGAACGGCCTATAATGCTTTGAAGCTGCGCGGCACACGCGCAGCCCTATGCGACCCGACATCGCAGTGAGATCAACACCGCAGGTCCGTGGAGCTCAGTTGGCAGTCCTTCTCGCCTTGACGGCGCTGTCTTGGGGGATGGCCAGGGCGGACATTTACCGTTGCATCGCGCCCGACGGCAAAACACTGTATGGCGATGCACCCTGTCCGCGCGGAGCGGTGCACAACTCGAACATCACCACGGCGGTGGGTGCGTGCACGACTGCGGAATGCGCAGCCAAGCGCGAACAACTGGCGGGAAAGGCGCGCGAGCGGCTGCGCGCGGAACAAGAGCAGCTGGCACAGTTCACTGATAGACGCCAGCGCAACGAGATCGCAGCAGAGAACGAGCGCGCTCGCCTGGATACGCTGCTCTGGCGTCAATCGGTCGACGCCAGGCTGGCCGTAATGGCCAACGAACCGGGCAACGCCATCGCGTATGCGCCCTATTACCCGATCTACCCCGTATATCCCATCCTAAAGCCGTGCGGCTGGCGTTGCGGTGGGCTGCACCAGCGGGCTGTCAACACCGGGCCGGTCAGGCGCACGTGGGGAACTGCGATCCGCCTGGATCGCCGCTAGGTTTCCAGGAAGGGGCAGGTCTGACGCGAGCGTCGGACAAGGGCAGGAGGCGGGCCGGCCGACCCTTCGACTCCGTGACCCTCCCATGCCTCTGTCTCGCCTCCCGCCGAAGAAGCTTCTGTCCTGCGGAATTGTCGCCGTCCATTTCGACGGCGAGCGCTACCGAGTGCTCGCGATCCGCAGCTTCGCTAGCTGGGACTTTCCCAAGGCCCTGGCGACCAGCGGCCAGGATCCGCTACAGGTTGCGATGGACGAGGCGCGCGCAGCGACAGGCCTCAGCGACCTCGAATTCAACTGGGGCGACGACGCCTTCCGAGAAACCCTCGCGTTCGAGGACAGCAGCGTCAGCCGGTATTACCTCGCACAGTCGAAGACCGACGAGGTAACGCTGCGCGTGCCGCCGGGCAGCGGCGGTACGGAAGACTTCGAGTACCGCTGGGTCACACTGGAGGAGGCCGAGGAGATTCTGCCGCCGCGGCTGGCGCTCGTGCTCGACTGGGTTGGGCAGCAGCTCGCCTCGGGCGCAAGCTGAGCATCGTGCCATCATGGGTCCTTAGCCGTCGGCCTTGAGCCGATCGCGCAGTTCGGTCTTTAGGACCTTGCCGTAGTTGTTCTTCGGCAGGCTGTCTATGTATCGGTAGAGCTTCGGTCGCTTGAAGCGCGCGATGTGCTGCAGGCACAGCCGGTCCAGTTCCTCTTCCGTCGCCTGCGCCCCGGGTCGGAGCACGAGGAACGCAACGACCTCTTCCCCCCAGTCGGGATGCGAGTGGCCCACCACTGACACCTCGCTCACTGCGGGGTGGCGCAGCAGTACCTCCTCCACCTCGCGCGGATAGATATTGGACCCGCCGCTGATGATCAAATCCTTCGAGCGATCGCGCAGCGTGAGAAAGCCGTCGTTGTCGAACGACCCCAGGTCGCCGGTATGCAGCCACCCGGCGCGCAGGGTCTGGGCGGTGTTTTCGGGATCGCGCCAGTAGCCTTTCATCACCACCTCCCCCCGCACCATCACCTCGCCTATCTCACCCGCGGGGACGGCCCGGTGCTCGGCATCGGCCACGATGACCTCCACCGCCGACTGCGCAACGCCCACCGATGCCAGGCGCGCCTCCCAGCGCGGGTGGCTCCGGTTGCCAATGTGAAAGCGGGACAGCGCGGTGATGCTCATAGGACACTCGCCCTGCCCATAGATCTGCGCAAAGCGTTCCCCCATCGCGGCCAGCGCCTGCTTCATGTCCTCCAGGTACATCGGGCCGCCGCCGTAGATCACGGTCTTGAGGCCCGCGAGATCGGGCGCGCGCTCGCGCGCCCATGCCACGAGGCGGCGCACCATGGTGGGTGCGGCGAACAGCGCGACTCCGTTCCAGCGCCGGCACAGCGCGAAGAGCTCCGCCGGATCGAAGTGGCTCTGCTCGGGGATCAATTGGTTGGCGGCGCGCAGCACGTGCGGAACGTTGTACAGGCCCGAGCCATGTGACAGGGGCGCGGCATGCAAGATACAGTCGCCGAGCGCGATCTGGTCGACGTCGGCGAAGTAGCACAGACTCATCGCGAGGAGGTTGCGGTGCGTGAGCATCACGCCCTTGGGACGGCCGGTGGTCCCGCTCGTATAGAACAGCCACGCGACGTCATCGAGCGATGCGGGATAAGGTTCGATGGCCGCGGACTCGCGCACCATTGCCCGGAAATCCGCGGACCCCACCTCGACGACACGCTCGAGCCCGGCTACCCGACGCTCGAGCGCGCCGATCGCTGCAGCCAGATCGGGCGTCACGAAGCAAACGCGCGCGCCGCAGTGCTCGAGGATGTAGGCCGCCTCTTCCGCGTGCAGCTTGGCGTTGATGGGCACCACCGTGAGGCCCGCCCACCAGGCCGCGTAGAGAAGTTCGACGTACTCGGCGCAGTTGCCCATCATCAGCGCTACCCGCGCGCCCGGCTGCAGACACAGCGTTTGTCGCAAGCAGTGCGACAAGGCCGTCACGCGGTCCGCCAGGCCCGCGTAGGTGGCGACCACGCGATCTCCACGCGACACCGCCGGTCGGTCTGGGAACAGGCGCGCGGAGCGGGCCAGGAAGAGCGCTATGTTCAAGGTGGCAAGGAGGCTTGGATCCGCGGAGCAAGCATAACGCGCCCGATGCCCGCGTTGCAGCGGGCTTAAGAATGGAGCCGCTTCAACGCACGCCGTGTTTGGCGCGGTAGTGCTTGGTGAGAATCTTGCGCGTCTGCGCGCCGAGGCGAGTGTTGCGCACCGGCGTACGCACGGGCTTGGCGGGGCGACGGGATTTGCCCGGGTGAGTTGGCGGTTTGCTCATCGTCAAAGCTGGAGCCGACGGAAGGCCATAGCTTACTACTCCGGCACCAGCCAGCGGATGCGCACGCTGCCCCCGGATCGGGTCCCGGGCAAGCTCTCACCCACCTCGGACAGGACCGGTCTCAGCCAGTTGAGCAACGGCCTCGCCTCCGCCTCGAAGCCGAATGGCGGGTTCACCACCAGCAGGCCGCAGCCGCGCAGGCTGATGGTCCAGCCTTCCGGCAGCACCGCCAGCTCGAGCTGGAGGATCTTGCGGATGCCGGTAGCTAGGATGGCACGCTCGAAACCATGCATGACGGCCCGCTCCATGAGTGGGTACCACAGCGCGTAGACACCGGTGGCAAAACGCTCATGACCCGAAACCAGAGCCTCAGTGAGCCTAACGAACTCCCCGGACCGGTCGAAGGATGAGTCCACCAACAACAGGCCGCGCCTCTCCCTCGGAGGCAGCAGAGCCTTGAGCGTTTGATAGCCGTCGGCGTGTTGCACGACGACCTGCCGATCGCCCTCGAACAGACTCGCGAGCGCCGCGCAGTCATTCCTGTTCAGCTCGGAGAGCGCCATCCGGTCGCCGGCCCGCAGAAACCGGCGCGCGATCCGCGGCGAGCCTGGATAGAAACGCAGCTGGCGGCTGGGATTTTCCGCGCGTACCGCCTCCATGTATGGGAGCAGCAGTTCCGGGATGTCGGTGAGCTTCCACAGCCGCGCAATCCCTTCCTCGTACTCGGCGAGCTTGCGCGCCCACGGATGGGACAGGTCGTACAGGCCGACGCCCGCGTGCGTGTCCAGATAGCAGAACGGCTTGTCTTTGCGCGCAAGCAGGAGCAGCAGGCGGGTCAGCAAGGCATGCTTGAAGACATCGGCGAAGTTGCCAGCGTGAAACAGGTGACGGTAAGCGAGCATGGGCCTAAACCCGTGATTCGTGACTCGTGGTTCGTAGACGACCTCGCGGTCCGGACAGTGTGCTTCAGCAGCAAGGGGCCTGAGGGAAGCCACGTAGCCCCTGCGCGATCTCAGTCACGAGCCACGAGTCAGGGGGTCACGGATCACGAGTCACGCTCATCACAGCTTGTCGTATTTCGTCGCGTTCCCCCGCGCCTTTTCGGCCGGGTATTTCGCCGCGTTCAGCTCGAGCTTTCTGGCGCCGGCTGCGATTGGATCGATGCCCAGTTTGTCGCACAGGCGCAGGAGAAACAGGAACACATCGGCGACCTCCAACTCCACCTCGGCCCGTGTGTCATCCGGCAACTGGGCGCTCTGCTCCGGCGTCAGCCACTGGAAGTGCTCGACCAGCTCGCCGGCCTCAGCGACCAACGCCATGGCCAGGTTTTTCGGGGTGTGGAACTGGTCCCAGTCGCGCTCGGCGACGAACTGGCGCAGTTGCGCCTGCAGCGCCTTCAGGCGATCGATCTCCGTCATCGCGCATTCTCCGCGTCGCCGTCGGTCGCGATGGACGTGACCCGTACGGCTCGCGCTCGCAGTATATCGAGAGCAGAAGGCGGAGGCCGCGCAACGGCCCGGCGCCGACCGCAACCGGCTATGCTGCGCTGAGTGCGCAGCCGCTCATGCAGGACGAGTCCCGGGACAGCGGGGCACCGAGCAGCCAAAGAACGCCAGCTCGGCGTGGCTCGGCTGCGCGCCCTTCTTGAGGACCATCGGAGCGCCGCACAAAGGGCAGTCCAATAGCTCGGCCAGCGGCGGCCCCAGGTAGGGCTCGCGCCGCTGTGTAACCTCCGTGGATCCTCGCCTGCGTGCTCTGCCGCGGTTGACCAACTCGAGCAGCGCGCGGCCCTCGATCAAGCCGATCGGCTTGTCTGCGACCCAGGTCCTCGCATCCGGGCTCAGTTCCTCTGAGGTCACGACCAGGCCGCCGCTGGCGGCCTCGGACGACATGACGTCATGCAGCTGGCGCACCGCCTCGACCCCGACTTGCGCGCCGGTGCGGTGAATGCACCGGACTAGGATCCTCTGGCTGGGCTTGCGCAGCACGAGGCACACGCCAGCTCTCGGCTCGCTGCCTCCCCGCTCTTCGACTGTGTAGCCCTGCAGCCGGAAGCTTTCGCCCAGCAGACGCTCGAACTCGCGGCGTGCGAGGCGGCGGATCGACTCTATGCCGGACTCGGGGTCGAGCGGGGAGCGGCGCCTTTGCCGACGCATGTAAGCCAGCGGCCCGAGGACGAGCAGGACGCCTGCCGCCCACGGCATGGCAGTTTTGAGCGCAGGCCACACTGCGCGCAGTTCACGCGCACTCGCACCAAATGCCGGGACTACGAAGGCTAGCGCGGCATAGACCATAACCGCGCGCACCGCGCAAGTCCGCCACTGTACGCCCGAGGACCCGTCCACGCTGCGGGTGCTGGCTCGTCTTAGCATGGTTGATGGCAAAAGATGAATGGTACGCCGGCGCTCGAAAGACAACCGGCATCGGAACAGAGCAAGGTTTCGGCCAGGCTCTCAACCGAGGGCGGTGGGAGCCAGGCGCTAGCGACGGACGGCCGTCCATCGGGCAAGCTGGCGCCAAACTGAGACACTGCGTATGCTTTACGCGGGTATCTCTAGCGCTCTAAGCTTCCGCTGAGAACCATCACGCAGACCGCTCATGTCCCCCGTTTGGCTCAAGTCACTGCCCTGGTCCACCATCGTCTCGAGCGCGCCGCTGATCGTCGAGGGGGCGAAGAAGCTGGTCTCGCTCGTGAAGAGCAAGCCGACGGCCGACGCGATCCCGCCGGCAGCCGACACAGTGACTAGCGACCCTCGGTCCGAGCTCGCAGCGCTGCGTGCGCGCATCCAGCGGCTCGAGGAGGAGCAACGGCAGGCGGCCGAGCTCGTGCGCGCGATGGCGGAGAGCCATGGCCAAATGGCGCAGGCGCTCGAGGCGTTGCGCAGCCGCGCGCGGCTGAACCTGTGCGTCGCTATGATCTCTCTGGTCGGAATCGCCGCGCTGCTGCTGTGGATGACCTTCATGCGATAGCACGAGCCCACTGGATTTTCCCTGAAGCGCGGCTTGGGCTCGGGTGCACGATTGTCGGCGCGAGCGCTGTCCAGAACTTTGAGCGCCGTGCCAAATTGGAACTATCAGGGACCGGCACTGACAAGATGCAACGCGAGCGCGCCTGGCGCCAGCCCTGGCGGGGCCCACTACGACCAAGAGGAGAAGAGTCGCGCGTTCAGGGACTTGAGACGAATCGGAGGGGATGGCTGGCGTTGCACGGGTGCCATCGGGTGCGCAGTTTGGCGAGGCTTGCCGGATTCCGCGCCGCGAACGGCCCGTTCAAATACCGATGACAGCATGGCGCTGTAGATCACCACGCACACGCTTGCGGCGTACCACTCCAACCAAAGCGACTAGAGCCGCCCCGATCAGTGGGATGGTTCCCGGTTCTGGCACCGCCGCGGCGGACGTGGCATCTAGACGAACGTTGTCCCAATCCCCTTGGGGCGCGTCCGTGAACAATTCGATCGTAATCGACTTACCGAAATCCTCCTCCACGCCTTTGTATATTGCGGTATAGGTCAACCAGTCGCCCGAGAACTGCACGGCTGGAACATCACTGGTGGCAATAATCGGCGCGTTATCCCCGATCACCAACTCCACGAAGCCCGGGTCAGGGGAATCCTTCCGAAAACCTAGCTCAACCTGCAGTTTATAGACGACCCCAACTTCGACTGTCGGTCCCACCTTCTGAAAGATACTGCCCCCGTTCGAATAGGCGACTGTGATCCCGTCCGGAACAAAATTGAAATAAGCGAGGTTCCCGTCTTGGACCCCTGGCTGGAATTGTCCGATCTCAATCGTCCCACCATTGATCATCCAGCCTGGTATCGGGGTCCCAGTACTGTACATACAACCCGGGCCACAATTGTCATTGTTGAGACCTCCGACCGGGAGAGTCTCAAAAGACGCGTTATCGACTTGGATTGGCGCAGCGAACCCGATCGAAGTCGAAAAGATGGCGCACCCCAAGGCTAAGATGCCAACCCACAGCCTTACAAAGGTTGTTTTCACGCCTAAACCCTCAAGGTTATTCTGTGCGAAGCGCGCAATCGCAAGTCGCAATCCGGCATTTGGCCCGCGGGAACTTGCCATCCTAAAGTTTGCGCAAAGTCCGTACCAGCACAATGAATCAAGGGTTTACGGAACTCAAACCGTAGGTAAAGTCTACGGTCGTAAAATTGATCGACATCGTCTCGATTGGCCAACCCCACCATACCCATGCCGGACAATTCCCCGGACGGCGTGGGTCGTTCTTGTACCGAGCGCTCACAGTAGCCCGAGGGAGATGCGGGCGTCCAGTAATGTCAGCGGAATGTCGATCGCTGCGCGCGCGGGCGGTGTCACTCTCGAGATTCCCCAGGTGCGATACTGAACCGCCAAGGCGCCACTCCGAGAATGTAAGGCAGGTCGACGGTCTGGAAGCTCGGCGCCGGATGTCGAGCGTCGAATAGGCACTCTCATAGCGCCGCAACGGCAGCCATCCGGAACGGTCCGTGCATCACAAGGCTTTCGTCATGCGATTGTTAGGCAGACGACGGGGCCACCAGCCGCAGGGTAACTCGACGAAAGCGCAAGGGGCTGCATGCCGCAGCCCTGATAATTTGGCAGGGGAGGAGGGATTCGAACCCACGATCTCCTGGTTCAGAGCCAGGCGCCTTAGACCAGCTTGGCCACTCCCCACTTGAAGGTCAGCATCCCGATCTGGGTCCCCGTGTCCGGACCGAGGCGGGAAAACGTATCGCATAGTTTACGGCGTTTTAGGCCGAATCGCACCCTGCACGCCTGAGCCGAGACGCGGACCGTGTCAAGCTCGCCGGAGAAGACCGAGCAGCCAGCAAACAAGAGCTGAGTTCGAGGTTCTTGCGGCACCCGCTGCCGCTGGACTGCGCTACTCGTTCCCGCGCCGGAGAGCGAGTGCGATCCGTGTATGAGTGTGGCGTAGGAGCCCTGGAGTGGATCGGGTACGCAGGCTCAGGCGGCGCGGCGTGTGCCTGATTTCAGGCGCTCGGGCAGCGAACGAACGATAGATGAATGGCGGCGTCGCAGTCATGGTCATTCCTCCTGGTCGGGCCAGTCGGCCCGTGCCAAGAGCATGGAACGCCAAGTAGCTCAAAGGATGAGCCGGGACGCGAGAAGGTGGTCCAGAGCCCCGCCTCGCTCGCCCACGCGCAGCGCGATCGCTTGCGGGCGAGCGTCCATCCAGTACGTCGTGTGCAGGTAGGGCGCCGAAAAGTCCAGCGTTAGCGTCACGCAGGATATCGCTCTAGGGTTCCTCGCAGCGCCTCCCGCACCTTGCGGCGGAGGTCTTCGGGCGCCAGCACTTCGACCTCGGGCCCATGCTTCAGAATATCCATCACCAGCTCGCGGTGATCGCTGTAAGGAAACTCGAGCACATAGGAGCCCTCGGCATCGAAGCGAGAGCGCTGCTGCGGATGCCACTGCTCGGTGCCGACCCACCGCGCCCGCGCGGGCGTGAAGCGCAGCCTCGCCCACTGGATGTCTCGTCCGGAAAAGATCCCATACCCAGACGCCAGCACCTCGTCCAGCTCTTTCTCGGCGACTTCCCGCGCGGGCTGGTCCAGCATCTGGGCGTCACGGATCGCGTCCACCGCGAAGCTGCGGATGTCCTTGCGCAGGTGGCACCAGGCATCCAGGTACCAGTTCTCGCGGTAGTAGACCAACCGCTGAGGCGAGATGTCGCGCCGCGTCTCTTCGTCTCGCGCCCGTGTGTAGTAGGTCACGTGCAACCGCTTGCGCTCCAGCAGTGCCTTGGCCGCCAACTGGAAATACTTGAGCGGCATGGCCCGCTTGGCGAGGTGCAGAATGCGGATGCGCTTTTGCACTTCTTCCGTGGGATGTTGTGCGCTCCCGATAGCCGCTTTCAGCCGCTCCAGCAGTGGAGCGACGTGCGGGCCGAGCAGGCCCGGTTCCAAGTTCTCCAGCAGTCGCTGCATGGTCAGCAGAGCGTAAATCTCCGAGTCGCTGAACCACAAGCCAGGCAGTTCCTGCACGCCGACGCCCTTGTCGACGCGGTAGCCGCCGGTTTCCCGGTCCCACACGATGGGGATGTTGAGCCGGCTGCGCATGTACTCCAGGTCGCGCTTGAATGTTGCAAGCGAGATCTCCAGCTCGCGCAGGAAGCGGTGCAGCGGAACCGTCCGGTTCTGACGGAGCAGCTGCTGCATGCGGTAGAAGCGCTCGGTGCGATCCATGCCCGATTATAGCCGTCGCTCGGCCCTGCCCCGGCGCCCGGTCGCCTTCAACCGACTCATGCATCAAAGAGGCTCCTATAATGCTCAACTCACCTGCCGACGTACGGAGCAAGAGATGACTGACCTGTGGGACAACCCGATGGGTACCGACGGCTTCGAATTCGTCGAATACGCCGCACCGGACCCGAAGGCGCTCGGCCGCTTGTTCGAGAGCATGGGCTTCAGCGCGGTCGCCAAGCACCGCCACAAGGATGTGACGTTGTTTCGCCAGGGCAACATCAATTTCATCATCAACGGCGAAGCCGGCAGCTTCGGTCAATCCTTTGCTCGCATCCACGGCCCGTGCGTTTGCGCCATCGCCTTTCGCGTCGCCGACGCGGCGGCTGCTTACGGGCGCGCGGTAGAGCTTGGCGCCTGGGCCGTGGAGCCTCATCCTGGCCCGATGGAGCTCGCGATTCCCGCCATCAAGGGAATCGGAGACTCGCTGATTTACCTCATCGACCGTTATCCGGAGAAGGACGGCGGCCACTCGATCTACGATGTTGACTTCAGGTTCTTTCCCAGCGTCGATCCACGGCCCATCGGCGTGGGCCTCACCCATGTCGACCATCTCACCCACAACGTCCACCGCGGCCGCATGAAGGAATGGGCGGGCTTCTACGAGCGCCTGTTCAACTTTCGCGAGGTGCGCTATTTCGACATCGAAGGCAAGCTCACCGGATTGCGCAGCAAGGCGATGACCAGCCCTTGCGGGAAGATCCGGATTCCGATCAACGAGTCGGCCGACGATGGCTCCCAGATCCAGGAATACCTCGACGCGTACCGAGGCGAAGGCATTCAGCATATCGCCTTGTCCACCGACGACATCTACCACACGGTCGAGGCGCTGGCGCTGCAAAACGTGGCTTTCCTCGAAACTCCCGATAGCTACTATGAGATGTTGGACACACGCCTTCCCGGGCATGGCGAGGATCTCGAGCGGCTGCGCCGCAACCGCGTGCTGCTCGACGGCGGCCCTAGCGGAGGGCTGCTGCTGCAAATCTTCACCAAGACCCTGATCGGGCCGATCTTCTTCGAGATCATCCAGCGCAAGGGTGACGAGGGTTTCGGAGAAGGCAACTTCCGCGCGCTGTTCGAGTCGATCGAGCTGGACCAGATCAGGCGCGGGGTCTTGAAGCCGGTGGCGTAGCCGGGGGCTGTCGAATGATCGATGGGACCACGATTGGATGCCCCCGGGGGATAGAGTTGCAGCGCGCCGAGGCGTGATTTGACGCGGGTGCTACGGGAAACTACGATCCTAGAGGAGTGTCCGATGGAGAAGAAGTTCGCCTCTCAGGCCGACCTGGCCGAAAAGCAGATCAGCTTTGTCCAGCTCGGCGAGGGCGCCTACGCCTACACCGCCGAGGGCGATCCCAACACCGGCGTTGTGATCGGCGACGACGGGGTGATGGTGATCGACACCCAGGCCACGCCGGTCATGGCGCAGGACGTCATCCGCCGCATCCGGGAAGTCACCGACAAACCGATCAAGTACGTCGTCCTGTCCCACTACCACGCGGTGCGCGTGCTTGGGGCCAGCGCCTATCGGCCCGGGCACGTCATCGCCAGCCAGGACACGTATGACCTGATCGCCGAGCGCGGCGAGGCGGACATGAAGTCCGAGATCGACCGTTTTCCCCGGCTGTTCCGCTCGGTCGAGTCGATCCCCGGCCTGACCTGGCCCACGCTGGTGTTCAGGGACGAACTCAGGCTGTGGATGGGCAAGCGCGAGGTCAGGATCCTGCAGCTCGGGCGCGGGCACACGCGCGGGGACACGGTGCTCTGGCTCCCGAAGGACAAGATTCTCTTCAGCGGCGACCTGGTGGAATACGGCGCCACGCCCTACACCGGCGACGCCTATTTGCGCGAGTGGCCCAAGACGCTGGACCGCCTGCGCGCACTCGAGCCTCACAAATTGGTGCCCGGGCGCGGCGACGCGCTAGTCACGCCCGCGCAGGTCGAGGCCGGTCTCAAAGGTACGCAGGACTTCGTCACGCAGATGTTCGAATCGGTGCGCGCCGGCGCTGCCGCAGGCAAGCCGCTAAAGGATGTGTACAAGGAGACCTATTCCAGGCTGAAACCAAGCTTCGGGCACTGGGTGATCTTCGATCATTGCATGCCCTTCGACGTGAGCCGCGCGTACGACGAGGCCACCCTGTACCCCGACCCGCGCGTCTGGACTGCGCAGCGAGATAAAGAGATGTGGGCCGCGCTGGAAGGCTGAGGGAAGACCCGTGACTCGTGATTCGTGACGCGTGATTCGTAACCCCCACGAGCCGTGGCCTTCGACTATTAGACTAAAGCCTTCAGGTGTGCGCTGCCAACGGCTGATGACAATCGAACAACGGGTCACGAATCACGCGTCACGAATCACGTGCTGATGGGAGCAAACCTGTTCGCTTATCACAGAGCGCCTGAGCTCTCCACCGGCCAACCCGGAGACTACCCTGTGATCGTGGTCGGCGCCGGGCCCATCGGCCTGTGCTCGGCGATCGACCTCGCGCTGCACGGCATCGATTGCGTGCTGATGGACGAGGAAGCGGCCTTGTCGGAGGGCAGCCGCGCCATCTGTTTCTCCAAGCGCACGCTGGAGGTCCTGGATCGCCTCGGTTGCGCGGAGCGCGCGGTGGCGAAGGGCGTGGTCTGGAACCTCGGAAAAGTGTACCTGCGCGACAGGCTGCTCTACTCCTTCAACCTGCTCCCGGAGTCCGGACACAAATACCCGGCGTTCATCAACCTGCAGCAATATCTGCTGGAGCAGTTTCTGGTCGAGCGCCTGCTCGAGACCGGCCACGTGGACGCGCGCTGGCGCAACCGCGTAGTCGACGTGCAGCCGACAGACGACCACGTGTTGGTCGAAGTGCAGACGCCTGACGGGTGCTACGTGGCCCGTGCGCAGTACGTCATCGTGGCCGACGGCGCGCGCAGCCCGGTGCGTCGGATGCTCGGCTTGGAAGCCCAAGGCCAAGTGTTCCGGGACCGATTCCTCATCGCGGACGTGAAGATGGAGGCGGACTTCCCCACCGAGCGCTGGTTCTGGTTCGACCCTCCCTTTCACCCCCAGCAGTCGGCACTGCTGCATCGGCAAGCCGACAACGTCTGGCGCATCGACTTCCAGCTCGGCTGGGACGCGGACCCGGAGCAGGAGCGCAAACCGGAGCGCGTGATCCCACGCATTCAGGCCATGCTCGGCCCCGCTCACCCATTCACCCTGGAATGGGTGAGCGTCTATACCTTTCAGTGCCGGCGCATGGAGAAGTTTCGCCACGGGCACGTGATCTTCGCCGGTGACGCCGCGCATCAGGTCTCTCCGTTCGGTGCGCGCGGTGCCAACGGCGGCATCCAGGACGTGGACAATCTGATTTGGAAGCTGGCCCGGGTTCTCGAGGGCAAAGCGCCCGAGAGCTTGCTCGACACCTACGACATGGAGCGCGTGCCTGCAGCCGACGAGAACATCATGAACTCGACGCGCAGCACCGACTTCATCACACCGAAGAGCCGCGTGAGCCGGATGTTCCGCGACGCCACTTTGCAGCTCGCCGAGCACGTGCCGTTCGCGCGCCGACTGGTGAACAGTGGGCGGCTGTCCACGCCGCATACCTATACCAGGACTCCGCTCAGCACGCCGGATCAGACTGTGTTCGCGGGGCGCGCGACGCCCGGTGCGCCAGCACAGGACGCGCCGCTCACCGCCGGCAACGAGCGCGCCTGGTTGCTCGACCAGATGGGCGGCAGGTTCGTCGGCATCTACTTCGCCGCTGCCGAGTCGGCCAACCCGAACCTGCGCTCGCGCCTCACCGCGTTGGCCAATCTGCCGGAACCGGTCGAGCCGCTCGTCATCTGCGGTGCGGGCCAGTCCGCAGACTGGACGGCGGCAGGGCTCGACGCGTTCGATGATGCGCAAGGACTGTTCGTCCAACGCTACGACGCCACACCGGACGCCTTCTATCTCATCCGTCCCGACCAGCACGTCGCGGCGCGCTGGCGCCACCTGGACATCCGCGCGGCGCGCGAAGCCGTGCAGCGCGCCACCGGTCATCTCACGCCGGAGTTCGCCGCGTGGCAGGCCTGAACGTCGACCTCAATCTGGAGTCGCCCGACGACTTCTACGCAGCGCTGATCGAGCTGCACCGGGGGTTGAGCGACGAGCAGAGCGAGCTGGTCAACGCGCGGCTGATCCTGCTGTTGGCGAACCACGTCGGGGACATGGAGGCCGTGCGCGAGGCGATGCAGCGCGCCCGGGAAGGAATCGAAGGCAGTTGAACCACGGAGACACGGAGAGCACGGAGAAAAACGAAACGCGATGACCACGAAGGACACGAAGCCACGCGAAGGAAAACCATATTCTTATTCTGGGTTTCTTGGCGTGCTTGGCGTCTTGTCGGTTAATTCTCGATCTTGTAGTTCTCCGTGCTCTCCGTGTCTCCGTGGTTAACCTGATTTGAGGGGGTAGAACCATGAGCTCGAAGAAATGGATCAGCTTCCCGAAAGCCGAAGGCGAGCATTCCCGGCAGGCGCACGCCGACATGCCCTCCGGTACGTACGAGCGTGAGATGGGCAAGGAGGGCTTTTTCGGGCCGAGCGCCCACTTCCATCACCGCCACCCGCCGACGGGCTGGACGAGCTTCGAAGGCGAGCTCAAGCCGCACGCCTTCGACCTCAACCTGTTGCCGAGCGATCCAGCAAGCCCCTGGACCGCCGCGCCCTTCTTGCACAACGGCGATCTGCAGCTGAGGTTGTGGCGCTGCAAGAGCAACATGGACCACCTCGTGCGCAACTCCGATGGCGACGAGCTGCTGTTCGTCCACGAGGGCGAAGGCGATCTGTTCTGCGACTGGGGCCGCCTAGCCTACCGGGATGGCGACTACATCGTGCTGCCGCGCGGCGCCATGTGGCGCATCGAGCCCACGGCCGAGACCACGATGCTGCTGATCGAGGCGACCGAAGGCTCCTATCAACTCCCGGAAAAGGGCCTCGTGGGAGCGCAGGCGATCTTCGATCCTGCCATCCTGGACACGCCTCACATGGACCACGACTTCCGTGCGCAACAGACCGACACCGCGACACGGGTGGTGGTCAAGCGCCGTGGAAGGCTGGCCACCATCACCTATCCCTACAATCCGCTGGATGCGATCGGCTGGCACGGCGACCTGGTCGCGGTGCGCATCAACTGGCGCGACATTCGCCCGCTCATGAGCCACCGCTACCACCTGCCGCCGTCGGCGCACACCACGTTCGTGGGCAAGAACTTCGTCGTGTGCACCTTCTGCCCGCGCCCGATCGAGTCCGATCCCGGGGCGCTCAAGGTGCCTTTCTTCCACAACAACGACGATTACGACGAGATCATCTTCTACCATCGCGGCCAGTTCTTCAGCCGCGACAACATCAAGCCCGGGATGGTCACCCTGCACCCCTGCGGCTTCACGCATGGCCCGCACCCCAAGGCCTTCGAGATCGGCGCCAAAGCCGCGCGCAAGGAGACGGACGAAGTCGCGGTGATGATCGACGCCCGCTTCCCGGTCGAGATCGCGCCCTTGCCCGCCGGGGTCGAGCAGCTGGACTACGTCAACTCCTGGAAACCCAAGGGGTGAGCCGCGCAGAAACGTACCTGCGCGGCTTCACAATCAAGGCATCCTCTCAGTTCTGGGCCGGCACATTGGTAGCCTGGCGCGCGACCAGCTGCCAGCTGCCGCCCCGCTTGACCCACACATGTAAGTAGCGCAGATGAAGGTTTCTGTTCTCTCCTCTGATGGTGACGTTGACACGCTGTGTGCCCGTCACAACCGCCGTGTCGCCATACATGCGGATATCCGTGCCCTCACGTACCGCTTTAATGACCTTCACTTCGCCCGACGCGAATAGCGGCAGATATTCCACTTTGGTCACGGAGTCCCCGCCGGCACGGTTGTAGAAGAACTCCTCAGCGTAGATCGCATAGAGCGCCGGCATGTCGGCACTCAGGAGGGCCTGACCCCGCTGCTGCTCAATCCGCTCGATATCGTCCCAGGTATCCGCGGTCGCCACTGCCGGGTTCAATGCGACCAGCATCGCAAACACGAATCCGCTCAAGGCTGATTTGCCCATGGTCAATCCTCCCAATGTTCGTTTCGTTTGGACAGACTTCCCCCGACGCCAATCCGACGCCCGCCCCCTCCCGCGCGTGCGGGGGAGGGTTAGGATGGGGTATGCGGTTGGCGCCTGCACCATGGTAGTCCCAAAACGCCGTTGGCTGGGCGACCCCTCCGCGGTGAGCGAAACGGTCGTACCCGCTGCACGCTCGCGCCGCATCGCGTCGATGGCCGAGGGCTTGTGCTCGACTGAGGTTGGAGTTATACTGACTGACCGGTCGGTCAATAATACGCTCCGGACACACGCACCCCTCCCCGCTGGGTCCAAGGCAATGTTTCCAATCGCTCTAAGGCGTTGCTTGCAACAATGAACGACAGCACCGTCGATCCCCAAGCGCTGGCTGAGCGCGTCGGTGCCGGCATGATGGCCGAGGACGCTGCTTCGCGCGGACTTGGGATGAAAGTCGAGGCGATGCGCCCGGGGTATGCGCGGCTGTCCATGCTGGTGCGCCCGGACATGCTGAACGGCTTCAAGATCTGTCACGGCGGCTTCATCACGATGCTGGCGGACTCGGCCTTCGCATTTGCCTGCAACAGCAGCAACGAGCTCACGCTGGCTGCCGGCATCGTGGTCGACTTCGTCGCGCCCGCCGAGGAAGGCGACCTCCTCTTGGCCGAGGCCAGGGAAGTAGTGCTCACGGGCCGCACAGGGATCTACGACGTGACCGTGACCAATCAGAAGGGCCAGCTCGTGGCCGTGCTCCGCGGGCGTTCGCACCGGACGAAAAACAAGCAGGTGATTCCCCTGTGATCGGTGGACGGCTGCGAGGACAGAGAATGCGAAGAGGCATCGACCCCACCCCCCTCCTAACCTCCCCCTTGTAAAGGGGAGGGGTAGTCTTTCCGGCATGCCAGTCCGCGCCCCCGCTCCCGGTGACCTGGAACCGATCGAGCGCGCCAGCCAGGACGAACTGCGCACGCTGCAGCTGAAACGGTTGCAGTGGAGCGTGCGCCACGCCTACGACAACGTCGCCCACTATCGGAAGAAGTTCGCGCAGTCCGGTGCGCATCCCGATGATCTGAAGACGCTCGAGGATCTCGCCAAGTTTCCCTTCACCGCCAAGCAGGACCTGCGGGAGAACTATCCCTTCGGGCTGTTCGCGGTGCCGCGCGAGAAGGTGGTGCGCATTCACGCCTCCAGCGGCACGACCGGGAAGCCCACTGTGGTCGGATACACCCGCAACGACATCGACACCTGGTCGAATCTGATGGCCCGCTCCATCCGCGCCTCGGGCGGGCGGCCCGGCGACATCGTCCACATCGCCTACGGCTACGGCCTGTTCACCGGTGGCCTCGGCGCGCATTACGGAGCGGAACGGCTGGGCTGCACGGTAGTGCCGATGTCGGGCGGCCAGACGGAGAAGCAAGTCCAGCTCATCCAAGACTTCCGGCCCGACATCATCATGGTGACGCCCTCCTACATGCTGGCCTTGATCGACGAGATGGAGCGGCAGGGCATGGACCCGGTGGCCAGCTCCCTCAAGGTGGGCATATTCGGGGCCGAGCCGTGGACGCAAGCGATGCGCGAGACCATCGAGAAGCGTGCAGGCATCGATGCCGTCGACATCTACGGGCTGTCCGAGGTGATGGGCCCGGGCGTGGCCAACGAGTGCGTCGAGACCAAGGACGGTCCAGTGGTGTGGGAGGACCATTTCTACCCGGAGATTGTCGACCCCGAAACCGGCAAAGTGCTGTCCGACGGTTCCCACGGCGAACTGGTATTCACCTCGCTCACCAAGGAAGCGCTGCCCGTCATCCGCTACCGCACGCGCGACCTGACGCGATTGCTGCCTCCCACGGCGCGCTCCATGCGGCGCATGGACAAGATCACCGGACGCACGGACGACATGCTCATCATCCGCGGCGTGAACGTGTTTCCGTCTCAGTTCGAGGAGCTGATCTGCAAGACGCCCGCGTTGGCTCCGCACTATCTGCTGATCGCGGACAGGGAAGGGCACCTCGACAGCCTGACCGTGCGCGTGGAGCTGACCTCCGAGATGCGCTACGCGGACCGCGACACCGTGGCCAACGAGCTGCAGCACCACATCAAGAGTTACATCGGCGTTTCGTCCCGGGTCGAGGTGTTGGAACCGTTTGCCATCGAGCGCGTGAGCATCGGCAAGGCCAAACGGGTCATCGACAAGCGGATAAAGAATTGATGAGAACGAAGCCAACCGCGTTCGTACACCCCAACTGTCATTCCGGGGCCGCGCAGCGGAACCCGGAATCCAGGAATCGTGATGTGGCAACCTCTGGATTCCGGGTCACGGCTCCGCCGTCCCCGGAATGACGAGTGATTGAATAGGGAAAACGGAAAATGTACACCCAGGCCATCGATGTCCCCAGCCAGCAGCCCGAAGACGGCAAGCGCGGTCCGGCTCCGCTCGAGAACGCCGCATACCAGGCCGAGTTCGACGCCAAGCTCGCGCGCGGCGAATTCATCGAAGCCAAGGACTGGATGCCGGAGGCCTACCGCAAGACGCTGATCCGCCAGATCTCGCAGCACGCGCACTCGGAGATCGTGGGCATGCTGCCCGAGGGCAACTGGATCACGCGTGCCCCAACTCTCAAGCGCAAGTCGATCCTGCTCGCCAAGGTGCAGGACGAGGGCGGGCACGGGCTGTATCTGTATGCGGCGGCCGAAACGCTCGGCGTGTCGCGCGACGAACTGATCGAAGCGCTGCATGCCGGCAAGGCCAAGTACTCCTCGATCTTCAACTACCCGACGCTTACCTGGGCCGACATCGGCGTCATCGGCTGGCTGGTGGACGGGGCGGCGATCATGAACCAGATCCCGCTCTGCCGCTGCTCCTACGGCCCGTACGCCCGCGCCATGGTCCGCGTCTGCAAGGAAGAGAGTTTTCACCAGCGCCAGGGCTTCGACCTGTTGCTCGCGCTGAGGGGCAACGCCGCCCAGCGGGAGATGGTGCAGGACGCGACCAATCGATGGTGGTGGCCGGTGCTGATGATGTTCGGTCCGCACGACAGCGAGTCTCAGCACGGCGAGCAGAGTGCCAAATGGGGCATCAAACGCATCTCCAACGACGAGCTGCGCCAGAAGTTCATCGATGCCGCCGTGCCTCAGGCCAAGGTCCTGGGCGTCACCTTCCCCGACCCCGAGTTGAAGTGGAACGAGGCGCGCGGGCATTACGATCACGGCGAGATCGACTGGGCGGAGTTCTGGAATGTGGTCAATGGGCACGGACAGTGCAACCGCGAGCGCCTGGCCGACCGCGTCAAGGCGTGGGAGGACGGCGCCTGGGTGCGCGAGGCGGCACTGGCTTACACCAGGAAACAGGAATCAGGGATCAGGAATCAGCTTCTATCGAGCGCTGCGTGATCGGCTAACGGCGCCTACCCGTACGTCATCCCGGCGCAAGCCGGGATCCAGTGGCCCGGAATGACGGACTATGCAGGAGTACTGACGATGGACAGAAAGCAATGGCCGCTGTGGGAGGTCTTCATCCGCAGCCGCAACGGCCTCGACCACAAGCATTGCGGCAGCGTGCATGCTCCGGACGCGCCAATGGCGCTGCAAGCGGCGCGCGACGTCTACACCCGCAGGCAGGAAGGTGTGAGCATCTGGGTCGTACGGGCCGACCACATCCATGCCTCAGACCCGGACGCGAAGCCCGAGATGTTCGATCCGGCCGACGACAAGATCTATCGGCACCCGACTTTCTACAAGCTGCCGGATGAAGTGGACCATATGTAAGGTATGTACACCGCCCATCTCGAATACGTCCTGCGCCTGGCGGACAACGCCCTCGTCCTCGGCCAACGCTTGTCCGAGTGGTGCGGACACGCGCCTGTCCTCGAGGAGGAGCTCGCGCTCGCCAATGTCGCGCTGGATCTGATCGGCCAGTCGCGGCTCCTGCTGAGCCACGCGGGCCGCCTGGAGGGTACGGGAAGGGACGAGGATCAGCTCGCGCTCGTTCGTCTCGAACCTCAGTACCGCAATCTGACGCTCCTGGAGCTCCCCAATGCCGATTTCGGCCGCACTGTCGCGCGCAACTTCCTGTTCAGCGCCTTCCAGCGGGAGCTCTGGCAAGCGCTGCTGGACTCGCGCGACCGCGAGCTGGCAGCTATCGCAGAGAAGAGCCTGAAAGAGACGCGCTACCACCTGCGCCACAGCGCCGACTGGGTTGTGCGCCTCGGCGATGGCACGGATGAGTCCCACGCTCGCGTGCAGTCGGCAGTGGACTACCTGTGGCCCTATACCGCCGAGCTGTTCACCGAGGACGCCGTAGACGACGAAGTGTCGGCGGCGGGTGTGGGCGTAGCCTGGTCGACGCTCGAGCAAGCCTGGCAAGCGACGGTGCGACCGGTCCTGGCAGAGGCCACGCTCACGGTCCCGGCGCGCAGCGCGTTCCGCTCATGCGGCAAGCTCGGGGTGCACAGCGAATATCTGGGACACCTGCTGGCCGAGATGCAGCAGCTGCAGCGCTCCTACCCCGGCGCGCAGTGGTGAGCTGCGAGACGACCTCATGTTGACGGAAGCCCAGGCCTGGCAAGTGCTGCAGCAGGTGCCCGACCCGGAGCTGCCGGCGGTCTCAGTGTGCGAGCTGGGCATCGTGCGCGAGGTGCACGCCGGCCTTGACGGGGTAAGAGTGGTCGTCACACCCACCTACTCCGGCTGCCCCGCGACGGAGATGATCGATGCCGCCATTCGCGCAGCGCTGCAGGGCGCGGGCGCAGGCGCGGTCACGGTCGAGACGCGCCTGTCGCCGGCCTGGACCAGCGACTGGGTTACGAGCGAAGCCCGCGCCAAGTTGCGCGAGCACGGCATCGCACCGCCCCGATCGGCCGCGAATGGGGAGACGCAACCTCTGCGCTTCGTCCCGCCCGCGCCTGCTTGTCCGCGCTGCGGAGCGCGAACCACCGTGCGGCTGTCCGAGTTCGGCTCCACCGCGTGCAAAGCGCTGTACCGCTGCGAGCAATGCCGCGAGCCGTTCGAATACTTCAAACCGATTTGAGACCGTGATTCATGACTCGTGATTCGTGACCATGAAATTCCACACCGCACAACGGTCACCCCCTCCCCAGCCCTCCCCCGCAAGCGAGGGAGGGTTAAGTTGGGGCCAGCGTGCCTCTTCCCTCCCCCGTTCGCGGGGGCGGGCTAGGGTGGGGGCGAGTCCATCTTCCCTCCCCCGCTTGCGGGGGCGGGCTAGGGTGAGGGCCGCCAACTCGTGACCCCACGCTTCCACACCCTGCGCATCGCCGAAGTCCGGCGCGAGACGCCGGAGGCGGTGAGCCTCGAGTTCGAGGTGCCACCCGCCCTGGCGCCAGACTATGCATTCGTTCAGGGCCAGCACATAACGCTGAAAACCCGAATAAATGGAACGGAGGTGCGCCGCACCTACTCGATCTGCGCCGGGGTGGACGACGGCCGGCTGCGCGTGGCGATCAAGCGCGTGGCCGGCGGCAGGTTCTCCACGTGGGCCAACACGCAGCTGCAAGCCGGAACCGCGCTCGACGTACTCACGCCGGACGGCCGCTTTCACACGCGGCTCGACCCGAGCCACGCGAAGGACTACGTGGCCTTCGCCGCCGGCGCGGGCATCACGCCAGTCCTTTCGCTGATCAAGACCACACTAGCGCGCGAACCGCAAAGCCGCTTCACGCTGCTTTACGGTAACCGGCGTCAGTCCAGCGTCCTGTTCCACGAGGAGCTGGAGGATCTGAAGGACCGCTACTTGTCGCGCTTCACGCTCTACAACCTGTTCAGCCGCGAGCAGCAGGAGGTGGAGCTGTTCAACGGGAGGCTGGACGGGGCCAAGGTCAAGGCCTTTGCCGATACCTTGCTGCCGGCCGATGCGATCGACGAGGCCTTCGTGTGCGGGCCGGGCGCGATGATCGACGAGGCGGAGGCTGCGCTTCAGGCTTGCGGCCTGCCCGCAGAGCGCATTCACTCGGAGCGCTTCGGCGTACCCAACATCATCGCCGAGCACCATGCGGATCCAGGTGACGCGCCTCAGGCAATGGTCACGCTGATCTCAGACGGCGTCCAGCGCGAGTTGGAATTTCGCCGGACCGACCCCTCGATCCTGGATGCCGCACTGCAAGCGGGCTTCGATCTGCCTTTCGCCTGCAAGAGCGGTGTCTGCTGCACCTGCCGCGCCAAGCTGCTGTCAGGCAAAGTGCGCATGGACAAGAACTACGGGCTGGACCCGCGCGACATCGCCGCCGGCTACGTGCTCACCTGCCAGGCGCATCCCCTCACTGATCGCGTCGTGATCAGCTACGACGACCGCTGACAACAACACATGCCGAGAGGCAAAGCCCCCACCTTCGAGCTGCAGCGCGTCACCATCCTGCAGACGGCGGCGCGCCTGTTCGCCCAGAAGGGCTTCGCCGGCGCTTCGATGGCCGATCTGGCGCGCGCCTGTGGGGTGTCCAAGGCGCTGCTGTACCACTATTACCGGGACAAGGAGCACCTCCTGTTCGACACCGCCGACAGCTACATGGACACGCTGATCGGCATCGTCGCGGAGGTGCGTGCGCGGGGTCTGCCGCCGATGGAGCACTTCGCGGCTCTAGTCGCCCGCTTCATGCGGGAGTACCAGCATTCACAGGCCCAGCACATGGTGCTGGTGCAAGACGTCAAGTTCCTGGGAGAATCGGAGCGGCGCCAGGTGGTGGCGAAGGAGCGGCGGGTAGTGGAGGCGTTCGCGCAGGCGATCGCAGCGCTCAAGCCGAGGTTCCGCAGCAAGACCCTACGCGTGCCGCTGGCCATGATCCTGTTCGGCATGATCAACTGGACCTTCACCTGGCTGCGGGCGGACGGCCCGCTCACCTACCAGGATATGGCGAAGGTCGTGACTGAGATCTACCTGCGCGGCGTGTCCAGCGGGGACCGGGCCGCCGCATGAACATCGACATGAACCTGCCGAATTACGCCCTATGAAACTAGCAACCCTGAAAACCGTCGGACGCGACGGCGTGCTGATCGTCGTCAGCCACGACCTCAAGACCGCGGTCGTGGCCTCGGCTATTGCGCCCTCGCTGCAATCGGTGCTGGAAGACTGGCCTTACAAGGGGCAGAAGCTGGCGCACCTCTCTGCTACGCTCAACGCCGGCAAGGCCGCGGACGCCTTCCGCTTCGACCCGGGCCGCTGTCACTCTCCTCTGCCGCGCGCCTACCAATGGGCCGACGGTTCGGCCTACGTGAACCACGTAGAGCTGGTGCGCAAAGCGCGCGGCGCCGAGATGCCTGCCTCATTCTGGACGGATCCGCTCATGTATCAGGGCGGCTCGGACAGCTTCATCGGCCCCTGCGACCCGATCCTGGTCGAGAGCGAGGATTGGGGCATCGACCTCGAGGGCGAGGTGGCGGTGATCGTCGACGACGTGCCGATGGGCACACGGCCGGGCGCCGCGTCGCCGCACATCAAGCTGCTCATGCTGGTGAATGACGTCAGCCTGCGCAATCTCATTCCGAATGAGCTGGCCAAGGGGTTCGGCTTCTTCCAGGGCAAGCCCGCCACGGCTTTCTCGCCTGTGGCGGTCACACCCGACGAATTGGGCAACGCGTGGGACGGCGCGAAGCTCAGTCTTCCGCTCATGGTGCACATCAACAACCAGCTCTTCGGGCACCCGAATGCCGGTACGGACATGACCTTCGAGTTTCCCACTCTGATCGCCCACGCAGCGCGTACGCGCGAGCTGGAGGCTGGCTCGATCATCGGCTCGGGCACGATCTCCAATGTGGACCGCAGCGCCGGCTCTGCCTGCCTGGCCGAGAAGCGCATGCTGGAGATCGTCGCGAACGGTAAAGCAGTGACGCCCTTCCTGCGCTTCGGCGACCGCGTGCGCATCGAGATGTTCGACGCCGCCGGGCAATCCATCTTCGGCGCGATCGACCAGGAGGTGGCGCGGTTCATGCCGCAGGAGTGAGGCGGTGAAGAGGTGAAAAAGTTCGGCGCGGTTGGGTGTACGCTGGCTC
The DNA here is from genome assembly GCA_041488255.1 of Gammaproteobacteria bacterium. Taxonomy (GTDB): domain Bacteria; phylum Pseudomonadota; class Gammaproteobacteria; order Burkholderiales; family SHXO01; genus SHXO01. Next base: position 24,014 of record JBGPOV010000016.1, on the reverse strand, counting down.
TCATCGCCATCCTGAGGTCGGGTGACGCGATGGCGCAGCTAGACCAAGCCATCTCAGGTAAAGACTTGCTCGACCCCTGGATCCGTGCAAAGGCGGTTATGCTTTCGGTAGCTCCGTTGTTGGACACGCTCGCAGAGCCTGACAAACGCCCACAAGTCGAACCCCAGCTCACCAAGCTTGACGATGAACTCTCCAAACTCCAGTCGCATGAAGAGACTGTCGCGATACGCATCGTGAGCAACCCCGCGTTCGTTTACGATGCATCTCTCAGCTCGTCCGACATGTCCACGCAGGTATCTGAAATCGAGGCTAGCTTCGACTTACTGTTCCGCGACCTGATGGTGCACCAACGTCCCGATGTCCGGGCCATGCAGGAGTCGCTCGCTTCTCTGCGACGACTTCTATCGAATAGAAATAGCCTTGAGCGCGACGTTGTGCGAGCCATCGCCTCCGGTGGTCGGAACGAGATCCAAGCCCTAGCAGCGCGATGGTGGGACGGCGCGGAGAGCGTAGGCAGCGTCAGGGAAGCAATCTCGGATCTGCGGCGACAGCTGGCAGCTCCGCCGAACGATGAGAAGCGCAACTAATCGGGGCTCGGCCTTGATTTAGCCTCCGAGGCGATTGCTACATGAGCAGGGCGCTCTCCGCCGGCCGACTCACCCGGCGGGCCGGTATGGACCGCATGATCTTCCGCGGCACGCTGCTAGCCGGTTTCGCGCCACGCCAGCTCGGGTGAGCACCTCCCTGACCTGGGACGAAGTCCAAACTACGTAGACCCCATCACCGATGCGCATTCGCATCCACCACTGCCAGCGCAGTCATATTCACAAGTCGCCTTACCGTCGCAGTCGGTGTCAGGATGTGCACCGGCTTCGCCGCGCCCAGCAGGATCGGGCCGATGGTCAGGCCTTCGCCGCCGGTCATCTTGAGCAGGTTGAAGGAGATGTTGGCAGCGTCGAGGTTGGGCATGATCAGCAGGTTGGCCTCGCCCTTGAGCCGCGAGTCGGGCTGGACGCGGTTGCGGATCTCCTCTGACAGAGCCGCGTCGCCGTGCATCTCGCCATCGACCTCTAGATCGGGGGCGCGCTTCCGGATCAGATCGAGGGCGCAGCTCATCTTCAGCGCGGAGGGCGAATCGTCGGTGCCAAAGTTCGAGTGAGACAAAAGCGCGACCTTGGGCGTCAATCCGAACTGACGCACCTCCGCGGCCGCCATCACGGTCATCTCCGCCATCTGTTCGGCCGTCGGATCTTCGTTCACGTAGGTGTCGCAGATGAACAGCGTGCGCTTGGGCAGCAGCAGCACGTTCATGGCGGCGAAGATCGAGGCGCCCTGCTCCAGGCCGATGACATTCGCCACATGGCGCAGGTGGTCCTTGTGCCGGCCGAAGGTGCCGCACAGCATAGCGTCGGCGTCGCCGCGGTGGAGCAGCATGGCGCCGATCAGCGTGGTGGATTGGCGCACGTGAGCCCTGGCGTCGTCCGGTGAAACGCCTCTACGTTTCATGATCCGGTAGTACTCCGTCCACACCTCCCGATACCGGGGGTCGCTCTCCGGGTTGACGATCTCGAACTCCCGTCCCGGCTGGATGCGCAACCCGTACTTCTTGATGCGCATCTCCACGACCTCGGGACGACCGATGAGGATCGGCTTCGCCAACTTCTCGTCGACGATCACTTGCACGGCACGCAGCACGCGCTCGTCTTCCCCCTCGGCGAAGATCACCCGGCGCGGCTGCTGCTTGGCCAGCGCGAACACCGGCTTCATCGTGAGACCGGAGTGGTACACGAACTGCGTCAGCCGGTCGCGGTAGGCGTCGAAATCGGTGATCGGCCGCGTCGCCACGCCGCCGTCCATCGCCGCCTTCGCCACGGCCGGCGCGATCTTGATGATCAGCCGCGGATCGAAGGGCTTGGGGATGATGTACTCGGGACCGAAGCTGAGTTCCTCGCCCTCGTAGGCCATCGCCACCACGTCGGACTGCTCGGCCTGGGCCAGCTCGGCGATGGCCTTCACACAGGCGAGCTTCATCTCGTCCGTGATGCGTGTGGCACCCACGTCCAGGGCCCCGCGGAAGATGAATGGGAAGCACAAGACGTTGTTGACCTGGTTGGGGTAGTCGGAGCGCCCGGTCGCGATGATCGAGTCCGGTCGAACCGCCTTCGCCTCCTCCGGCATGATCTCCGGCGTGGGATTGGCCAGGGCCAGGATGAGCGGGCGGTCGGCCATCTTCTTGATCGCTTCCGGCTTGAGCGCACCGGCGCTCGACAGCCCCAGGAAAATATCCGCACCCGGCATCACATCGGCGAGCGCGCGCGCTTCGGTCTTGCGCGCGTAACGGGCCTTGTTCGGCTCCATGTTCGGTTCGCGGCCCTGGTAGATCACGCCCTTGCTGTCGCACACGGAGACGTTTTCGCGGTTCAAGCCCAACCGCACCAGCAGATCGAGGCAGGCGATGGCGGAAGCGCCGGCGCCGGAGCAGACCAGCTTGACCTTGTCGATCCGCTTGCCGACCACTTTCAGGCCGTTGGTCACGGCCGCGCCGACGATGATTGCAGTCCCATGCTGGTCGTCGTGGAAAACTGGGATCTGCAGCCGCTCGCGCAGCTTCTGCTCGACGTAGAAGCACTCCGGCGCCTTGATATCTTCGAGATTGATGCCGCCCAGCGTGGGTTCCAGCGCGGCGATGATGTCCACCAGCTTCTCGGGGTCGTGCTCGTTCAGCTCGATGTCGAACACGTCGATGCCGGCGAACTTCTTGAACAGGCAACCCTTCCCTTCCATCACCGGCTTGCCGGCCAGCGGCCCGATGTTGCCCAGCCCCAGCACCGCGGTGCCATTGGTGATCACGCCGACCAGATTGGCACGCGATGTCAGAGTCGCGGCCTCAGCGGGATCGGCCTCGATCGCCTTGCAGGCATAGGCCACGCCCGGTGAGTACGCGAGCGCGAGGTCGCGCTGGTTGATGAGCCCTTTGGTCGGGACGACCGAGATCTTTCCCGGCGTGGGCAGCCGGTGGTACTCCAGTGCAGCGGTTTTGAGCTGCTCTTCCATTCTTTGTTCTCCTCCAAGTTTCTTCTAAAGCCCGCCCGTCGTCCGGCCGTGCCGCGAAGCGCAGCTTCCACTCTAAAGCTTTCGGGCCGTTGGCTCCAGCGGGAGCCCCGAGATCTGTTGCGCAGTGCAGCGAACCCATCAGTGAGACGGATCCCAAAAAAGAGGCCTGCCGGAAGGCAGGCCTGAACGCTCAGGGAGGTGTGAAGAAATCGGTCGGGTTCTCTTGGGGAGGACCGCTTACTTGGCGATGCGGCTGCAGCGCACCTGGTCGTCGATCAGCACACAGTGCGAATCGCCAACGCTGAACTGGGCGCGGGTCTTGCCGTCTTCCATCGCGACCTGGATCGGGCTCTCGTCGGCGTAGGCGGAAGCGGCAATGGCCATAAGGGCTCCGATCAGCAGGCTGGTGAGGGTCTTGGTTGTCATGGTCTGGATCCGTCCGTAATGCGTTTTCTGTTGTGACTACTGTACGGTTTGGACCCTTTTGGGCTCATTGACGCATTACCACTGGGGGTGTGAGAAGTTCACATCCCGGCCTCCCGCGCCCCCCCACGGCTGACTTGATCCGCCCTGACGGAAGGACTCTAATGTCATGGCTGCGTGGGGAGGCTCGACTTCACAAGCGCGGACGAGACGCGAGAGTTCGGCGCACGCACCTGCCTGCCCGGATTAAGATACGGGCATGAAGTGCCCCGGCTGCAATAGCGACCTCCCACCTGACGCACGATTTTGTCCCAAGTGCGGGCTGCAGCTAGGCCTCGTCTGCCAGCACTGCAACACGCCGAACAACCCTGGCGACGGATTCTGCAAGAGCTGCGGCCAGCCTCTCACACCTACGTCTTCTGCGTCCGAGCGCTTCGGCGCGCCCGCCACCTACACCCCCAAGCACCTCGCCGAGCGGATCTTGCTCTCCAAGGAAGCCTTGGAAGGTGAGCGCAAGCAGGTCACCGTGCTGTTCGCCGACCTGAAGGGCTCGATGGAGTTGCTCGCCGACCGCGACCCCGAGGAGGCCCGCCAGCTCCTCGACCCCGTGCTCGAGCAGATGGTTTTTCACCCTCGACCATCGGCTGGCTACTGTTCTACCAGACCCAGGGCCGCGTCTATGCACATTACATTCGCGAGAACTATCCGAGTGCGCGTATCGGTCTGTTGTACGCCAACGACGATTACGACAAGGACAACGTGGCTAGCGCGTAATGCGGACGATTCCAGCGGGGCGCTGCTTCAGATCCCCAGCGGTTGCGCTGAATCGAAGAAGAAATAGCGCCTCGTTGGAAGCGGCAGGCTGAGCGCTCGCCGGGCTGCCCGAAGAAACTGGCCCCGACACCAAAACGGGATCGATCAACGGCACAGCGGCAGCGGCCGAGCCGGCGAGTACGCCCGCCATAATCAGGCTGGTTAAGGTCTTCGTCGTCATGATGTTGGTCCTCCGGGCTGAGTATTGATGGTTACTTGGCGATGCTGCTGCAGCGGATCTGGTCGTCGATCAGCACACAGTGCGAGTCGCCAACGCTGAACTGGGCGCGGGTCTTTCCATCTTCCATGGCGACCTGGATCGGGCTCTCACCGGCGTGGGCGGAGGCGGCAACCCCTAGGAGGGCACCGATCAGCAGGCTGGTGAGGGTCTTGGTCGTCATGGTCTGGTTCCGTCCGTAAAGCGTTTTCTCTTGTGACCACTATACGGTTGGGGACCTCTTTGGCTGGTTGACGCATTACCGGCAGGGGTGTGAGAAATTCACATGGGTCTCGGCACCTGAAAGGAAACGCCCCGGGGAGACCCCAGGGCGTCGATGACTGGCTGATTGGCTAGGGTGCTCCCCTCACCCTCCGCTGCTGGACGGCTTTGGGCGGCTAATTCGCCAACAGCGGCTCCGGCTTCAGCGCTGGCTTTTCGATCAGCGCTGCCTTCATCGCGTCGTCGACCGTCTCCAGAAAGACGAACTGGAGCTTCCGGCGCGCCTCGTCGGGCACGTCCAGCAGATCCTTCTGGTTGCGCTTGGGCAGCATCACCGTGCTAATGCCGGCGCGCATGGCCGCCAGGACCTTCTCTTTGATCCCACCCACCGGCAGGACCAATCCGCGCAAGCTGATCTCGCCAGTCATCGCCGTATCGCTGCGGACCGCGCGGTTCGACAGCAGCGAGGCGAGCGCCATGAACATCGCCACGCCTGCGCTCGGGCCGTCCTTCGGGATCGCGCCTGCCGGCACGTGCACGTGGATGTCGGATTTCTCTAACGTACCCGGGTCGACGCCCAGCCCTTCGGCCCGCGACTTGACCAGCGTCAGCGCCGCCTGCGCGCTCTCCTTCATCACGTCGCCGAGCTGACCGGTGAGGATCAGCTTGCCGTTGCCCGGCGTGCGGCTCGCTTCGATGAACAAAATATCGCCGCCCACCGGCGTCCATGCCAGTCCGGTGGCAACGCCCGGGACGCTGGTGCGCTGCGCCACTTCGCCCTCGAACCGGGACGGGCCGAGGATCTCCTGCAAGTCGGCCTGGTCGACGCGCACCTTCTCCACGTTGCCGTCGGCAATCTTCACCGCGGCGCTGCGGACGATGGCCCCGATCTCGCGCTCGAGGTTGCGAACTCCGGCCTCGCGCGTGTAGTCGTGGATGATGCTCTGGATGGCCGCATCGGTGATCTCGAGCTTCTCCGCCACCAGCCCGTTGCGCTCGAGCTGGCGCTTGACCAGGTACTTCTTGGCGATCTGCAGCTTCTCCTCTTCCGTGTAGCCCGGGAGGTGGATCACCTCCATGCGGTCGCGCAACGGCCCGGGGATGGTGTCGAGCACGTTCGCGGTGGTGATGAACGTCACGCGCGAGAGGTCGAAGGGCACCCCGAGGTAAGCGTCACGGAAGGTGGAGTTCTGCTCCGGGTCGAGCACCTCCAGCAGCGCCGAAGACGGGTCGCCGTGGAAGCCCTGCCCGAGCTTGTCGATCTCATCCAGCATCATCACGCAGTCGCGGCTGCCGGCCTTCTTGATGGCCTGGATGATGTTGCCCGGCAACGCGCCGACATACGTGCGGCGATGGCCTCGAATCTCGGCCTCGTCGTGCACGCCGCCCAGCGCCACGCGCACAAACTTGCGCCCCAGCGCCTTGGCGATGCTCTGGCCGAGCGAGGTCTTGCCCACGCCCGGCGGGCCGACGAAGCACAGGATCGGGCTGTGACCGCCCGGGTTGAGCTTGCGCACCGCGAGGAACTCGAGGATGCGCTTCTTGATCTTGTCGAGGCCGAAGTGGTCCTCCTCCAGGCTGCGCCGCGCCTCCGCGAGGTCGATTTTTTCCTCGGTCTGGATCTTCCACGGCAGCTCGACCAGCCAGTCGATGTAGGTGCGCGCCATCGAGTATTCGGCGGACTGCTCGGACATGCGCGCCAGGCGCTTGAGCTCCTTGCGGACATGCGCCTCGACCTCTTCCGGCATGCCGGCCTCAGTGACGGCCTTCTCCAGCTCGGCGATCTCCGCGCCGGCGCCCTCCTCGCCTTCGCCCAGCTCCTTCTGGATGGTCTTCATCTGCTCGCGCAGCATGAACTCGCGCTGGCGCTGGTCCACGCTGGCCTTGGTGCGCTCGTCGATCTCCTTCGAGATCTTGAGCACCTCGATGCGGCTGGCGAGCAGCTCCAGCACCCGATCCAGGCGCTTCTCGACGTTGAAGGCCTCGAGGATCTGCTGCTTCTCAGCGGGCTTGATGTCCATGAAACCCGCGACCATGTCCGCCAGGCCGCCCGGCGAATTGATGCCCTGGACGGCAGACACCAGCTCCTGAGGCGTCTGCGGCAGGAGCTCAAGCGCCTCGGCCGCGCGCCTCTTGAGCTGAATGAAACGCGCTTCGATGTCCTGGCTCGCCTGCGAGCCGTCGGCGATGCGCTCGACGCGGGCGACCAGAAACGGGTAGCCGGGAAGGAACTCGTGCACGACGAAGCGCTCCTGTCCCTGGCAGATGAGGTGATGTCCGCCATCCGGCGTCGTCACATAGCGCAGAACCTGCGCCACGGTGCCCGCCCGGTGCACGTCATCGGGTCCGGGATTGTCGTTGGACGGGTCGCGTTGCAGCAGAAGCCCGACCGGGCGCTCGCTGCGCACGGCTTGCTGGGCGGCGGCGATCGAGCTTTCGCGCCCGATGTTGAGCGGCAGGATCATGCCCGGGAACAGGACCATGTTGCGGACCGGGACGATGACCAGCGCATCGTCGGGGATCGCCAGCACCGGGCCGGCCCCCTGAGACGAAGAGGATGCGGCCGCTCCGGATTCCGGCTGGCCTTGTTTGCGTTCCATTTCCATGCTCATCGAGACTCTCCTCAGGCGACCCGGCGCAGGCCGATCACCAGACAACCGTTCTCGAAACGCTGCTCGCGAAGTTCGAAATGGCCAGAAGGGATGGGTATGCGTCTCTCGAAGCGGCCGTAGGGGATTTCCAAGCGACGGATCGCGCCCGGATACGACTTGGCCGGCATCGGTCGCTCGCCCTGAATGACCAGCGTGCCGCCCTCGATTACTGCGCGCACGCGCTGCGGCGATACTCCCGGCAGCGCCACCAGGATCCAATGGTCGCCATCGGCCTCAATGACATCCACCGGGGGCTGCCAACACGGGGCGCCGGATTGTGGCGGGCTCGGTTCGAAGAACTGTCGGTGCAGACGGTCCGCCTGCTCCAGCAGCTCGAGCGCCTGCGCCCACATCCAGTTACCGGAATCGCGTCCTCTCATCTTCACCCCTCCGGCGTAGAGTCGATTGGTTCTGACCCAGCCGCTATTGAGCCGATATCGGGGCCGTTGCGGGCATTTCAATGCCCGGCTGACACCCTTCTCCCACCGGGAGAAGGGACGGGGATGAGGGAAAAGCGGCTGGCGATCCCACTACGCGCAAGCAGCCCCTCACCCGCACTACCGTGGGCAGTGCGGCCTCTCCCGGAGGGAGAGGCGTCGTTCGATCGATTCAATCCGGGATGACGGCGGTGGCCTCGATCTCGACCTTGGCCTGGTCCTCCAGCAGGGCGCTGACCTGCACCGCGGTCATCACCGGGTAGTGAGCGCCGATGACCTGCCGGTATACGGCGCCGATGGAAGGATAGGCGGCGATGTACTCGCGCTTGTCGGTCACGTACCAGGTCATTCGCGCGATGTGCTCGGGCCGGGCCCCGGCTTGCGCGAGGACCGCCACGACGTTCTCGAGCGCCTGACGCACCTGACCGGTGAGATCCGTGGTCCGAAACGTGCACTGGGCGTCCCAGCCAATTTGGCCGGCGACGAACACCAGTTTGCCGTCAGCAAGAATACCGTTGGAGTAACCACGCGGACGCGCCCAGCCTGGAGGTTGGAGGATTTGCATGTGAGTGTGCCTATTGAGCGTTGCGCGACTAGATTGAAGATGTCAGAAACTCAAACATGCACCCCCACCCTCGCCCTCCCTCGCGAGGGGGAGGGTTGGGGAGGGGGCAAGTATGCCGCGGTGGCCCCGTCACTCCCGCAGTTTGAAGCGCTGCAGCTTGCCGGTTTCGGTACGGGGGAGCGCATCGCGGAACTCGACCGCCCGTGGATACTTGTAGGGGGCGATGGTCTGCTTGACGAACTCCTGCAGGTCCCGAGCCAGCTCCGGCCCCGGTGTACAGTCCTTCTTCAGGACTACGAAGGCCTTCACGATCTGTCCGCGCTCCTCGTCGGGTGCTCCCACCACGCCGCACTCGGCCACCGCGGGATGCAGCAGCAGAGCCGATTCCACTTCCGGCCCTGCGATGTTGTAGCCGGCCGAGATGATCATGTCGTCGGTGCGGGCCTGATACCAGAAGTAGCCGTCGTCATCTATCGAGTACGCATCCCCGGTGAGGTTCCACCCGTTGTAGACGTAATTCTTCTGTCGCTCGTCCGCCAGATAGCGGCAGCCCGTGGGCCCTTTCACGGCGAGCCGCCCCACCGCTCCCGGGGGCGACGGATTTCCCTGCTCGTCGAGCACGCAGGCGCGGTAGCCCGGTATGGGCTTGCCGGTCGCGCCAGGCCGAATATCCTCTCCCGCTGCCGAGATGAAGATATGCAGCATCTCGGTGGCACCGATGCCGTCGATGAGCCGGACCCCGGTTTCCTTTTCCCAGAGTTGGCGAGTGGGCAACGGCAGCGCCTCGCCGGCGGACACGCATTGCTTCAGGCTCGCGATGTCGTAGTCGAAGGCCACAGCCGCCATCTGGCGGTAGAAGGTGGGCGCGGTGAAGCAGATGGTGGGCCGGTACTGCTCGATGGCGGAAAGCAGGCCGGTCGGCGTGAGCTTCTCCAGCAGCAGCGTCGAGGCGCCGAAGCGCATGGGGAATAGCAGCAGCCCGCCGAGCCCGAAGGTGAACGCGAGCGGTGGCGTGCCGCAGAAGACGTCGTTCGGTCCCGGGTGCAGACAGGAGCGCGGGAAGCAATCGCAGATCGCCATCACGTCCCGGTGGAAGTGCATGGTGCCCTTGGGCACGCCAGTGGTGCCAGAGGTGAAGGCGATGATGCACACGTCGTCCGCTGCTGTCTCCGCGGCCGGGAACTGGGCAGGCTTGGCGGCCGCCAGCGCATCCAGCGAATCGGGCGCATCGGTGTTGAAGTAAAGCGTAGGCCCGAGGCCGGGGCACTGGGCGCGGGCGAGCTCCATCTCGTCGCGGAGGCTCACGTCGCACAACGCGGCGTTGCACTGCGCCTTGTCGATAACGGGCTTCAGGTCCTTGGCCCGCAGCAGCGGCATGGTGGCCACCGCGATGTAGCCGCCCTTCACCACCGCCAGCCAGCAGGCCGCCATCATTGGATTGTTGGGCCCGCGCAGAAGCACCCGGTTGCCGGGCATCAGTCCGAGGTCGTTGCGCAGCACATGCGCGATGCGATTCACCAGTGCGAGCAGCGCGCCGTAAGTGAGCACGCCGGCAGGCGAGCTGATGGCGGCACGCTCCCCATGTCCGGCCGCTGCCGTCTTGTCGAGCAACTCGATCACGCAGTTCAACCGGTCCGGATAGCGCACCTCGGGGATGTCGAAGATCAGCTCCGGCCACTGGCTGCGCGGCGGCAGGTTGTCCCGTGCGAAGGTGTCGACGTGGGCGGTGTAGGCGCGGGTCTTGGAGTCCATCGCTAGTGAACTGTAACGGTGCGGTCGAGTCTGGCCGCGGCTGCCCCCACTCCAACCCTCCCCCGCTCGCGGGGGAGGGAGAGGGAGGGGGCGATCAGCCCTTCAGCGTTTCCCGCGCGATGATCAATTTCTGCACCTCGCTCGCGCCCTCGTAGATGCGCAGTGGTCGGATCTCGCGGTACAACTGCTCGACGATGTGGCCGCTTTGCACACCCAGGCCGCCGAGCAGCTGTACGGCGCGGTCGATGACCTGCTGGGCCCCCTCGGTGGCCGCGAGCTTGGCCATGGCCGCCTCGCGCGTGGTGCGCGCGCCCTTGACATCGCGCAGCCACGCCGCGCGATAGGTCAGCAGCGCTGCTGAGTCGATGGTGGTGGCCATCTCGGCGATAGCGGCCTGAGTGAGCTGGAAGTCGGCCAGCACCTGACCGAACATCTTGACATCTTGCGTGCGCGCGCGCGAGCCAGAGCCTCGTCCAGCGCTCGGCGTGCTAAACCCAGCGCCGCGGCCGCCACCGAGGCTCGAAAGATGTCCAGCGTCTCCATCGCTACCTTGAAACCGGCGCCCTGCTCGCCCAAGCGGTTCTGCATGGGGACGCGGCAACCCTGGAAGCGCAGCGTCGCGAGCGGGTGCGGGGCTGTTACGTCGATACGCTCGGCGACTTCCAGTCCGCGTGCAATCGCATCCACCACAAAGGCGGTCAACCCCTTCGCGCCGGGCGCTTCGCCCGTGCGGGCCACCACGGTGTAGAAGTCGGCGATGCCGCCGTTCGAGATCCAGGTTTTGGTCCCGTCGAGGACGTATTCCCCACCCTCTAGCCTGGCGGTGGTGGTCATGGCCGCGACGTCCGAGCCCGCTTCGGGCTCGGACAGGGCGAACGCCGCGATCCACTCGCCGCTGGCCACGCGCGGCAGGTAGCGCCGCTTCAGTTCCTCGCTTCCATGCAGGGAGATTGCGCCGCTGCCCAGTCCCTGCATCGCGAAAGCGAAGTCGGCGAGTCCGGTGTGACGCGCCAGGGTTTCGCGGATCAGGCACAGGCAGCGAGAATCGAGACGATCGAGCGCACCGCCGAAGGTGCGCGGTACTGCGTAGAGCAACCAGCCGCCTTGCCCAAGCCGCGCGACCAGCGTTCTGCAGGTGCTGTCCACGTCGCCCGCAGGATGCGTGTCGGCCAGGTTGCGCACGGCCCAGTGTTCGACGTTGGCCGCCAGCTCGCGATGCGTGTCGTCGAAGAACGGCCAGTCGAGATAGGCTTTGTCGCTCATGACGGCGCGGTCCGTTCGTAACTCATCGGCATGGCTGTTTCCCTCACCCCTGCCCCTCTCCCGGAGGGCGAGGGGATTGGCTCCCGTCTCCCTCCGGGAGAAGGGTGGGGATGAGGGAGGCTCGCGTTGGCCAGGTCTCCACTGCGTATCTCGGCTTCGTCATGGCGGACCGATACCGTGCAGCGCCTTGTGCACTCGATCCACCACCTGGTCGACGAAGTTCTCGTCGTGGTACACGCCGAATCCGAGACGCAGCCGATCTCGGCGCCGGTCGACGCTCACGTGGTGCTCGGTCAGAGCACCTTCGGCCTCGGTGGCCCAAGGCAGCGCAAAAGTCAGAAAATTACCCCGCGGTGCGCCGGCCGGCGGCACCAGCTGGTCCAACGGTAGCGCAGACATCGGGGCTGCGGCTAACGCATCCAAGAGGCGCCTTTGCAGCCGCTGGGCATGCGCGTGGACTGCCGAGAAATCCACCCCGAGTCCGGCGAGCCAGCGCATGACGGCGTTGAACCGGTACAGCCCGGAGGGATCGAACGTGGCCCCGAAGAAGCGCATGCCCGCATCGCCATAGCCTACCGGTCCGTCCTGCGAGGAGCCCAATCCCTGGAAGTCGGCAAACCAGCCGGTGGCGAGCGGGCGCAGCTCGGTGCCCGGCGGGACGGCTAGGAAGCACGCCCCTTCCCCCGCCATCGCGTACTTGTAGCCGCCCGCTACGTAGAATACGCGGTCGGCGATGGCAGCGAGATCCACGGGCAGCGCAGCGAACGCATGGTAGCCGTCGATCACCACCAGCGCGCTGTCGCGACACGCCCGCACGATGCGCTGGAGATCGGCGACCCGGAAGCCGGAATCGAAGAACACCTGCGACAGCCACACGAGGTCGCACGGATCGCGCAGTCGCGCGCAGAACCGGTCGACGAAAGTCTCATAAGGCTCCGCAGCGATGCGGGTTGCCGCCAATCGGCCGGTTTCCTCCAACCTGCGCGTCTGCCGTTCAAAGCTGTGGAACTCATGCGCCGTCGTCAGGACGCGCTGCGGGCGGCTCCAGTCTAGGCACGAATACAGGCGCACCACAAACTCATGAGTGTTCGGCGCAAAAGCGATCTGCTCCGGGCGGGGCAGGCGCAGGTGACGCGCAACGTGGCCTTGAGCCTCCGGCAGCACCTCGCCGAGCGCCTTGTCCCATTTGCGGTCGGTCAAGCGAGCGGCGTCGTCCCAGTACGCGAGGTGCGCCGCGCGCGTCACGTCCGGCCACGGGTGATGGCTGTGCGCGGTGCAGTGGAGCCAATCGCCGCAGGCGCGGAAGAACTGGCTGAAGTGTGCGCTAAGCATGCCAGTGGAAACCCAGTTCCCGTTGCAACGCCTCCGGCAGTGGCGGCAACATGGACCGCGGGACCAAATACGTAGACAGATTGAAGTAGTCGGTGAAGATCCGGTGCGCTTCCACGGTGCGCTGCAGGTAGTCCTGCCCGGAGGAGCCACCGGTGCCGATCTTGCTGCCGATCATCCGATTGACCATAAGCGCGTGACGGTAGCGCCACAGGCTCAGGTTCTCGTCGATCGCCACGATCGCGGTGAGGACCCGGAACGGGGTATGAAACATCGGCTCGTCGCGGTAGAGATTGATCATCAGCGCCGAGACGAAGGCGGGATAAGACAAGCGCCGCTGCCCGCTGTCGACCAGCGCCTGATAGCGCGCCGCGTCGAATACCGTCTCAAAGTTCTCGCCGGTCTTGTCCAGCTCGCGCAGCTGGATGGCCTTGGCTTCAGTGGACAGCAACGCGTTGTGCTCGATGGCGGCGCGGTCCTTGGCCAGCATGGCCTGTACGTTGTGACGATAGGCCTGCCAGAAGTCGTAGTCTCGGAAGCGCAGAAACGGCATGCGTGCGAGCCACTGCTCGAGCAGCGTGAACACGTTTGGCCTGTCTTCCAGCGCTTTCACCCGGCGCCGCGAGGCGGAGGGCAAAGCCGATTCGTAAGACATGGCGTTATATCCGACCCGCTGGGTGCGTTGCAGTCCGAGCTTGTTCTCGATGTGGCGAAACTGCACGCTCTGGAACCCGGACGAGGGGGCGAGCAGGTCGCGGAAGTCGAGAAAGTCCAGCGGCGTCATCGTCTCCAGAATCCCGATCTGCTCGACGAGCACTTTTTGGATCGTCACGATGCGCTCCACGTAGCGCAGGACCTGGCCCAGCTCCCGCTCCGGCACCACCGGCTGGCCCATGATGGCGAGCAGCGCATCGAGCTCGTGCAGGATTTGTTTAAACCACAGCTCGTAGGCCTGATGCGTGATGATGAACAGCATCTCGTCGTGCGCGGGCTTGTGCGCCCTGGCGCTCTCGAGGCGCTGACAGTCGAGCAGCGTGTCCAGCCGCAGATAGCTGCTGTAGGTGATCGAAGCGTGTGTTGACGCGGCACGGGTCATGGCTCAGTCGCCTTCGAACGCGGGTTTGCGCTTCGCCGCGAACGCGCGATAGGCGCGCTTGAAGTCCTCGGTCTGCATGCAGATGGCCTGGGCCTGGGCCTCCGCTTCGATGGCTTCGTCCACGCCCATGTTCCATTCCTGATGCAGACACTTCTTGGTCATGGCGTGAGCAAAGCTTGGCCCGCCACCCAGCTCCGCCGCCAGCGCCTGCGCTTCGGATAACAGCTTCTCGGGTGCGCACAGCCGGTTGAAGAAGCCCCACTGCAGCGCCTCGCCGCCGCTCATGGAGCGGCCCGTGAACAGCAGCTCGGCCGCCCGACCTTGGCCGATCACGCGCGGCAGCAGCGCGCAGGCGCCCATATCGGCGCCGGCCAGCCCCACGCGCACGAACAGGAAAGCGGTCTTGCTGCCTGCCGTGCCGATGCGCAGGTCCGAGGCCAGCGCCAATATCGCACCAGCACCCGCGCAGACGCCGTCAACAGCAGCGACGATCGGTTGGGGGCAGGCGCGCATGGCCTTCACGACATCGCCGGTCATACGCGTAAAGGCCAGCAGCCCGGACATGTCCAGCTCGGTGAGCGGGCCGATGATCTCGTGTACGTCACCGCCGGAGCAGAAGTTGCCGTCCGCCCCCGCTAACACCACGCAACGCACGTCGGTGGCGAATTGCAGCCGCCTGAACAGGTTGCGCAGCTCCGCATAGGACTCGAAGGTGAGCGGGTTCTTCTTCTCGGGGCGATTCAGCGTAAGGGTGGCCACGCGCCCGTCGATGGACCACAGAAAATGCCGGGCCTGATACCCGGTCAGGCTGTCGGTGTTGCCCGCGGCGAGGCCCGGGTCCATGGTTGTGCTCATTCGCACCTCCCTAGTCGCTTTCCGTGGTCGCGCCGGCCACGTGCAGCTTGAGCTTGGCCAGCCGACGGTGAACCTGCGCTTTCTCGCTCGAGGTCAGACCCGAAAACAAACCGATCACCCACTGCTCGTGCGCGGCGGCCATGCGCCCGAACAGCGCACGGCCCGCCGGCGTAAGCCTCACCGTATAGGCGCGCCGGTCCTCGGGAGCGTCCGCGCGCGTCACCAGCCCCTCTTTCTCGAGTTGGTCCGTCAACCCGGTTACGTTGCCACCGCTCACCATCAGCCGCCGCGACAACTCGCTCATCTTCAGGCCCCCGGGGTTGCGCTCGAGCTGGGCCATGAGGTCGAATCGCGCCAGGGTGATGCCGAACTCCGTCCGCAACCGGCTGCGGATTTCCGCCTCCACTAGATTGGTGCAAGAGAGCAGACGCAGCCACAACTTGAGCGCCTGATGGTGCTCGTCGGTGAGGCGGGTCTCCAAGTCGACAGGCATGGCTGCTCTGGCCGCCCGCACACCTGGCTTTGTCGCCCTCACAGCAGCTCGCCTCCAGCCACGGCGATGGCCTGGCCGGTGATCGCCTCGGCGCCGGGCAGGCACAGCCATAGCGCCGCGTTGGCAACCTCCTCGGGCTGCACCAGCCGCTGCTGCGGGTTGCGCGTGAGGAGCGCGGTGCGCGCCTCTTCCTGGGTCTTGCCGGTCTTTCGCACGATGTTGGCGACTGCTTCGCCGAGCATATCGGTGTCCGTGTAGCCTGGGCAGACCGCGTTCACCGTGACGTTATGGCGCGCCGCCTCCAGGGCCAGGGCGCGCGTGAGCCCGATGACACCGTGTTTGGCGGCGCAGTACGCCGTGACATAGGCATAACCGGTCAGGCCAGCCGTGCTGGCGATGTTCACCACGCGCCCGTAGCCACTCTCGAGCATGCCCGGTATCACCTGCCGGCAGCAGAGGTAGGTGCCGGTAAGATTCACCCCGAGCATCTGCGTCCATAGGGCGAGGTCGGTGCGCGCGAACGGCGCGCTCGCGGCTGCGCCGGCGTTGTTCACCAGGATGTGCACCGGTCCCGCGGCCGCCGTCGCGAGAGAGAACGCAGCCGTCACTGCTTCTGCGTCCGCGATGTCCACCGTCACCGCACGTGCCGCCAGCACCCGCGCTCGAGCCTCCAAGCGGGCACGGTCGCGGCCCATAAGCGTCAGGGTCGCACCGTGCTGCGCCAGCGCCGCCGCGATGGCCGCACCGATACCGCGCCCGCCTCCGGTCACCACTGCGTGTTTGCCTTCCAGCGCTCGCACCGTTGCACCTTTAGTGAAGTGTGACGGCCGTATGCGTGCTGTGCACGGGTGGCCCCCCATCCCAACCTTCCCCCGCAAGCGGGGGAAGGAGTAGGGCAGGTCCGCTACACATTGATCGCCATCTGCGCTGCGCGTGCCAGATTGCGCTCGAGCTGCGCCTTGCCGGTCAGATACTGGTTGGGCCATTCCATCTGCGCGTAGCCCAGCTCCGCGGCCGCATGCAGGGTCCAGAAGGGATCGGCGAGGTGCGGCCGTGCAAGCGCGCACAGGTCGGCGCGGCCAGCTGCGATGATGCTGTTCACGTGATCCGCCTCGAAAATGTTGCCCACCGCCATGGTGGCGATGCCCACCTCGTTGCGGATGCGGTCCGAGAAGGGCGTTTGGTACATGCG
Organism: Gammaproteobacteria bacterium; assembly: GCA_041488255.1. GTDB lineage: Bacteria > Pseudomonadota > Gammaproteobacteria > Burkholderiales > SHXO01 > SHXO01. The sequence continues at coordinate 7,652 of JBGPOV010000016.1, read as the reverse complement.
CCCGTACACAGGCCGGGCCAGGCGCGTGGTCTGGCCCGAGGAGACGTCGATCAGATCGGCGCCCGCGGCCTTGAACTGGCGCGCGATCTCCACCGCGTCGTCGGGCGTGTTTCCGCCCGGCGCCCAGTCGTGCGCCGAGATACGCACCGACATCGGCTTATCGTCCGGCCACACCGCGCGCAGCGCGCGGAAGACCTCCAGCGGATAGCGCAGACGCTTCTCCAGCGAGCCGCCGTACTCGTCTGCGCGCCGGTTGGTGAGCGGGCAGATGAAGCTGGACAGCAGGTAGCCGTGCGCGCAGTGCAACTCCAGGACATCGAACCCGCACTGCGTCCCCATCTGCGCGGCCCGCACGAACTGATCCCGGACACGGTCCATGTCCGCGCGCGTCATGGCGCGCGGAATCTGATTCTGCGGACCATACGCTACGGGAGACGGCGCGATCAACGGCCAGTTGCCATCCGACAAGGGCTCGTCGATCTGCTCCCAGCCCAGCTGGGTGGAACCCTTGGGTCCGGCGTGGCCGAGCTGGAGACCGATCTTTGCGCTGCTCCGGCCGTGCACGAAGTCGACCACGCGCTTCCATGCAAGCGCCTGCCCCTCGTTCCAGAGCCCGGTGCAGCCGAGGCTGATGCGCGCATCGGGCGCGACGCAGGTCATCTCGGTGAATACCAGGGCGGCACCGCCCAGCGCCCGCGAGCCCAGGTGCACCAGGTAGAAGTCGTCGGGCAAACCGTCGCGGCAGGAGTACATCGCCATGGGCGAGACCACCACGCGATTCTTGAGCTCGAGCGCGCGCAGCCGCAACGGCGTGAACATGGGCGGAACGGGCTTCGCTGGCAAACCGCTGCCCTCGGCTATCCAAGCCTCTACCCGATCGACGTAGCGGCTGTCGCGCAGCCGCAGGTTCTCGTGGCCGATGCGCTGGCTGCCCGTGAGCAGGGTGTAGGAGAACTGGAGCGGGTCCAGATGCGCGTAGCGCGCCACGTTCTCGAACCACTCCATGCGGTTGCGCGCAGCGCTTTGCAGCCGTAGAGCCTCCACGCTGCGTTCCTCCTGGTACAGCTCCAGCGCTCGCGTGATATCGGGCTGCTCGGACAGTGTCCGCGACAGAGCGATAGCATCCTCCATCGCCAGCTTGGTGCCCGAGCCGATGGAAAAGTGTGCGGTGTGGGCCGCGTCGCCGATCAGGACGACGTTGCGGTGATGCCACCTCTCACACAGCACGCGGTTGAAATTGAGCCAGGCGGACCCGCGCAGATGGCGTGCGTTGCTCAACAGGTGGTGCCGGCCCAGGTACTTGCCAAAGAGCTCCTCGCAGAAGGCGATCGAGCCGTCCTGGTCGGCCTTGTCCAGCCCGGCGGCGAGCCAGCTCTCCTCGCGCGTCTCGACGATGAAGGTGCTGGTGTCGCGGTCGAAGCGATAGGCGTGAAGCTGGAACCAGCCCCAGGGCGTGCTTTCGAAGGCGAAGGTGAAGGCCTCCAGCTTCTGGTGCGAGCCGAGCCAGATATAGCGGCACTTGCGCACATCGATGTCGGGGTTGAATTGCTCCGAGTACTTGCGCCGCATCACGCTATTGACCCCGTCCGAAGCGACGATTAGATCGGCATCGGCGAACGGCGCCTCGTCTACGACCTCGGTCTGGAACGCCTGCTTGACGCCCAGCTCTGCGGCACGCGTCTGCAGGATGTTCAGCAGCTTCTTGCGCGCAATGCCGCAAAAGCCGTGACCGCTGGAGGTGATCTTCGTGCCCCGGAAGAAGACGTCGATGTCGTCCCAGTGGTGGAAGCTGCGCAGGATCTTGGCGTGGCTCTCGGGGTCGGCTTGTCGGAAGTTACCCAGCGTCGCGTCGGAGAACACCACGCCCCAGCCGAATGTGTCGTCGGGCCGGTTTCGCTCGAGCACCGTGATGTCGCGCCGGGGGTCGGCCTTCTTCATCAGGATCGAGAGGTACAGGCCGGCCGGCCCGCCGCCGATGCAGACGATCTTCATGCGCGGGTCCCTGCGATGATTTACGGCGGAATTTAGTAGACCTAAATGTTTTAGCTGTCAAGCGATTTCTGGGCCAGCAGAGCCGGCTGGCCTGCCGGCGCGTTCGCGCAGACCAGTCCCGCGCGGCGCTCGACGCGCCCATCGACCGACACCGCCGATCGGGCTTGCGAGCGGTCAATCGCGGATGGTAAGGTGCAGCGCTCAGTCACGGCAGAGAGGAAGGCCTTTGTATGGTGACCGCAATCGTGCTTCTTAGCGTGGCTCGTGCCCGGGTGGGCGAGGTGGCGGACAAGCTGGCCTCGACGGAGGGCATCTCGGAGGTCTACTCGGTGGCGGGGCGCTACGACCTGGTGGCCATGGTACGGGTGCGCACCAACGAGGACCTGGCTGACATCGTGACCAACCGGATGCAGCGGATCGAGGGCATCGAGAGCACCGAGACCTTGATCGCGTTCCGCGCCTACTCGCGCATCGATCTGGAAGGCGTGTTCTCGCTCGGCATGAAGAAGTAGGGCGGGCCGCGTTCCGAGAGACGCGCAGGAACGGGGCCAGAACGACAGCGCCGCCGGCCAGAAGCGGTTTCTTGCGCGCTGCCCGGGACCAGGATTCGTCCCGGCTCGGGATTGGTCAGCCCAGCAGTTGACAGCGCAGTCGGACCAGTTCCGCTTCCATCTCGTCGATGCGCTCCAGATAGGTCAGCACCAGCGCCAGCCCGGACAGATTGAGGTCGAAGTCCGCCTTGAGTCGGCTGGCGCGCCGCCCCATCACGATACTGCGCGCGGAGAAGCGCCAGGCTGAAATGCCGCCGGCTTCGATCGAGGTCCCGCCCACCGGCTGGAACACCCCGTACTCGACCAGTTCGACGATCTCGTGGGGCAGAAGCCCGGACGCCTGCGCCAACTCCTCGAGGGCGACCTCCAGGTGCTCGGTGAAAAGGGCTTGCTCGTGAAAGCCAGAGGACATCCTTGGCTCGCGCGCTAACCGAAGTGGGCTCGGGGATTGAAGGTCGACGCCTGCTGCAGCTCCCGATACAGCTGTTTCTCGCGCTCGCTCAGCACCGACGGCGTAACGACCTGAAGCACAGCGTACAGGTCGCCCTCGCCGCCTCCAGGCCGCGGAAGGCCCTTGCCGCGTACGCGCAGCTTCTGGCCCGCGCGCGAGCCGGGCGGGATCTTGACGCTCACGCGTCCGTCCAGCGTCGGGACCTGGACGTCGGCGCCGAGTGCCGCCTCCCAGGGGGCTACCGGCAGCTCCAGATACAGGTCGTGGCCGCTCACGCGGAACAGGTCGTGCGGCCTGAGCTGGATGTCGACGTACAGATCGCCATCCGGCGCGCCGCCGTGGCCCTTACCGCCCTTGCCGGGCACCCGCAGCCGCTGGCCATCGGTCGCGCCCTTGGGGATACGCACCTTCACAGTCTTGGCCGTGCGCCGGAGTTGGCCGTCCCCCGACATCTCCGTGACCGCTAGAGGGATGTCGAGTTCGGTGCCGCGTGCAACCTCTTCCACACCCAGGTGCGCCGACACCTCGTAGTCCTGACCGGGCATGCGGAATCCGCCACCGGCGCGGCCGGTGCGAAAACCTCCGCGCCCGAGCCCCGACAGCAAGTCGAACAGATCGACCCCTTCCAGGTCCTGGAAACCGCCGCTACGGAACTGCTGCTCCCAGTCGGGTGGCGGACGGAAATCCTGGCCCGGCTGGTAGTAGCCCATAGTGTCGTACGCCTTGCGCTTCTCGGCGTCCTTGAGCACCTCGTAGGCCTCGGACACCTCCTTGAACTTCTCCTCCGCGTCCTTCTCCTTGGACACGTCCGGATGATATTTGCGCGCGAGCTTACGGTAGGCCTTCTTGATCTGCTCTTCGTTGGCCGTGCGCTCGACACCGAGTATCTTGTAGTAGTCCTTGTATTTCATCCGCGGTGAGAGGTCGCGCGCTGGGCTCAGCGCATGCGCTCAAGCGCCCTTGCAACAGCGCATGCAGGGTCGGTCCCTAGCGCTGGTGGGCAAAAACTCTGATGGGGGCGGCTCCCGGGAATTCAAGCCGCGGGGATTCAGGTCAAGTGCAACCGGCTGTGCCTCGGCACGCGCGCCATCAGGTATTCCATCTGGTCCTGCAGGATGCGGCGGTTCTGCAGGATCATATGCTCGTGGCGGTTGGGCACGTAAGGCGCGTAGATCAGTGGCAAGCGGGCCGCTTCGGGGGTGCGGCCACCCTTGAGTGTATTGCAGGAGCGGCAGGCTGTGACCACGTTCATCCAGCGGTCCCTGCCACCCAGGTGCAGCGGGATGACGTGATCCCTGGACAGGTCGCTTTCGCGGAAGCGCCCGCCACAGTACCCACATAGATGCCGGTCGCGCCGGTACAGCGCGGCATTGGTCAGGTGCGGCTCTGCCATCTGGCCCCGTACGAGCTCGGAGGAACCCTTGATGGCCACGATGCTTTTGGTGGACAAGCTGGACCGCTCACCGGTCAGGCGCGACACCCCGCCCCGGTAGGTGCAGACGACATCGCCCAGCGACCAGGCGACCATGTCGCGGGCGTGATAGGTGATGGCCTGCTCCATGACAAGCCAGCGGTTGGGCATCCCTGTCATGTCCAACGCCAGAATCAAAGCCACCGAACTGCTCCTCTGAATCCTATCCTTGCTTAGACTACGCCACCGGCCGAACGTCCCAGCGGGCCGGCGGTAGGCCACGCCGCGGACCCGTATGCTCGCATTCTAGGCAATATCCGCGCCGGCGGGAATACCAGCGCGTGGCTGTCTTCCTTGGGGGGTCGACGCTGGCGGGAGCGATCCGAGCGTCGCACGAGGTCCCGCTGGCGCTCCTCAGGGACTATCGTCCGGCTCGAAGAACAACCACTGGATCTGCGGAAACGCCCTGCGCAGGTCGGCCTCCAAACGGTTCACGTCGCCGATCAGGCGCGGCGCATCCCGCGATTCTCGCATGCGCGCCTTTACCGCCAGGAGGATCTTATCGCCCAGCTGCAGCGTGATGAGGTTGAACAGCTCGGCCACTTCAGGACGGTTGGTCACGAAGCGCCGGATCTCCCCCTCGAGTTGCGGGTCGGCGCTCTGGCCGGTTATCAGCGCCTTGATCTCGATCGCCAGCAGCACCGCGACCAGAATCAGGAGCACGCCGACCAGCATGCTGCCCACCGCGTCGAACACGGGATTGCCGGTCAACAGGCTGAGCGATACCGCTCCCAACGCCACGAGCAGCCCGGCGAGCGCGGCGATGTCCTCGCCCAGGATCACGATCAACTCGCTGTTGCGCGATTGCCGAAAGAACCGCCATAGCGAACGGCCGTGCGCCACCTTCCGAACTTCGCGCAAGCACCCCGCCAGCGAGAAACTCTCGAGGACGACGGCGATGATCAGCACCGCGATGGCCACACCCGGCCAGGACAGAGCCCGCGGATCGGACAGCTTGTGCGCGCCTTCGTAGATCGAAAACGCGCCGCCGACGGTGAACAGCAGCACCGCCACCAGGAAGGCCCAGAAGTACACCACCATGCCGTGACCGAGGGGATGCTCCCGGTTCGGCGCCCGCTGGGCTTCCCTCATGCCGCGCAGGAGCAGCCCTTGGTTGCCGCAGTCGGCAAAGGAGTGAATGGCCTCGGCCAGCATGGAGGAGGAACCGGTGAGCCAAGCGGCCACGGCCTTGGCGAGGAAAATCCCGAAGTTGGCGGAGAGCGCATATAGCACCGCCCGCAGAGACCCGTCTGCCGACATCGATCGTTGTCTTCCCAGGGGGAGCAGCCGAACCTTACCCGGCCGGCTGGGCTTGCATTCTAGCGCTGGGCGCGGCGGCACGAGGGTCGCGTGGCGCCCTGGTGCGCTCACTCGGGCTGGTCTGCCTTCTGCGCGAGCGCGAGACTCACCGGGCGCAGCGCTGGCCCTGCGAGCTGCATCAGCAAGCTCGACTCGCGCTTGTAGAAACCTTCGGTATGGAAGGTCTCGGGAAACTTGTACAACTCGTAGTCGAGGTGATGACACAGCTCGTGCAGCAGCGTGCGCAGGAAGGTGCGGAACGCCACCACTTGTTTACGCGCCACGGTGCGCATCCAAACCGTGATCAGCGGCGGCGCGCGGTCCTCCGCGGGCTCGTACAGCCCATGCAGCTCGCCCCAGTTCCCGCTCGGGCGCACGGTCAGCACTTTCACGCGCACGGGCGGCACTCGCAGCCGCGACGTGAGGTTCGACAGCAGCGCCTGGCTCACCTGCTCCACCTCGCTGCGGCGCTCGGCCTTCAACGCTCGTTCCAGCAGCGGTACAAGATGATCCACTGGCGGTCCTGGAGGCAATTGGATCTTCTCTACGGCATCGCTGCGCAAGTAGACTACCTTGCGCGCCGGCGACAGGCGGTCGAAATAGGAGAACGGCATCGCGCTATCTTACCTGTCTCGCTGAGCCCGTTGCAGACCCCGGAGAATGGTGCGAACCTGTCGGCGGTGAATGGCTGGCACACCAGCGCCGCAGCTGTAGCCGTGTAGAGACGATGCCGAAACAACCCTATCCGACGAGGAGGAGACCTATGCACCGATTGAAGCAGACCTGCGCCGCCACGATTTTGACCATCGCGGCCTCGAGCATCGGCTGCGCCGCGGCCCTGGCGGTCGAGCCCGACGCCCTATTCCCGGCTCTCGATGAGTGCGTGCAGGCGGCACCGCAGAAGCAGGAGGGCGTAGTGACCCGCTGGCAGCTCACTTCCAAGCAGCAGCCGTTCGGTTTCGAGATCGACGTCCTGGCCCCGAACAACTACGTATGGGCGATGAGGTGCACGGAGGGCACCGTGGGCGCTCCCGTGCGCAAGCTCGGCAACAAGGATTACAAAAAGCTGACGGGCCGCGTCAAGGTTCCCGAGAAATCGGCGCGCTTCACGGCAATCGGCGCCTACCCCTCGGTAGCGGAGGTTAGCAAGATGCAGTTGGATTTGGCCTTGAGCTTCAAAGGCACAGCCTACTATACGTACGAACTGACCACGAACGACGGGCGCAGCGCGAGCGTCGAAGTCAACGCGGACACCGGACAAATCGACTACACGAAGTCGGAGCGCAAGTAGACGCATTCCCGCGCACGCACGGCATGCGCAGTCAGCGCTGAGCGGGCTCAGCCACCTCCACCAGCTCGTGCGCCCACTCCAGGATGGGCTGCAACCGCTCGGGCAGCAAACGCTTCGCCTCGGCGTAGCTGACCCAGCGGAACTCATGGTGCTCGGGCCGGCCCAGTTCGGGGTTGATGGGCAGCGAGACGTCGCCCGCGGGGCTGGCCGCGACATAGTAGCGCGCCACCTTGCCTGCGCTGTAGCGCGCCGTATCCCGGTACACTTCGCCCCACCGGAAGTCGAGCGTGGTGAGCGCCGTTTCCTCCTCGACCTCGCGGAGCGCCGCCTCCAGAGGCACTTCGCCCGCCTCCACCCCGCCCTTGGGGAAATCCCAGGTGCGGAACACGCGAAGCACCAGATAGCGCCAGCCGCCTCCGGCGGGCCGCAGCACCACCGCCCCCGCCGAGAACTTGCTGCGTCCCATTCCTTTCAGCCCCGCCCCGCTAGTCCGGTGGGTTCCTCCAATTCCGAGAAGCGCACCGCCAAGATCTCGCGGGTGGAAATGCGTCCTTGCTCGCTCTTTTCCACCAGCATCAACTGCTGTCGGTCGGGGAT
>JBGPOV010000015.1:0-51221 GCA_041488255.1 Gammaproteobacteria bacterium | reverse complement strand
GCAGGCGATGCCGGGATATACAAACGTGCTGCGCCATACTTTCCTGCAGCCGGGTCACTATAAGATCCTGTGTCTCGAGTACTGCGGGCTCGCGCATCACGCGATGATGGCCGAGCTCACCGTGGTGGCTTCGGAGTGAGGAGGCGAAAATGGCCAACGCATCTTCGGGCGGCGTTTCCCTGTGGGCCAAGCGTGCCGTGGTGGCGTACATGAGCGTGACCATCCTGGTCGTTGCGCTGATGATGCTCCTGGGACTCGTGTTGCGCTTGAGCCAGGCGCAGGTCATCACGCTGCCCCCGGCTCTGTTCTATCAGGTCATGACCGCCCATGGTATCGGCATGGTGGGTATCGCGGGGCTGGGCGGTGCCGCCATCATGTGGTACTTCCTCAACCAATACGTAAAGCTGAACACCGGGATTTTCGTCGCCAACCTGCTGCTGTTTCTCCTCGGCGTGGTGTTCATCCTCGGCGCCATTTTCCTGGGTGGGTTCGCTGCCGCCTGGACTTTCCTGTTCCCGCTCCCGGCGAAGCCGATGGGGGTCTGGAGCAACGGCGCGGCAGCGTGCTATCTGATCGGCGTGTTGGTGGTCGGAGTCGGGTTCCTGCTGTTGTATCTCGACGTAGCCCGGGCGCTCCTCGCCAAGTACCGCAGCCTCGCCGGGGCGTTGGGATGGCCTCAGTTGTTCGGACGCGACGACGGCAATGCGCCGCCGCCGACCGTTATTGCAAGCACCGTCGTGACGGTCGTCAACATCCTGTCCATCGTTGTGGGCGCCACGATCCTCACGATCTGCCTGGTCAACCTGTACGTCCCGGGCTTCGCCGTGGACGCACTGCTCGCCAAGAACTTGATTTTCTTCTTTGGCCACGTGTTCATCAATGCCGCTATTTACATGACAGTCATCGCGGTATACGAGATCCTGCCTCGCTACACCGACCGGCCGTGGAAATCCAACCGGGTCTTTGTCGGGGCCTGGACAGCGACCATGATCATGGTGCTGATCGTGTACCCGCACCATCTGCTGATGGATTTCGCGATGCCGACGTGGGCACTGTTGATCGGGCAGATCATCTCCTACACCAGCGGTCTGCCGGTGCTGGCGGTCACCATGATCGGAACGCTCGCCATCGTCTACCGCTCCGGCCTGCGCTGGGATCTGGTTTCCGGGTTGCTCTTTTTGTCCGTGTTCGGATGGGCCGCCGGAATCCTGCCCGCGATCATCGACGGCACCATCGTCGTCAACCACGTGATGCACAATACCTTGTGGGTACCCGGGCACTTCCACTTCTACCTAATCCTCGGCCTGGGAGCGATGCTGTTCGGCTTCGGCTACTACCTCGCCAAGGCGGGGGGCGCCCTCGAAGGGAACGCTGTGGACGCCGTGAGCTTCTGGACCTTTGCGATCGGTGGCTTGGGATTCGTGGGCATGTTCCTGCTCTCCGGAAGGAACAGCATCCCTAGACGCTGGGCCGTACACTTGCCGGAATGGGTGCCCTACGACCGCGTCGCCAGCGTGTTCGCTGCGCTGGTCGTCGCGGCGGTGCTGGTGTTTGTGGTCCGCTTCCTGTCCCGGCTGCGAGCCATGACTGTGGGCGCCTAGGCATGCGCAGCATCCTGTGCGCGCTTGTGGTGCTCTGCCTCGGGAGCGTTGCGCTGTGGGCTGGCACGGACGGCCTGCGGGCATTAACCTCGGAGCAGGCGCGGCGCCTCGCCGTACAGAACCGACCGCGACCGCTTCCCCCGGCAGTGCTTAAAGACCAGAACGGGGTCACCTTCAGCCTGGCCGAGTACCGTGGGAGAAGGCTCCTGATCGACTTCATCTACACACGCTGCCCGACGATCTGCGGCGTGCTCGGTGCAGACTTTCAGCGGCTGTCAGGCCAGATCGCGGAGCGCGGGCCGAACGGGCCCGTGCTGCTTAGCATCAGCTTCGACCCGGACACCGATACTGTCCCAACGCTCAGAGCCTATGCTGATCTTTACCATGCCGACGGCAAGCTCTGGCGGATCGCCCGCGTCGCGGATAAAGAGGCGCTCTCGACGATGCTGCGGACTTTCGAAGTGGTGGTGATTCCCGACGCGCTGGGCGAGTTTCAGCACAACGCCGCCATCCACCTGGTCGACGAGTACGGACAACTGATCGGGATCTTTGGCTACGACGAAGCAGAGCTGGCAGGCAACGCGGCGGAATCGATCGAGCGATGAAGTCGTGGTACGCAATGCCGCGCTGGGCCGGGGGCCTGATGCTGATCGGGATCCTCGCCCTGCCGGCGTCACGCCGGATGCTCGAGGCCCAGATGGCGGCGCACATGCTGGTTCAGATCCCCCTGTTGGCCCTGACCGGTGTGCTGTTCGCTTCGGCAGTTGGGGCCCGCATGCAGCGCACCCTCGAGCGCTACAACGAACGCGGGCTGCCTGGAATGCTGTTGGTCTTATTCGCCTCGTCCTACTGGATGCTACCGCGAGCCCTGGACGCGGCCCTCGACAGCCCCGCCATGGAGGTGGTCAAGTTCTTCTCGCTGCCGTTGCTCGTCGGCCTGCCTCTGGCTTCGAGCTGGGCCAGCGTCGGTCCGGTAGGCAGGGGGTTCGTGCTTGCCAATGCCATCTCCATGATCGGAGTGGTCGGCTGGCTGTATCGGCAGTCGCCGGTGAGGCTGTGCAATTACTATCTCATCGACCAGCAGGTCCTGCTGGGGGATTGTCTGCTGGGGCTCGCGCTGTTGATGGGTCTGGTGTGCGCAGCGCGCGCCTTCGTCGGCTCGCTTCCCGCGGCTCCGCGTGCGCGCAACGCGATTCACTCGCCTCCGTTCCAAGGAGGGGCGGCACGCGTCCCTCACCCTACCCTCTCCCAAACGTCTAGCGACGTTTCCCTCACCCTACCCTCTCCCTGAGCCCTCACTCCCGGAGGGAGAGGGACCTTATTTCTGCCGGAGAGGGACCTCATCTCTGCTCGAGAGGGACTCTTTTATCTGCTAGCGTGACGGATTGGTGAACGCTCACGCGGGGCGCAGCAAGAACTCGCGCACGATCTCGATCTGATCCCGCGTCATCAGCGACGGCGCATGCCCGATGCCCGCCAGCTCCACTACCTCCGTGGGTGGCCCGCTGCCGCGCATGCGCCCGACCGTGTCGCGGTCGAGCACCTCGGAGTCGGCCCCGCGCAGGACCAGAGTAGGACAGCGGATCGCCTCCCACACCGACCACAGTTCGAGGCCTCGGAGATTGCGATTGCCCACCTTCGCGTCGGGGTTCCAGCCCCAGGCCGTCGCTACGCCGACGGCAGGGTCGCAGGCCATCTGCCAGGCGCCGTCCTCCAATGGCTGAGCGCTGTGCAGGGCGAGGCGCCGCCATTGCTCATCGGTGATCGGCCCCCACTGAGCACACGCCTCGCGCAGCGCGCGCTCCACTTCTTGCAGGGAAGCGAAGCGTGTCTGGCTGCCGAGATAGCCCTTGAGCCGGATCAGTGCGGCCCACGGGATGAACGGCCCTACATCGTTGAGCACCAGCCGACGGATCGGCGCATGGGGCTGCGCTGCGACCAGCATGCCGATCAGTCCGCCCATCGAGGTGCCGACCCAGTCCACCTTGCCGTCCACGTCCCCGCGCGCCGACCGTGCCCAGCGCGGCAGTACCGAACGTCCGTGGGGATCGGTGGCGCGTGCGATGAGCGTGGCAGCGTCGGCCTGATACTGCCGGAACGTGTAGTCGTCCTTGTGCTCCAACCAGGCGCTGCCGCCGCGGCCGACAACGTCCATGCACACAACGCGGCAGCGTGGCTTGAGGCCGCGCGCGAGCTCGTCGAAGTCGCGGGCGTTGCGCGTCAACCCGTGCACGCACAGGACCACGTGCGGATTCGCGGCATTGCCCCAATCGGTGTAGGCAACGCGGTGGAACCCGTGAGGGTTGAGGCTGGAAAAGTTGCTTTGGATCATTTTCGTGTTGTTGTCCGGATAACTCGCGTTGACGGCGACACCCAACCTTGAGACCATGCGCCGTTTCGGGTGTCGCCGGCGGTATAGAATTCCCCCTCTGACAAAATCAAGGGCTAACCTTGCATCTGATCCGACCCTTCACTGGCCTGCGGCCCGTGCCGGAGCGCGCAGCCGACGTCGCCGCTCCACCCTACGACGTGCTGTCTGCCGAAGAGGCGCGCGTGCGAGCGGCTGGCAAGCCCTGGAGCTTTTTGCACATCTCCAAGCCCGAGATCGATCTGCCGCCCGGCACCAATCCTTACGCGCCCGATGTCTACGCCCAGGGCGCTGAAAATCTCCAGCGCATGATCGCGGCCGGCGTGCTCGTGCGCGACCCCGAGCCTTGTTTCTACGCCTACCGGCTGATCATGGGCAATCACGTCCAGACCGGGCTGGTGGGGGCCGCGTCAGTGGCCTACTACGACACCAACCGCATACGCAAGCACGAATGCACCCAGCCGGACAAAGAAGACGACCGCGTGCACCAGATCGAGGCACTCAGCGCGCAGACCGGCCCAGTCCTGATGGCCTATGCGTCCGCGCCCCAAGTGGATGAGATGCTCGTGCAGGCGGCGGGCGGTGCGCCGGACGCCGACATCACGGCCGACGGTGGCGTGCGGCATACCGTTTGGGTGATCCGCGAGGAGAGTCGCATCGAGCGCCTGACGGCGGCCTTTGACGCCATGCCTGCGCTCTACATCGCCGACGGGCACCATCGCTCCGCCGCTGCGTCGAGGGTGGCGGCCGCGCGCCGGGCGCGCAACCCGAAGCATACCGGAGAGGAGAGCTACAACTACTTCCTCGCGGTCTGCTTCCCGCACCGTCAAACGCAAATTCTGCCCTATAACCGAGTTGTCGCCGACCTGGATGGCATGAGCGCGGAAGCGTTCCTACAGCGGCTCCAGTCCAGCTTCAACGTCGAGCCTAGCGCCGCTGCAGTGGCTCCGGGCGGCCCCGGGGAGTTCGGCCTATACCTCAAGGACCGGTGGTACCGGCTCTTCATCCACGCGGGCCTCATCCCGATCCAAGATCCCGTTGCGCGTCTGGACGTGAGCCTGCTGGCGGATCATCTGCTCGCGCCCATGCTCGGGATCCGCCACCCGCGCACCGACGAGCGGATCGAGTTCGTGGGCGGCATCCGCGGCCTGGAGGAACTGGAAAAGCGCGTGAACAGCGGCGCGATGGCGGCGGCGTTCTCGCTTCACCCCACCCACATGGAAGACCTGATGGTCGTGGCGGACAGGGGCGAGGCCATGCCGCCTAAGTCCACTTGGTTCGAGCCCAAGCTGGCCGACGGACTGGTGTCGCACGTGCTGGACTGAGATGCCAGCATACGCGTTTGACGGGGCGGATTGCCAGGTTCAATGCATACATCAGTGCTTGAGCGCTCGTCTCGACTCGCGCGTTTCTCTCGTCCCCTCGCCCACACTTGTATGATGCCGAAAAGCACGCCAGGGCGCAGGCTGGCCGTGGGTAAGGCGAGCGTTCGCTGGACCGCACCGACAGGGAGGAGGCCATGTTCGGCTGGTTCAAGGAGCTGAGCGGGCAGGAGAAGAAGGCGATGGTGGCTGCCTATGGCGGCTGGTCGATGGACGCCTTCGACTTCATGATCTACAGCTTCCTGATCCCCACGCTGATCGCCACGTGGGCGATGACCAAAGGCCAAGCGGGGCTGATCGCGACCTGCGCCCTGCTGGTCTCCGCGTTCGGCGGTTGGGCCGCTGGCGCACTGGCCGACCGCCTGGGCCGCGTCCGCGTGCTGCAAATCACCATCGGCTGGTTCGCGCTCTTCACCTTCTTGAGCGGCTTCACCAACTCCTTCGAGGAGCTGCTGATCATGCGCAGCCTGCAGGGGCTGGGCTTCGGTGGCGAATGGGCTGTGGGATCGGTGATGATCGGCGAGATTATCCGTCCGCAGCACCGCGGCAAGGCCGTGGGCACGGTGCAGAGCGGCTGGGCCGTCGGCTGGGGCGTGGCAGCAATCCTGTTCACGGTCTTTTTCAGCGTGCTGCCCGAAGATCTCGCCTGGCGCGCGCTGTTCTGGATCGGTGTGCTTCCCGCGTTGCTCATCTTCTACGTGCGCAAGAACGTGCGGGAGCCCGAGGTGTCGACGGCCACGCGCGAACGCGTGCAAGAGCAGGGCGGCAGCTTCCTGGAGATTTTCTCGCCTGCGCTCATGCGCACCACGGTGCTCGCCAGCCTGATGACTACGGGTATGCAGGGCGGCTACTACGCGGTTACCACATGGCTGCCCACCTATCTCAAGACCGAGCGCGGGCTGTCGGTGATCGGCACCGGCAGTTATCTGGTGGTGATCATCGTGGGGTCGTTCATCGGCTATCTGGTATCGGCTTTTCTGGCCGACCACCTGGGACGGCGCAACACCTTCTTCATTTTCGCGGTGAGCTCGGCCTGCATCGCGGCGGCTTACACGTTGATGCCCATCAGCGACGCGGCCACGCTGGTGCTGGGCTTTCCCCTCGGGTTCTTCGTGTCCGGCATCTTCAGCGGCGTGGGAGCCTTTCTGACCGAGCTGTACCCTAGCCGCGTGCGCGGCTCGGGGCAGGGCTTCTCCTACAACTTCGGCCGTGCGATCGGCGCTTTGTTCCCCACCCTGGTGGGGTTCATGAGCGCCAACATGAACCTGGGTACGGCCATCGGCATCTTCGCCGGCATCGCCTACTTGGTCGTGATATTCGCCGTCTCGATGTTGCCCGAAACGCGCGGCAAGCAGCTCGAGGTCTATGACTGAGCCCGCCCGTGCTGCAGGTATGCGATGATGCGGACCTGCTCGACTATCGGTGTAGTTTTTTACCGGTGTGAGGCGGCCGCTGCACATCGCTGCATGGCAATCGGGCCCAGAAACCTCTAGACTCCGCAAAAAACCACGGGAGATAACCGATGCAAGGCGAAGCCACGCGCTGTGCGCCCCGCTGGCGGGCCAGGCTGCAACTCCCACGTCCGGAACGCGTCGCCTCTTGGCTCTCGCGCGGGCTCGAATACGGCGGGGTTGTGGCGATGCTGGCAGTCCTGCCTATCGTTCCGTTTCTCGCGAGCGTGATCGCGCGCGACGCATCCTATGCTAGACGCTATATGACGACACTGGCGCGCGGCGCGGCACACATCAAGGCCATGCTCCGGGTCCGAGCCATCTCCCGCTATCTACTGCGGCCACGCCGCACCGCCGCCACGGCGCCGCGCGAGCATATCGTCGGCGCTTGCACCCACTGCGGCAACTGCTGCTTGAACCGCAGCTGCCTGTTCCTCGATTTCGACGACAGCGGCCGCTCCCGCTGCCGGATCTACGGGAGCCGGTTCTGGGGTCTGCTGAACTGCTCTCGCTATCCGGAGAGCCGCAATGACATCGAGCTGTACCGATGCACGAGCTTCACGGCCCTGCCGGGGTCGGACGCGTCTCGACACCGCGTAATCCCGGTCTGGCGCGTGGACATCCCCGCGGGCGAGCCGATCGAGCGCTGAACCAGCGCGATCTCGGCTCATCTCACTCACTCGCCGTAGACCAGCTTCCGCACCTCGGCCGGCTTGGGGAAAGCGCCGGGCGCGAAGCGCAAGTAGCGGATGCCGGCGGCGCGCAGACGCTGCTCTTTCTCCCGCTCCAGCAGTGTTTCTGCCTGCTGCCCGGTGTTGAGGTCCACGGCAGCGACGATCACCAGGTCCTTGCTGCACACCACGAGATCGATGGGCAGGTTGGCCAGCGCGGGGACGGTGGGCCCGTCCATCAAGTCCGATACCCTCGTATGGGCGAACACGTGGTGGTCCGGAAGACCGGCCTTGAGCACCAGGAATGCGAGCTTGGCGGGACCGGAGAGAAATGCCGCGCGGGCCTTGACGGCGGCCGGGGCGGCCCCGCCCGGTGTCGCGGCATGCGCTGCTTCCGTTTGTGCCAATGCCGTACCGGGCTGGGGCTGTCCTGTAGCTTTGTCCCGCCGGTATGCGGCGATGAACTCTTCCAATTCGGTGGGCCGCGCCCCTTCTTCCTTGCCTGGAGCCGCCTTCGGCCCTCCGCTGCCCGCCTGGATCTGTCTGTGGAACCGGAAGACCAGGAAGAGGGCGCCAACGATGATGGCCAGGGCCAGGACGAGCTTGAAGAGGAACATTCGGAACCTTGTGCGGAAGCCGTTCGCGCGGCACGACTCCGCGCGTCACGGCGAGTATAGCCTCCGCAAGGCCCGGATCAAGTTTCCCTGCGCCCCGTCGCTGCGAGAGCTCGGTTCAGGTCCTCTCAAAT
Source organism: Gammaproteobacteria bacterium (assembly GCA_041488255.1). Taxonomy (GTDB): domain Bacteria; phylum Pseudomonadota; class Gammaproteobacteria; order Burkholderiales; family SHXO01; genus SHXO01. The sequence continues at coordinate 43,000 of JBGPOV010000015.1, read as the reverse complement.
TGTTGCTTGATAAGGGTCAAAGAGCGCGCGGCGCGTTAGGTCAGACTCTGCCCGTGCAAGGGTGCACAATCGTCGTCGAGGGGGAGTCTGATGGTCGGAAGCGAACGGACGCTCGGGGTCGCCTTGGCCAGCATGTCGCACCGCGAAAACCTCGTGAAAAGCATGGTGACCGGGTATAAGCGACTGGAATAGGGCTCACATTGGAACGATGACTGCGGGCTCGCCGCGATTTGACGCCACGTGAAGCGTCCTCAGCTTGGAGGACGCCGTCAAGGTTTCGGGCAAGGGCGGGATTTGAGGCGAGCCTCATTCTGGCGCATCCAATCCCCCTGCGCTGACGGATAACATGATCACGCCAGTTTTGGCCGAGGCCCTGGGTGGCCTTTCCGAGAAAGAGGCTGCGCGCCGGCTAGCCAACGAAGGTCCAAACGAGCTTCCGTCTGCGAAGCCTCGGAGCATCCTCGCCATCGCGTTCTCGGTGGTCAGCGAACCGATCTTTCTATTGCTGATCGCTTGTGGAGCGATCTATCTGCTGCTCGGCGACGCCAGAGAGGCGTCGATGCTGCTGGGCTTCGTGTTCGTCGTGATCGGACTGACCCTGTACCAGCAGCGGAAGACGGAACGGGCGCTGGAAGCGCTGCGCGACCTGTCCAGCCCGCGTGCTTTGGTGATACGTGGGGGCGAGCAGAAGCGGATTCCGGGTCGCGAGGTGGTGCGCGGCGACGCGATCGTCCTCACCGAGGGCGATAGAGTCCCAGCGGACGCGGTGGTCGTGTCGTGTACGAACCTGACGGTGGACGAGTCCTTGCTCACCGGGGAGTCTGCCTCGGTGCGCAAGGCGCTTTCAACAGAGGCCGTTGCGGAGATGTCGCGCCCGGGCGGCGAAGATTCTCCCTTCGTCTTCTCGGGCACGCTGGTGGTGCAGGGGAAAGGCCTCGCGCGCGTGCTGGCGACTGGCGCTCGGGCCGAGATCGGGCGCATCGGCCAAGCCCTCACCGGGCTCGAAGAGGAGCCGACCCGCACACAGCGCGAGACGCACCGTGTCGTGCGGCGCGTCGCCGTGATAGGCCTCGGCCTCGCGCTCGTCGTCGCGATCGCATACGGCGCTACGCGCGGCGACTGGCTCAACGGGCTGCTGGTGGGCATCACATTCGCCATGGCCGTTCTCCCGGAAGAGCTGCCGGTCGTGTTGACGGTCTTCCTCGGGCTGGGCGCCTGGCGCATTTCGAAGCGCCAGGTCCTGACCCGGCGCGTGCCGGCAGTAGAGATGCTCGGTGCGACGACGGTCCTGTGCGTGGACAAAACGGGGACGCTGACGCAGAACCGGATGTCGCTTGCCAGCCTGTCTGTCGGCGAGCTTGCTTACGACCTGCACAGCCGCGGCTCGGAGCCGCTGCCGGAGCCGTTCCATGAGCTCCTCGAGTTCAGCGTGCTGGCGAGTCACCGCGACCCGTTCGACCCTATGGAGAAGGCGATTCGCGAGGGCGGGCTGAAGCTGCTCGCGAATACTGAGCACCTGCACGAGGACTGGACGCTGATTGACGAGTACCCGCTCTCCGCCGAACTGCTGGCGATGTCCCGCGTGTGGCGTTCGCCAGATCTGGAGCAATACGTAGTCGCGGCCAAAGGGGCCCCCGAAGCGATCCTGGACCTGTGCCACCTGGACGCCAACACCGCCGAGGTGGTGCGTGGGCAGGTCGACCGCCTCGCCGCGCGGGGCCTGCGCGTGTTGGCAGTGGCACGCGCCGGCTTCCGCCAGACCGAGCTGCCGGCGATCCAGCACGACTTCGACTTTGGCTTCCTTGGCCTGATCGGCCTGGAGGACCCCGTCCGTCCAGCCGCTCGCGGCGCTATCAGGGAAAGCCACGAGGCGGGCATCCGGGTGGTGATGATCACCGGTGACTACCCAGCCACGGCGCTCAACATCGCCGGTCAGATCGGGTTGCCGAGCGAGAGCGGTGTGATTACCGGTGCAGAGCTCGACGCGCTCGACGATGAGCAGCTGCAGCATCGGCTGCACGACGTGAACATCTTCTGCCGCGTCGTGCCGGAACAGAAGCTGCGGCTGGTCGAGGCGCTGAAGGCGAACGGCGAAGTGGTCGCGATGACGGGCGACGGCGTGAACGACGCGCCAGCACTCAAGGCGGCGCACATCGGCATCGCGATGGGAGGCCATGGAACCGACGTGGCGCGCGAAGCGGCCGCACTCGTGCTGCTGGACGACGATTTCTCCTCCATCGTGCAGGCGATCAAACTGGGTCGGCGCATCTTCGACAACCTGCGCAAAGCGATCGCGTTCCTGGTCTCGGTGCATGTCCCGATAGTGGGTCTGTCGATCGTTCCCGTCGCGCTGGGCTGGCCGTTGATCCTGATGCCTATCCATATCCTGTTCCTGCAGCTCATAATCGACCCCGCATGCTCGCTCGTGTTCGAAGCCGAACCGGAGGAGCCCGACATCATGCGGCGCCCGCCGCGTGTCGCCAATGCTCCCCTGTTCGACCGGACGCTGCTCGCGCGCAGCGCGACTCAAGGTGCGATCCTGCTGGCAATCGTGGTGGCGGTATTCGCGACCGCCCTGTACGGTGGTCATGGCGCAGACAATGCTCGGGCTCTGGCCTTCACGACGCTCATCGTCGCGAGCCTCGGGCTGATCCTCGCGAACCGCTCCTGGTCGCGCTCCATCCTCGATGCGTTGCGCACGCGCAATTCTGCGCTGTGGTGGGTGCTGGGTGGCGCGCTCGCGTTTCTCGCGATCGCACTGTATGTGCCGTTCATGCGCGGAGTGTTCCACTTCGCCCAGCTGCACCGAGACGACCTCGTCCTGTGTGTGCTCGCTGGTTTGCTCAGCTTCCTCGGATTCGCGGCTATCAACCCGGCCGGGACAAGCGATCGGAAGGCAAAGACAGCCGGGATCGACTTTTGATCGCAATCGCAGGCATTCTGACGTTCGCACTTCTGGGGGCGATCCAGTCGCTCTACGGGCCCTTGTTGCCGGGACTGCAACGGGTCTTCAACCTCGACACGACCGCCGTCGGCCTCGTGTTCTCCGCCCACGGCCTCGGGGCCCTGATGGGTATTTTCGTGCCGAACTTCGTCCGCGCTCCCGCGTTGGCCAGCCGCTGGCTCAGCGTCGCAACCGGATTGCTCCTGCTTGGTGCGGCGGCGATTTCAATCGCCCCGACATGGCCTGCGATGCTCGCAGCGGTACTTGTGCTCGCAGTGGGCTTCGGCATTCACGTGGTGCGCCTCAACGGCTTGTTCGTCGCAGGCTTCGGGGCGCGGGGCATGGCGATGTCGCAACTGATCAATGCGGCGTTCAGCGTCGGCGCGATCCTTGGGCCGGTTGCGGTCGGACTGTCGGGCGAGCTGTCCAACCGGCTGTTCGGTGGAGTGGTGGTTCTCGCGCTCGCGCTATTTCCGGTCGCCGTACTGGCTGACCGAAAGGGACGAGCCGTCACGTCCGTAGCCCTGGGTCATGAGCCAAAGTCCGGCGTGCGTGCCGCAACCCGGTTGCGATCACACGCTCTTCTCGGCGCCTTCGTGGCTCTGATGTGCCTCACTTCCGGCACGGAAAATTCCATAGGGGGCTGGACCACGACGCTGGCGCTCGCAAACGGGTACACGTTCTCCAGCGCCGCCAATCTGACTGCGATGTTCTTCGGCTCGATCTTCGCTGGCCGGCTGCTCGCGGCCGGCCTCGGTCATCGCGTGAAGCCCGCCTTCCTGGTGCTTGCCGGGATCGGCTGCCTCGCGACTGCCTTGTCGATCGCCAGCATGACGCGCAGCGCGCCGATTGCTTTCGCCTTGACGGGGTTTGCGATCGCGCCGATCTTCTCGGCCACGCTGGTCTGGCTCGGCGCCGCGCTGCCGACGTCGGCCCACGCCAACGCGCTCGTCATCGGCGGGGCTCTCCTCGGAGCCGCCTCCTTTCCGCCACTGGTGGGCCGCGTCATCGGCGAGTTCGGTGTATCCGCCGCGCCGCCGGCCATTCTGTGCATAGCCCTCGGGGCGCTCGCCGTCGCAATCGCGATCCACATTGCGCGTCGACCGTGAAGCTATTTCGCGTTAGCGGGCTTGGTGGTGTCGGCGGGATGCTCTCTGCAACAAGTCGCTACCGGTAAGCAGACCGCTGGCAATGGAGACAGGCGCGGGAGGTTGTCGGCTGCCTGCGACAGCGAAGGCCAAGGGAGATGGGGTGCCGCGTCAGAAGACGAAGCGGAACAACCAGAAGAAGGAACCCGATAGCAGGATCGAGGCCGGCAGCGCGAGCACCCAGGCGAGGAGCAGGTTGCGGACAGCGGTGCTTCGGCTCAGTCGCCGAAGCGTACGCCGTCGAGGATGCGGTTGGCGATCGGTCCGAGCGGATCCTGCTCGGTCGCCATCACCAGCACGTCCACCTTCCCGGCTTGAAGGCAAAGCGCAAATGACGTGGCGCCCGCGTCGTCAGCTTGCTCGGCCAGCCCGCGCAGCGCGTTGACCTTCCCGGCCCTGACTTGGTGCGCGTCCCGCACCAGCTCGCGGCAGGGGCTCTTCATCTTGTGGCCGAGACGGTGGTCGAAGATCAACACTTCGAGGTGGTACTCGCCGGGCTGCATTGCGCCTTGGCTCCCGGGCTCCTGCTCGTAGTTGTGCACGCGCATGTATTGGTACCCGCGGTCCCGGCCCGTCTGGACCTGGCTGTCGGGCGGGTACGACAGGCGGAATGCGTAGCGGTCGTCGCGATAGATCTTCCACTTGCCGGCAGCGGGCGCGGGAACAGACTCTTGCTGCGCCGCGACGCGCATGGACGCGAACCCGCCCCCCGCAAGGCACGCCATGAGGACGGCCAGGGTACAGGCTTGCGTAAGGAACGACCTGTTGCGCATCTGTCAAATCGTAGAGGAATAATCGACTTGGAAGCACTAGCAAGATTGGCTCCCGGCCGCGTGGCGGGGACCAAAAACGTGCTGAAGAGGAGAGCGCGCGAGGCGGGAAGAACGTAGCCACATCGAGCGCGCGCGTGGGCACCAACCGCTGCGCGCAATGATGCTCAGCGTTGCTCCGCTTCGTACTGCCGAGCTACTGCACGCGCCTTCACCAGTGCCACCGCATCGCCCTGCTGCGCCGCCTCTGTGTACCAGTGCAGCGCGAGCCGCAGATCCTTCGCCACGCCGTCCCCCTTCTCGTACATGCTGGCGAGAATGTATTGGGCGCCGACGTCGCCGCGCTTGGCCGCCTCGCGATACCAGTAGGCGGCTTTGGCGTAGTCCTTCGGCGCACCGCGCCCGAGGAAGTACTGGGTCGCCACGCTCACCTGCGCGTCGGTGTGCCCCTGCTCCGCCGCGCGCTCGAACCAGACCGTCGCCTCGGTGAGGGATTTGGGGACCGCCTCGCCCCTCTCGTACAGCAGCCCCATGTTGTACTGCGCCTGCATCATCCCGGCATCGGCGGCGCGCAGCAGCCAGTGCAGCGCCTCGCCGCGCGCGGTCTCAGCCGCTTCGCCGCGGAACAGCATCATCGCGTAGTTGAACTGCGCCAGGCGGTCGCCCTTCCTTGCCCCTTCTGCGTACAGCTTTGCGGCCGTAGCGAAGTCGCCGCGTTCGTAGGCGCGCCATGCGGTCCCGTCGGGCGCAGCTATGCCAGCAGGCGGGGCGAAGGCGAGCGCGGACAGCAGAGTCGCCAGTCCGATAACAGCTCGGGTTCCGCTCCAGCTCATCGGGGCAAGATAGCACGATCGCTCCACGCCGCCGCTGCGCTGCTTGGGGCAGAATAGGGCTGCGAATCCGGCGCGGGGAAGGGCCGGCCGTCGCAGCCGACAACAACGAGGGGACACAGATGAAGCTGCTTGCCAGAATGCTCGTGGCGTCCGTGCTGGTTTGCGCAGCTGCGCGTGCCGCGGAGCCGATCACCATCGGGGTGGTCGATGAGATGACGGGGCCCCAAGCCGAGGCCGGTGTGCTGGTCTTGCATGGCGCGCGCCTTGCGGTTGAAGAGGTCAATGCCGCCGGCGGGATCATGGGGCGGCCGGTCGAGCTAAAAGTGGAGGACAACGGCAGCACCAACCCGGGCACCGTGCTGGCCTACTCGAAACTTGTCGGCGAGGGTGGAGTGGCCGCCGTGATCGGCCCGTTGCGCAGCACACAGGTGCAGGCGGCCTCGCCCACCATCGCTAAGGCGCGCGTTCCGGCGTTCATCGGTGGCAGCGACCCCAGCCTCACGCGCGTGAACAATCCCTGGATCTTCCGCATCCGTCCTAACGACTTCTACTCCTCCAAGGTGATGGCGGAGTACGCGGTGAAGACGCTGAAGGGGACCAAGATCGCCATCGTCCACTCGACGGACACCTTCGGGACCGGCGGGAAGAACGCGCTGGTGGAAGCGCTCAAGAGCCTCGGCGTGGAGCCGGTCCTGATCCAGGGCTACACCAACAATTCCCAGGACTTCACAGCCATCGTGCTGGCGATCAAGAAATCCGGGGCCGACTTGTTGACCACATATATGACCAACTCGCCCGACGTCGGGATCTTCGCCAAGCAGCTGCGACAGCTCGGCGTGAACGTGCCTTGGATCGGGTCCGCGTCGCTGTCGACGGACACGGCGATGAAGTTGGCAGGCGAATCGCTATGGGGTACCTACACGGTGGCCGACTTCGTGATCGACGCCAACGAGGAGAGCAGGGCGTTCGCCAAGAGATTCCGGGCCAAGCATGGCTTCGACCCGGATCTTTATTCCGGTTTCCCGTACGCCGCGGTGTTTCTGATCAAGCACGCGATCGAAACGGCCAAGAGCACCGACCCCGAGGCCATGCGCCAGGCGCTGCTCGCGACGCGCGGTCTCAAGGACGTGGAGGGAACGCACAACTTCGAGCCCAACGGCGATTCGGTGCACGGCTACAACGTGGTCAAGAACGAGAAAGGCAAGGTCGTCTTTATTCAGCGCATCGACTTCCCCGCGCCGTAGCCGACGCGCGTCTGCACTCTCCTCTCCCTCCCTTGCGCAGCGGGGGAGGGTTGGGGAGGGGGAAATGCCGCCAAGATGCCACCTCCCCGCGGCGCCCGATGCCCCGACCGTTCTCCTTGCTCCCCAGGCACGCGACGCCGCTCAGCGGATTGCGCCCCGCAGGCTCTCTCGGGTGCGTTTCTCCTGTTTGCGGATCAGCTCGCGTGCGGCGTCGACTTTCTCCCACACGTTGCACAGCATCACCCCTTTTACCGCGCGATCGGCGAGGAAATAGATGACGCCGGTGCGGTACTTCTCCTGCCAATCGGCGTACGTCTCGAGCGACGCATCGACCTCGCCCACCGCCTCGTAGCCGAACTCGAACAAGTCGGAGAAGAAGAACGGCATGTAGTCGTAGGGCTGGGCGGCGCCGGCCATGTTGCGCCCGGCGTACTTGCCCTGGTTGATTGCATTGTCCCAGTGCTCGACCCGCATCGATTTGCCGAGCGCCCGGTACGGGAAGAAGGCATTGTCGCCGGCGGCATAGATGTTGGGGTCGGAGGTCTGCAAATGCTCGGTCACCACGATGCCGTTCCCCGTCTTCAGACTGGCTTGCGCTGCGAGTTTCAGCTCGGGTGCGATCCCGATGCCGACGACCACTATATCCGTGTCGATCTGGACGCCGTTTTGAGTGCGAACAGCGAATCGTTCGCCGCTGCGCGCGATTGAAACCGGCCGGTCGCCCCCGATGATCCGCACGCCACGGCCGACATAGCTCTTTTGGATCGCGCGTCCGAGCGGCTCCGGGAAGACGCGGCTGACAAGATACGGCTCGGGGAAAATCATGCTCACTTCGCGCCCGACCATGTTGAGCGCGGCTGCAATCTCCGACCCGATGAAGCCGCCGCCGATGACCACCGCCGACTTCGCCTTATCAGCCGCACCCCGCAACCGGACGTAATCCTGGTAGGTGCGGAAATAGAAGATGCCGTCGAGGTCTCCGCCAGGGATGGACAAGGTGCGCGGTCGGCCGCCTGTCGCGAGCAGCAGCTTGCCATATTGATAGCGTTGTCCGTCGCGACCGACGACTGACTTCGCGCCGGCATCCAACGTCGCGATCTCAGTGTTCAGCACGAGCGCGACGTGATGCTGCTCGTAGAACTCGAGGTCGTGCACGAAGATCTTGTCGAGGGTCTCCTTGCCAGTCCAGAGCTGCTTCGACAGCGGCGGCCGATTGTAGGGGCGCTGGGGCTCGGCGCCAACAAGCAAGATCGTGCCCTGCGCATCGCGCTCCCTGATTTCTTCGACGGCAGAGGCTCCGGCGAGACCGGCGCCGACGATGACGTAGTCGTACATTTGCTGGGTCACGATCGCACTCCTTGAACCGGGTTCAAGAGTGAAGCCCGGGTGCCGGTCGACCTCCGCACGTCGTTAGTTTTCACGCCCCGGTCAGAGCCCGCCCGTCAGCTAGTCACATTGTAGGCCAACGTCGCCAGACTGAAGCGGCAGCCCGAGGTCAAAGCGATACTTGATTACCCCCGAACCTCAGCTTCTGGCCGCGATGCTCGTTCTAGCGGCACAACTCCCTCCCCTGCGCCCGAGGGGCGCGGGGGAGGGCTGGGGTGGGGCGAGAGTTTGGCGCGAAACGAATCTTTCCCCCATCCCCGCCTTCCCCCGCAAGCGGGGGAAGGAGGTCTAAGCTCGGCTGAGCTTCATTGGTAATCAAGAAGCGATATGGTGGAAGATGCACCGCGTGGGGCCGTTCGATCCGGTATCGTAGAGGGCATGAAGCAGGCTTACGGAAGCACCCCGGACGGAGCGGCGGTCGATCTCTACACTCTGACAAACGCCACGGGAATCCGCGCGCAGATCACGAACTACGGCGCCATCGTCACTTCCCTGCTGGTGCCCGATCGCGAGGGCAGGCTCAGCGACGTCGTGCTCGGCTTCGACCGCCTCGAGGGCTATCTCGGGAAGCATCCGTACTTCGGCGTGATCTGTGGCCGCTACGCAAACCGCATCGCCAAGGGGTGCTTCACTCTGAACGGCGTCGAGTACACGCTCGCCCGCAACGACGGTGAGAACCACTTGCACGGCGGTTCCCGGGGCTTCGACAAGATGGTGTGGACGGCAGCGGAAGTCGCGGAACAGGACGGCGCCGGGCTGCGGCTCGCCTACTCGAGCCCTGCCGGGGAGGAGGGTTACCCCGGAAATCTCGAAGTAGCCGTCACCTACACCTTGACCGACAGGAACGAGCTGAGGATCGACTACCTGGCCACCACCGACGCCGACACCGTGCTGAACCTGACTCACCACGGCTACTTCAACCTCGCCGACGGCGGGGCGGGCGACGTGCTGAAACACGAAGTGATGATCGACGCCGCCCGCTTCTTGCCGGTGGATACAGGCTGGATCCCGACCGGCGAGCTGCGGCGGGTCGAGGGCACGCTCATGGATTTCAATCAGCCGACGGCGATCGGCGCACGCATCGAGCGCGACGACGAGCAGCTCGCGCACGGCAAGGGCTACGATCACACTTGGATGCTGAACAGCGAGCCGGGACGGCTTTCGCTCGCAGCACGCGTTTACGAGCCGAGCAGCGGGCGGGTGATGGAGGTGCTCACAACCGAACCGGGCATCCAGTTCTTCACCGGGAACATCCTTGACGGGACCGTCACGGGCAAGGGCGGAGCGGTATACCGCCGACGCCACGGGTTGTGCCTGGAGTGCCAGCATTTCCCCGATTCGCCCAACAAACCCCAGTTCCCCACGACGGTGCTGAGACCCGGGCAGAGGTACACGCAGACGACGGTTTACCGGTTTTCGGCGGAGTAGCTAAGGTGTGCTATTGCGTGCGATCGAAATGGATCGTCAACGGGATCCGAGACGGCGGCAGGCACACCGTCTCGGTGCAGGCCTGGGTGCTGACCGCGGCCCTCAGTGCGCGTAGACCGTTCAGCGCGCTGTCTTCCAGCTTCGCCACGACCTGCACCGTCCCCTCGTAAACCTTCAGCGCGTCCGGCGCGAAGCTCGACCTGAACAGCTTGGGCGTCGGGTAACGCACCTCGACCGGGTGCACCTCAGCGAAGGTGACGCTGGTGGGGATCAAGAAGTCGAAGCTGGCGGGGTTGGCGTTGATGTGATAGCCGCGCTCGATGTCCAGCGTGATGACGATCTCTCGGTAGCGGCCCGACGAGCGGACTGCCGCTGATGCACGCACATGACGCGCAGTCTCGCCTGGCGGCTGTTCCACCTGCACAGCGGCCGCGTCGGGTGGTGCTGGGCGCGTTGCCGGACCCAGAGCATGCGTGTTGACTGCAGCCACCAGCGTCGGCCACTGCTCGGGGTGGCCGCTGGCCCGACGGGCGATGCGCGCGGCGGCGTCAGCGTACTGCTGGCGATCCGTCGCCCATCCGAGTCTCGCGAGCAGATCGACTGCGGCGGAGGTGCCGGCTGGATAGGGCCCGTCGCCCTCCTCGAGCGGGAGGACGATCAGCGTGTCGGTGCCAGCGGCCGAGACGAGCACACCTTTGCCGTCCGCGTCAAACCGCCGCAACATCGCATCGGCCAGCGTGCGTGCACGCTGCCGCCAGACTTGCTCGCCGGTCGCCTCATTCAGCGACAGGAAGCTGCGGCCCAGCAGCGCATAGTCCTCGAGGAAGCCGCTCCCCTGTGCTCGGCCGCGGAAGGTCTCGTGGCTCAGCTGCCCGTTGCGCGGATCCCAGGCCAGGTTCCACATCCGCTGCGCCGCGCGGCGCGCGATGGCGATGTCGCCGCGGTCGCGGAACGCGGTGCCGGCGGTGACGAAGCCCTCGATGGCCAGGCCGTTCCACCCGACCAGCAGCTTCTCGTCCCGCGCCGGCTGCGGCCGCGCGTCGCGCGCTTGCAGCAATTTGCGCCTCTGGGGTTCCAGTGAAGCGAGCTCCCGCTCCACTCGAGCCGCATCGCCGGCTTCCGGCCGCCGCACGCGCAGCACGCCGCGCGCAGCCTCGGGATCCAACGGATCGGCTTGTTCGGGCATCGGCGTGAGCGCGTAGGTGTCGAAGAAGCGTCCCGCATCCGCCCCGAGCACCGCTTCGATCTCCGGCCGGCTCCAGACATAACTCGTGCCTTCCTCTCCGTCCACGGCGGCATCTTCGGCGGTGTAGAAGCCGCCTTCCCGCGACATCATCCGGTCGCGCAGATAGTCGCGTACGCCGAGCGCGATGCGCCGGTGCTGCGGCTTGCCGGTCAGTCGCCAGGCGCGCGCATAGATCCCGAGCAGCTGCGCATTGTCGTACAGCATCTTCTCGAAGTGCGGAATCGACCAGGTGCGCTCGGTGCTGTAGCGATGAAATCCGCCGCCGAGCTGATCGTATAGCCCGCCGTAGGCCATGGCGTCCAGCGTGACCTCGAGAAAGCGCGACGCACCGGGGTCACGGTTGCGTGCCAAGTCGGTCAGCATCAGGTCCAAGACAGGCGACTGCGGAAACTTGGTGCTCTGGCGCGCGCCGCCGAGCCCGCCCTGCTCTGCGTCGAAGCGCTGCAGAACGGATGCACGCGCGCGCGCCAGCCACGGCTCCGGATCGATCGTGGCTCGCGTGCCCGCCGACACTGATGCCTGGCGCTGGCGCAAGACCTCGGTGATGCCGGCAGCCCGCTGCTTCGCGCGCTCGGGGTTGTCTGCCCACTCGTCGTGGATCGCCGTCAGGAGAGAGGGAAAGCCGGGCCGACCGGACTCGTCGTCTTCGGGCGGGAAGTAGCCGCCGGCGTAAAACGGCTTGAGATCGGGGGTGAGGAACAAGTTGTTCGGCCAGCCGCCCGCGCCTCCGGTGATGAGCTCTGTCGCCAGCATGTAGACGGCGTCCAGGTCGGGCCGCTCCTCGCGGTCGACCTTGATGTTGACGAACCACCGGTTCATCAGCTCGGCGATCCGTGGATTGGAAAACAGCGTGCGCTCCGCTACGTGGCACCAGTAGCACGTGCTATAGCCGATCGACAGAAAAATCGGCCGGTTCTCGCGCTTGGCTTTCTCCAGCGCTTCAGGACCCCATGGGTACCAGTCGACCGGGTTGTGCGCGTGCAGCAGCAGATAGGGGTTGCCGGAGTCGATCAGCCGGTTGGTGTGCGCAGGCTCGGGCGGGCTGGCGGAGCGCGTGGATGGCTCGGCGCCGCTCACCACTCCGATCAGCACCGCCGCAGCTAGGACGAGCGCGATGAGCGTGCACAGCGGCACCGCTGCGCGCAAACGCGTGGCACTGCCTGCTGCTGCTGTCGTTGGCACCGCTGCATGTTACACCGGGACCCGCAGATCGTCGCCGCTCGATAACGAGTGCGACAAGCGGGCGCGTCAGGCGCGGCCAGCGTGGTTTTCCAGGAAACGCTTGAGGCATAGCTTGAGCATGACCACACGGTGGGCGTTGCCGCTCCGGCGCGCGTCTTCGATATCGTCTACGATCATGGCTTTGATGCGTCTCTCGCCCGACGGGGTGTGGATGAGGTAGTTGCCCAGCTCGACCGCAGCCATTTCCGGTATGTGCTCGTGCTGCGCGATCGCTAGGATCTCCTCCTCGGTGAGCTCCGACAGGCCGATGCAGTCTTCGATGGTCAACATGGCGGCACCTCCCTCCTTCACGGGATCCTTTCACCGGATCCAACGGCTACAAGAACACCGCAATTCGCAAGAGGCCGTGTTGATCTAGCGCAAGCCGAGGCGAGCCGCCGAGACGACGTAATGACATAATTTGGCGCGTCGGGTCGTTCCAAACCACGGTGTTTCTATGGAGACCTCTATGAGCGCTGAGCATCGCCCAGACGTGCGGCCACCGCGCCGCGACTTTCTGGCTTCTTGCACCGTGCTGGCCGCCGGCGTGCTGCTTGCCGCCGCGGGGCGCGCCAGGTCCGAGCCCGCATCGGCAGGGCCCGCCGATCCCGCCCTGGTCGAGGATCTCGTGGCAGCCAATCACATCCTCGCCGATCAGGGCGTGGTGGACGGTTATGGCCATGTGAGCACGCGCCACAACCTCGATCCCAACCGCTATCTGCTGGCCCGCTCCGTGGCTCCGGAGCTGGTGACGGCCGAGGATATCCTGGAGTTCGACCTCGACAGCAACCCGGTCGACCCCCGCGGGAGCAAGCTCTACCTCGAGCGCTTCATTCACGGCGAGATCTACAAGGCGCGCCCGGAGGTGAAGTCGGTGGTGCACCACCACTCCCCGGCGGTCATCCCGTTCGGCGTGACCAACGTGCCACTCCGGCCGATCTACCACATGGCCGCCTTCGTCGGGCTGGGCGTGCCGGTGTTCGAGATCCGCGAAGCGGGCGGAATGACCGACATGCTGGTGAGCACGCCCGAGCTTGGCCGAGCGCTCGCCCGCACGCTGGGCGACAAGCCGGCGGCTTTGATGCGAGGGCACGGAGCGGTAGTTGTGGGAGACTCGGTCCCGGTAGCCGTCGCGCGCAGCGTCTACCTGCAGATGAACGCGAGGCTGCAGGCGCAGGCCATCGCGCTGGGAGGCGAAATCACCTACCTCGATCCGGAGGAAGTGCGCAAGCTCGGTGGGCTGGGCGGCTACGACCGCGCCTGGCAGCTGTGGAAGCGCAAGGCGGTGGGGCGCTAACAGGGGCTGGCAGCCTGGGTGGAGCGTAGCGGAAACCCGGGACTGTTTTCACTGGATCACACTTCGCTCGCCCAGGCTCCGGTCTCGCGACCAGCGTACATCATCGTGCACCATAAACGCTATTTGTAGTTAATCCGTACCCTCAGGTGCCCTAACCTCTCTTAACGCCAGAGGGGAAGGTCGCATGGAAGTGGTCCGAAGCTACGTGGTCCGCGTCTACCGTCAGGAGTCCGACGCGGTCACGGGGGTCATCGAGTCGGTCGAAACGGGGGAGGTCACCCCGTTTCGGTCCGCCGACGAACTGTGGGCCACCTTGTCTCGCCCTCTCTCTGTGCGGCGGTCTCAGCCATCCAACACCACAGATCGGGAGGACGGGAAATGAAGCTTGCACTTGCTGTTTCGGCTTTTATGGTCGCGATCTCCACGGCCGGTCCGGCGTTCGCCGGGAAGGTGAACATTGCGAAGGAAGGGAAGTACGCATTCGACTTCTGCCCGGTGGGCCGGGGGAAGACGTTTGCGGGGGGCGACAAGTTCTTTGTCATGAGTTACGAGCTCGACGCCGTGCTGCGAAGCACGCCACTTGGCGGGCCCTTTGACCGCATGGGGGCGCGCTGCTACGGACTATACAAGAACATCAATGGCGTTCCACGCGAGGCCGGTGTATGCGAGCTGACCGATCTGGATGGCGACAAGTGGTGGATGGACTACCAGGGAACGTGGGATGGCGGGGGCGGCACCTACACGGCGGTGTGGGGGAGCGGCAAATATGAAGGCATTACGCTCCAAGGCGAGTATCGTATTGACAATGCTTGGGGCAGCCCGGCGAAGGACGTCGCCTTCGTCGGGTGCAATCCGAATCAGGGCACCTACAAGCTGAAGTAGCGTGCTTTTCTTCACTGCACTGACGGGAGCATACTGAGCACGCCGCTGCTCAAGCGGTGGCGTGCAATGTGTAACCGGGTTTTTAGGGAGGCCCGGGGGGGATGGGACGAGCCGCGATCGCCAAGATCAGCACGCCGCGCCTGTTTGGGATCGTGGCGCGGCGGCGCTTGTTCGCGTATCTCGACGAAAATCGCGGCCGTCCGCTGATCTGTGTCGATGGTCCTCCTGGAGCCGGCAAGACCACGCTGGTCGCCAGCTACCTCGAAGCGCGTCGAGTGCCCACGCTGTGGTACCAGGTCGAGCCCGGCGATGCCGACCCGGCCAACCTCTTCCACTACCTGACGCTGGCGGCAGAAGCCTTTCCAGAAGCAGAAGCGTCTGCCCTGCCCAAGCTGGTGGCCGAGCATCTATCGGATCTCCCCAGCTTCGCGCGACCTTTCTTCCGACAATTGTTCGCTCGGTTGCCTGCGGGCCTGGTGATCGTGCTCGACAACTATCAGGAGGCGCCCGCCGATGCATCGCTGCACGAGGTGGTTCGTGCCGCCGTTGCGGAGGTGCCGCCGGGTAGTTCCATCTGCTGCGTGAGCCGCATCGATGCGCCGCCTTCGTTCGCGCAGCTTGCTGCGACGGGTGCCGTATTCTGTTTGCATTGGGACATGCTGCGGCTCACGCTCGAAGAAACACGGGAGATCTCCGCTGCGCGAGAGGTCCGCGAAGACTGGCTCGTCCGGGCACTGCATCAACAGTCGGAGGGTTGGGCGGCCGGCATTACGCTGATGCTCGAACGCCTCGGCCACGCAGCGGCGGACACTGGCACGCTTCACACCGATACGCGCGAGTCGGTATTTCATTACTTTGCCAGCCTCTTGTTCGACCGCGCGTCGGAATCGACGCGGCAAACCCTGCTGTCGGTCGCTTTCCTGCCGCACGTGACCGCGTCGATGGCAACGCTGATGAGCGGCCGAGAAGAGGCCGGCCAAGTGCTCGACCAACTCTACCGCCGTCATCTGTTTACCGACAGGCGCCCGGGCGCGGAGCCCATCTATCAGTTCCACGCTCTGTTCCGCGAATTCCTGCAGGCGCGCGTGCATGAGAGCGTCGACATTGCCGAAGTTCAGGGGCTGAAAATGCGGTCTGCGGAGGCGCTGGAGCGGAACGGCGACGTCGAGTCCGGCATGGATCTGCGTATCGCCACGGAAGACTGGGAGCAGGTTGTTCGGCTCACCCTGAAGGAGGCGAGCGGGTTGCTCAGCAGTGGGCGCCGGCGAACCCTAGAACGCTGGATCCAGGCAATTCCGCCGGCGGTGGCCGGCTCCCAGCCCTGGATCATCTACTGGCTCGGAATGGCACAGGTGCAGACGGCCCCGACACGCGCGATAGCGACGCTGCGGGAGGCGCTCGGGCGGTTTCGAGACGCGGAAGATAGGGAGGGCGAGGTTCTTAGTCTGGCGGCTTTGTTGAACGCGGCATTCCTTGGATTCTTTGCGCTCGACGCGATGGACGGCTGGCTCGATGAGTTGCTGGACAGGATTGCGCAACTACGCGCGTTCCCGTCGCTCGATGTCGAGCTTCGGGTTTGGGGCGTACTCTGCTCGGCCTTGTTCTGGATCAGGCCGTGGCACCCATGGGCGGCGTGCGCGGCGCACCGAGTGGAAGCTTTGCTCGCGCGGGGCGGCGACCCCAATGTTGCACTCGCAGCTGCTTCGAGCGCCCTCGCAACCACCTCGACCAGCGGAGACTTCGATTGCGGGGACCGCATTGCACTTGCGACAGGGCACCTGGTGGAGGGTACCGGCGCTAGCCCTTCGGAGGCAGCGTGGTGGCTGGTTCACGCGGGCTTCTTGCGATTCTTCGAGGCTCGCTACCAAGAGGCGCTGGCCTTCATGCATCAGGCCTGCTACATCGCTGACAGCAATGGCATGCAGAAGACCTTCGTGATGGCCATCTTTCATCGCTACGCGATAGAGTTCAGGGTGTCGGGTTGGGCGGTCGCAAATGCGACATTCACCGACATGGAGGCAATGCCTCGGCTCTATCCCATGGTCGAGGGGATGTTTTACGTCTATCAGGCACGACGCGCCCATTTTCGCGGCCGGCGGGACGAGGCAGGGGATCTGGCCGAACTGGCGGATGCCGCAATGCTGAACACGCGCTCCCGGTATCAGGAGATGCTGTTCGGACTGGTCGATGGAGAGCTCCTGATGGACGCGGGTCGAATCGAAAAGGCCCGGGCGATGATCGCACGGAGCCGAGGGCTGATTGAGCGCGCGCCGGTCTTCGATTGCTGGTGGGGAGCGTTGCTGCTGGTCGAGGCATTGCTCGCGCACGTAGAGGGCTACAGGTCCCTCACTTTGACGCGACTGCGGGAATCGCTGTCTCTGGCAAAGGAGCGCAAGCGGAAGCACTACCTGCGTCATTTCGAATGTGCAATGCCGCCTCTGTTTACGCTTGCTTTGGAAGAAGGCATAGAGGTCGAGCTCGTCCAACAGGTCATCCGCATGTTCCGTCTGAAGCCGCCCCTCGGCGCGCCGGATTTGTGGCCGTGGCCTATTCGCATCCGCACGCTGGGTTGCTTCGAGGTCCTCGTCAACGATGAGCCGCTCGAGTTCTCGCGCAAGGTTCCGAAGAAGACGCTCGCCTTGCTGAAGGTACTCGTAGCCTACGGTGGTCAGGAGGTATCCGAGCAGTCGCTGTGCGACGCGCTGTGGGGCGACGAGGAGGCAGACGCCGCAAAGCAAGCGCTCGGAATCACGGTGGTGCGCCTGCGCAAGCTGCTGGGCGTAAACGATGCCGTCTTGCCGCAAGGCGGCAAGATCTCGCTCGATCGGACGCAGTGCTGGGTGGACGCGTGGCGGTTTGAAGAACGGACGGCGCAGTCGAATGAGCCGGGTGCCGTCTCGAAAGGGCTGGCGCTGTATGGCGGCACGTTCCTCCCCGAAGACGAAGGAGAGCCGTGGAGCGTACCGGCTCGCGAGCGGCTGCGCGGCAAGTTCATCCACTTGCTGGGGACACACGGCCGCTCGCTCGAGACCGCCGGCGACACCGATGGCGCGATTCGGCTCTACCTGCGCGGGATCGATGCGGACCCGATCGTGGAGGCCTTCCACCAGGGTCTGATGCGGTGCTACCAGCAACTCGGCCGGCACACGGAGGCCATCAGCGTGTACCGGCGACTGCGTCAGACCCTGTCGGTTGTCTTGGGCGTTCCGCCGTCGACGGAGTCCCAGGCGCTGTATCGCACGGCCATGGAAGCGTGTGCCGCACGACCTGAGGCGACGGAAGACCGAAGCGTCATCCCGCTGTCGGCGAGTTCGGGAGGGCACCGCCGTCGGAGTGGCGCTGTGAAAAGGGCGGGCTGATGTAGCCGCGGATGTCGCTCCCCCCTGCATCAAGCCGACCCCTGGCAGATGTGGAAGGGCAGCGCGATTGGGCAATAAGCCAATACCACGGATGTACGTCGGGTCCGCTCTGCGGGGACAGAGATATTTCCCGATGGGCAAAATTACTCACGGTGATTTTTGCCCCGAGGTGAAAATAGTGGCACACTCCGGTCATGGCCGTCACTCCCCGATATCTTCTGCCTCCGGTCCGCTCCGATCTCGAACGAAAAATGGTGTTTGTGGCCGGGCCGCGCCAAGTGGGCAAGACGACTCTTGCCAAGAGTCTTCCCGGCGCGGCCGATGGCTACCTGAACTGGGATGTCGCCGAGCACCGGGAGAGGATTCTGCGACGCCAGCTGCCGGTGGGGAAACTGTGGATCTTCGACGAAATACACAAGTACCGATCCTGGCGCGGGCTCCTCAAGGGCGTTTTCGATGGCCGGCCGCGCGGCCAGCGCATCCTGGTAACCGGAAGTGCGCGACTCGACTACTACCGTTACGGCGGCGATTCGCTTCAGGGCCGCTACCACATGCTGCGGCTGCACCCGTTCAGCGCCGCCGAGCTCGGTATACGCAAAAGGGACGAGCTGCTCCAGCTGCTGAGACTGGGTGGCTTTCCGGAGCCCTTTCTTTCCGGCTCCGAGGTGGAATCCCGGCGTTGGTCCCGCGAGTACCGACAGCTCCTCGTGCGGGAGGAAATCGCAAGCCTTGAGCGCATCGCCGATCTCGGCAACCTGGAGCTGCTCGTGTTGCGGCTGCCGGAGCTGGTGGGCTCGCCGCTCTCGATCAACAGTCTGCGCGAAGACCTGCAAGTCAGCCACAAGGCCGTGGCCAACTGGCTGGATGTCCTGGAGCGCCTCTATGCCGTGTTCCGGCTTCCGCCATTCGGAGCGCCGCGCATCCGGGCGGTGAAGAAGGAGCAAAAGCACTACCACTTGGACTGGAGCGTCGTCCCGAGCGAGGGGCCGCGCTTCGAGAACCTCGTCGCCGCGCACCTGCTGAAGTGGGTGCACTACCAGCAGGACGTCTTCGGCAAGGACCTCGAGCTGCGCTATTTCCGCGACACCGATGGGCGCGAAGTCGACTTCGTCGTCGTCGAACGCAACCGCCCCCTGCTTCTGCTCGAATGCAAGTGGGCCGACGCGGAGGCCGACCGCAGTCTGCGCTACCTCAAGGCGCGCTTTCCGGACGCACACGCCTGGCAACTGAGTGCGGTCGGCACAAAGGACTACCAGACTCCGGACGGCATCCGCGTTGCCCCGGCCCTCAGTCTGCTCAGCAACCTGATCTGAATGGCGTGCCCATGCCACCCCACACCTCCCGCGCGGTCTCCACGATCAACCGCAGCTTCGCCGCCTGCGACTCGCGCGCGATCTCGTTGCCGTGCACGGTGCTCGAGAATCCGCACTGGGGCGACAGGCACAGCTGGTCCAGCGGCACGTAGCGGCCTGCGGCATCGATGCGCCGCTTGAGCTCGTCCTTCGACTCGAGCTCGCCGACCTTGGTCGTCACCAGGCCGAGGACCACGAGCTTGCCCTTGGGCACGAAGCGCAGCGGCGAGAAGTCGCCCGAGCGGGCATCGTCGTATTCGAGAAAATATCCATCCACGGCGAGATCGTTGAACAGCACCTCGGCCACCGGCTCGTAGCCGCCCTCGGCCACCCAGGCGCTCTTGAAATTTCCGCGGCAAAGGTGGGTGCACACGGTCATGCCGGCGGGCCGGTCCGCGATCGCGGCGTTGATCAAGCGCGCGTAGCGGCGCGGCAGCTCGTTCGGATCGTCGCCTCGCTGCCGGGCGCCCTCGCGCATCTTGGGATCGCACAGATAAGCCAGATTCGTGTCGTCGAGCTGGACGTAGATACAGCCCGCCGCGCCCAACAGCTTGAGCTCGGCCCGGTAGCAGGCAGCCACGTCGTCGTAGAAGGCGTCGAGGTCCGGGTAGGCATCGCGGCTGATGGCGGCCCGGCCGCCGCGAAAGTGCAGCATCGTCGGCGAGGGGATCGTCACCTTCGGCACGTGTTTGGTGACCGACTTCAGAAACTGGAAATCGGCTAATTGAATGGGGCGCACATGGCGCAGCTTCGCCGTGACGTGCATCACCGGTGGAGCGAAGTTGACGTCGCCGGCGGCGCTGTGGAAGCTCGTACTGATGCCGCCTCGCGTCTCGACGCCTTCGATCTGCTCCAGGAAATCGATGTGAAAGTAAGTGCGCCGGAATTCCCCGTCCGTGATGCCTTGCAGGCCTAGGTCCTCTTGGAACCGGACGACGTCGCGGATCGCGCGGTCCTCGACCTCGCGCAGCGCGCTCTTGGAGATGGCGTCCTTCTGAAAGCGCTCGCGCGCCTCGAGCAGTTCCGGCGGCCGAAGGAAGCTACCGACGTGATCGGCGCGGAACGGGGGCGAGGTGCGTTGTGCCATGGGTTCCAGTGTACCAGCGAAAATGGAACGCGCGATGCCATGCACCCTCATCCGGCCCTATGCGCCACCCTCTCCCAGAGAGAGAGGGTAAGCGTGCCATAATGCTCGCGCCGACCTGGGCCGCATGCTGCGTGGGCCAGGCTCCACACCGCCGGCACGAGCCGGACGCGTGCGCTCGGTCCGGTTGATTACGGCTACAAAAGGGTGGGAGGAGAATCATGTTCAAACGCAGTTTCGGCTCGTCGCTGCTGGCGGCCGCGTGCCTCGCAGCCGCGACGGCCTGCGCTGAGGAGCCGATCAAGGTCGGCATGGTTTTGGAGATGAGCGGGCCGTTCGCGGACCTTGGACGGCAGATCCTCAACGGCGCGCAAGCCTACATCAAGGCGCACGGCGACACGGTGGCCGGGCACAAGGTCGAGCTGATCGTGAAGGACACCACCGGCGCCGCGCCCGACGTGGCCAAGCGTCTCGCTCAGGAGTTGATCACCAACGACAACGTCGACTTCCTCGCCGGCTTCGGCCTCACCCCCAACGCGCTCGCGGTTGCGCCGCTGACCATCGAGGCCCACAAGCCGATGATCATCATGAACGCCGCCACCTCGGTCATCACCACACGCTCGCCCTACATCGCGCGCGTATCGATGACGCTGCCCCAGGTCACTGCCCCGCTCGCGGCGTGGGCCATCAAGAACGGGATCAAGAGCGTGTACATGCTGGTGTCCGACTACGGGCCCGGGATCGACGCCGAAACCACTTTCAAGAAGACGTTTACCGCGGCTGGCGGAAGGATCGTCGGCGAGGTCCGGGTGCCGCTGCGCAACCCCGAGTTCGCGCCGTTCCTGCAGCGGATCAAGGACGCCCGACCCCAAGCGGTCTTCATATTCCTGCCCGGCAGTAGCGAACAACCGGTGGCGTTCATGAAGGGCTTCGGCGAGCGCGAGCTCGGCAAGGCGGGCATCCGGCTGATCGCGACCGGCGATGTCACCGAGGACGGCGTGATCGAGACGATGGGCGATACGCCGCTGGGCGTCGTGACGACACACCACTATTCCGCCGCCCACGAGAGTGCGCAGAACCGGGCCTTCCTCAAGGCCTACGCCGAGGTCGCCGGCAGCGGCACGCGCCCTAACTTCATGGCAGTGGGCGGGTGGGACGGCATGGCGGCGATCTACGAGGTCGTCCGGCGGCTGAACGGCAAGATCGATGGGGACAAGGCGATGGAGGTTCTCAAGGGTTTAAGGCTCGACAGCCCGCGCGGCCCGCTCATGATCGATCCCGAGACGCGTGATCCGATCCAGACGGTCTACGTGCGCCGCGTGCAGAAGGTGAACGGCAAGCCCTACAACGTCGAGTTCGAGCAGATCCCGGACGTCAAGGATCCGGGCAAGTAGCGCCCTAAGTTGATCGACAAGCAACGGACCGCCCTAGCAGGCTGTCGAAAGGACGTTGGCGAGAGCGTTCCCTCGCCCCTTGTGGGAGAGGGATAGGGTGAGGGGGCTAGAAACGACTTCAACCGAATGAGGCTGTTACAGCAGGTCGAAAGTGCGGCCCACCCTCACCCCAACCCTCTCCCGTCAAGGGAGAGGGAGTTTTTCTCGACCCTGCTAGATTAGGGAAGCTCCGCATGACCTGCACATGCGGGCCACGTGGGGTGGCTGCGAGCCGGTGCCTGCCGCGTCGGGCACATCGATGATCGCCAGCCTGCTCGGAGTGCTGTTCGACGGCCTCGCCTACGGCATGCTGCTGTTTCTCATCAGCGTCGGTCTGTCGGTCACCCTGGGGTTGATGAACTTCGTCAACCTCGCCCATGGCGCGTTCGGCATGCTGGGCGGCTATCTTTGCGCGCTAGCCATGGCGCGCTGGAACGTGCCCTTCCTCGCGGCGCTGCCAGCGGCCTTCGCCGCAGCGGCGCTGGCGGGGCTGCTGCTCGAACGGTTGCTCTACCGCCGGTTCTACCGGCGCAGCCACCTGGATCAGGTGCTGCTCACTATCGGGCTCACGTTCATGTCCATCGCGGCGGCGACCTTCCTGTTCGGCCCTCAGCAGCAGGCCCTGCGGCTTCCCGAATCACTCTCCGGTCAGTTCAACGCGCTCGGTGTCGATCTCAACACCTACCGCATGTTTCTGTTGGCAGTCGGGCTTGTTCTCACCGCTGCGCTGACACTGGTGCTCGAACGCACGCGCTTTGGAGCCGCGGTCAGGGCCGCCGTAGACAATCCACGCGTGGCCGAGGCGCTCGGCATCCGCGTTGGACTCGTGTTCCAGATCGCGTTTGCGGCGGGCTGCGGGCTGGCCGGGTTGGGCGGCGCTCTCGGTGTGGAAGTCCTCGGCCTGGATCCGGTGTTTCCGCTGAAGTACATGGTCTACTTCCTCCTGGTCGTCGCGGTGGGAGGAACCAGCACCCTCAAGGGGCCGCTGTACGCCGCGCTGTTGTTGGGGGTTGCCGATGTCGCGGGCAAGTACTACATCCCGCAAGTGGGCGCCTTCATCATCTATGCGATGATGGTCATCCTGCTCATCGTTCGGCCGCAGGGCTTGGTCAGCAGGTCATGATCGCGGTGGGCGATCCGAGTCGAGCGGCCCGCTTTCCCTGGGAGGAAGGCGTGTTCTGGCTCGTGCTCGCGGCCGGCTTCTGGCTATGGCCAAAGCACCTCGCTCTCGCCGGCCACGTGCTCATCGCGGGCCTGTTCGCACTCTCTTACGACCTCATCCTCGGCTACGCCGGCATCCTGTCGCTCGGCCACGCCGCCTACTTCGGGCTTGGCGCGTATACCGCGGGCCTGCTGGCCCAGCACGGGTGGGGCGAACCGCTTTCCGGACTGCTCGCAGCCGGGTGCTGTGCTGCGCTGGCCGGGTTCCTGACCAGTTTCCTCGTGGTGCGCGGCCAGGACTTGACGCGGCTGATGGTGACCACCGCCATCGGGCTGCTGCTGTTCGAGCTCGCCAACCGTTTGAGCAGTGTCACGGGCGGTGTCGACGGACTGCTCGGCATCGAGATGGCCCCGCTGCTCGGCGCCTTCCGCTTCGACATCTACGGGCGCACCGCGTATGGCTACTGCCTGGCCGTCACCTTCGTCCTGTTCCTCTGCGTCAGGCGGCTGGTGCGTTCGCCCTTCGGGTGGAGCCTGCGCGGGATGCGCGACAACCCCGGGCGCATGCTCGCGCTCGGCTATCCGGTGCCCCACCGTCTGATCGCCGTCTACAGTGTCTCCGCCGCAATTGCCGGCATCGCCGGGGCGCTCCTTGCGCAAACCACCCAGTTCGTCAGCATCGACGTGTTCTCCTTCAACCGCTCGGCCGAGGTGATGGTGATGCTGATCGTCGGCGGCGCCGGGGTGCTCTACGGGGGCCTGGTCGGCGCGGCGGTCTTCACGCTCGCATACCATTACCTTTCGTCGCTCAACCCGGTGTATTGGCAGTTCTGGCTGGGAGCGTTCCTCATCGCCATCGTGCTGTTCGGGCGCGGCGGTGTGCTAGGCGCCTGCGTGCGTATCTCCCGCATGTGGCGCGAACGCCGCCGCGAGCCCGCGGCCCAGCCATGACACCAGCACTGCGCACCTCCGGGCTCGGCAAGCACTTCGGCGGGATCCGGGCGGTGACCGACGTCTCGCTCGCGCTAGAGCGGGGCGCGCGGCACGCCATCATCGGCCCGAACGGCGCGGGCAAGACAACTCTGATCAACTTGCTCACCGGGATGCTGCCGCCGAGCGAGGGGGACGTTTATCTCAACGAGGATCGCGTCACTCCCCTGCGGCCGGACCAGCGCGTCAAGCGCGGGCTGGCGCGCACCTTCCAGATCAACAATCTGTTTCCCGATCTCACCGTGATCCAATCCGTGCTCCTGGCGGTCTGCGAGCAGCGCGGGGTCGCCATCGATCCCTGGCGCCCCGTTTCGAGTTGCAGCGCCGAAATCGAAGCGGCACGGGAGGTCCTGCGGCTGCTCCACCTCGATCGCGCTCAGGATGCAATGGTGCGGCAGCTGGCCTACGGAGACCAGCGGCTGGTCGAGATTGCGCTGGCGCTGGCCTGCAAGCCGCGCGTCCTCCTGCTGGACGAGCCGGCGGCGGGAGTGCCGAAGGGCGAGAGCCAAGCGCTCTTCCGCGCCATCGCCGGGCTGCCCGGCGAGGTCACGGTGCTGTTCGTCGAGCACGACATGGACATCGTGTTCCGCTTCGCGCAGCGCATCAGCGTGCTCGTGTCGGGGGCGATCCTAACGGAGGGTGCGCCGGAGGACATTGCGCGCGACCCGATGGTCAAGCAGGTCTATCTGGGCAACCGGCCATGAACGGCACGCTGCTGGCGGTCGATCGCCTCACCGCCGGTTACGGCGACGCCATCATCCTCGAAGACGTCTCGTTGCAGCTCGCGCCGCACGGCAGCCTCGCGCTGCTGGGGCGCAACGGAGCAGGCAAGTCGACGCTGATCGCCTCGCTGATGGGCTTGACGCGCGTGCAGGGTGGGGCGGTCGCCTTCACCGCGATAGATATCACGCGCTGGCGCCCGCACCGGCGGGCGCACGCCGGCATGGGCTGGGTGCCGCAGGAGCGGGAGGTATTTCCATCGTTGTCGGTGACGGAGAACCTCACGGTCATTGCCCGCTCCGGGCCATGGACCCTGGCGCGGGTTCACGACCTTTTCCCGCGTTTGGCCGATCGCGCCGATAACTTGGCTCACCAGCTCTCGGGCGGTGAGCAGCAGATGCTCGCGATCGGCCGCGCCTTGATGCTCAATCCTAGCTTGCTGCTGCTCGACGAACCGTTCGAGGGCCTCGCGCCCCTGATCGTGGAAGAAGTCGAGCATGCCATCGAGCGGATGAAGAGCGAGGGCATCGCGGTCCTGCTGGTCGAGCAGCATGTCGACGCGGCGCTGCGGCTGTGCGATCAGACCATCGTGCTCGAGCGCGGCAGGGTGCTTCACACCGGCGCGAGCGCCGAACTGCGCCAGGATCGCGCGCTGCTCGAGAGCCTGGTCACGCTGCGCGCAGATGGCCGATAATGCCCTCATCCCCATCCCTTGTGGCTCCGGCCGGGCGCAAGCGCCCTTAACATCGCAAGCGATGTTAGCCTCCGCCGCAACAAGCGCCTGCGGCGCGTGTTGTCCCAGAGGGAGAAGGGCGTCCTAGCAACGATCCCGATGAGAGAGAAACGATGGATGCGCTATCGACCGAAGCGAAAGAGCGGTTGCGGACAGTGAGCACCGCGACGCTGAGCACCCTCCTGTTCAAGCGTGGGCTGCGCAACACCTGGCTGCATGGCATCAAGCGCATGAGCGCGGCCAGGGCGAACATGGTCGGCGAGGCCTTCACGCTGCGCAACATCCCGTGCCGTGAGGACTTGGACCAGGTGAGCGTGTTCGAGAATCCCGAGCATCCGCAGCGCAAGGCCTTCGACACCACGCCCGCGGGCCACGTGCTGGTGATCGACTGCCGCGGCGACACGCGCGCGGCGTCGGGTGGCGGCATCTTGACCATGCGCCTGAAGGTGCGCGGCGCGGCCGGGCTCGTCTCTGACGGCTGCCTGCGCGACAGCGACGAGATCGCGCGCATGGACTTTCCTGTTTACTGCGCTGGAGCGGCGGCGCCGCTGAACCTGGCCCGCCACCACGCGGTGGAGTACAACGCCCCCATCGGGTGCGGCGGTGTGGCGGTGTATCCGGGCGATGTCGTGGTCGGCGATGCCGACGGGGTGATCATCATCCCGCGCCATCTGGCCGAGGAGGTCTCGCGCGAGGCGCTGGAGATGGAGCAGTTCGAGCGCTTCGTAACCGAGGAGATCGAGCGCGGCCGGCCGCTGATTGGCACCTATCCGCCCACACCAGAGGTGCGCGCACGGTACAACGAGTGGATCAAAAGGGAAGCATGATGGACGCTGCGCGACAAGCCGAGCTCCTCGCCCTGGCAGGCAAGTACCTCGCCGGCGGCGGCACCGGGCTCTTCGTTCTGCCGCCCGAGCTGAACCTCGTCGTCGAGCGCGGCGAGGGCAGCCGCGTCTGGGATGTGGCGGGCCGGGAATACCTCGACTACCACCTGAGCTCTGGACCGGCGCTGCTCGGGCACGCCCACCCCGCGATCACCGAGGCGGTCGCGGCTCAGCTTCCCAAGGGGACCACGTACTTTTTTCTCAATGAGCCGGAGATCCGCCTAGCGAAGCGGCTGGTCGAAGCCGTTCCCTGCGGCGAGGTAGTGCACTGCACCGGATCGGGGACGGAGGCGACGTTCTACTCCTTACGCATCGCGCGCGCCTGGACCAAGCGCAACAAGGTGCTGAAGTTCGAGGGCGCGTGGCACGGTATGCTCGACTACGGCCTGTGGGGCACCGTGCCGAGCCAGCCCTCCGAGTATCCCAGGGCGCGGCCCGACTCGGTGGGCGTTCCCGCGCAGATCGGCGACACCGTGCTGGTGGCGCCTTTCAACGAGACTGCGCGCGCAGTGGACATCATCGAGCGCCACGCGTCCGAGCTCGCCGCGGTGCTCGTGGAGCCGTTGCAGCGCGTGCTGGTGCCCGAGCCAGGCTTCCTGCAGGCGGTGCGCGAGGTGACGAAGAAGCACGGCATCGTGCTCATCTTCGACGAGATCGTCACCGGCTTTCGTATCGCGTGGGGCGGCGCCCAGGAGCGCTATGGTGTGGTGCCCGATCTCGCCTGCTACGGCAAGGCGATCAGCGGCGGCTTCCCGATGGCCGCGATCGTGGGCAAGGCCGAGATCATGTCGATGCTCGACGCGCGCCGCCGCCCCCGGGCCGAAGTGGTGTGGGCGACCAACACGCTCAACGGCAACCCGGTGTGCGCAGCCGCCGGCCTCGCAGCGCTCGACACACTCGCACAGCCCGGCGTGTACGAGCACCTGCACCGCATCGGCTCGCGCCTTCGCGCCGGGATGGTGGAGGCCGGGCAGCGCCACGGCTTTGCGGTGCAGGCGCCCGGCGAAGACGCGGTGTGGGGCATCCGCTTCACCGAGCGCAAACCGCTGCGCACCTGGATGGATCTCACCACCCACGACAAGGACCTCGGCTGGCGCTGGGCGATCGAGTTGATGAAGCGCGGCCTGCTGGTCAACCCGAACGAGAAGTTCTACATCTCCATCGCGCACACGGACGCCGACGTGGACCGGACTCTCGACATCGTGGATGAGGCGTTCGCCGGGCTGAGGCAGCAAAGCTAGCCGGCGGCGCTGCTCGATCCGGATCGCGGCGATCGACCGGCTGGCGCCGCATTACTGGCCGGTGATCAGGGCGCGAGCCGCTCGATCACCCAGCCGGCGCCGTCGCTCCGATACTGCACGCGGTCGTGCAGGCGGCTGGGACGACCTTGCCAAAACTCGAAGCAGTCCGGCGCTAACCGATACCCGCCCCAGTAGGGCGGGCGGTGGGGATCGTCCCCGTGCACGCGCGCGGCCTCGGCGAAACGCGCCTCGATGGATGCGCGGTCCGACATCACCTCACTCTGAGGCGAAGCCCAGGCCGCGAGCCGGCTGCCTACGGGCCGGGTGATGTAGTACGCGTCGGACTCCTGCGCGGATATCTTGCTGACGCGGCCTTCCAGGCGCACCTGGCGCTCCAGCTCCAGCCATAAGAACAGCAGTGTCGCGCGGGGGTTGTGTGCCAGATCGCGTCCCTTGCGGCTGTCATAGTTGGTGAAAAAGACGAAACCGCGGGTATCGTAGCCCTTGAGCAGCACGGTGCGTGCGGAGGGCTGGCCCTCGGCGTCCGCGGTGGCCAGGATCATCGCGTTCGGCTCGGGAAGCTTCGCGCGCAGCACCTCGTCGAACCAGCCCTCGAACTGCTCGTAGGGGTCGCGTAAGACGTTCTTTTCGTCCAGGCCTTCGCGCGCGTGATCCCTGCGCAGGTCGGCGGTCTTGCGGGGCTTGTTCACAGGCTGCGTCGGTCCGGAGCGCTGCAGAGGCGGGAGAGTGTAGCGCTAATCCACTAGTATCGCCGCAGTGCGCCGCACTGTACACGGCGGCGGCCGACGCTGCTGTACACTAACGGTCCCGTGAACCAACCACGCCCGGACCGATGCCTACTCTCAAGACCGCCTTGCTGCTGTTCGCCGCTGCCCTCGCGCTTGCTTCCAACGCGGCTGCACCCGACCCCGAGAACACCCTCTACCTCGATCTGAAAGACGGCCGCGTCGTGATCGAGCTGCGCCCCGACCTGGCGCCCAAGCACGTTGCGCGCATCAAAGAGCTCGCCCGCAAGGGGTTCTACGACGGCATCGTGTTCCACCGCGTGATCGACGGCTTCATGGCCCAGGGCGGCGATCCGACCGGTACCGGCACCGGCGGCTCGGGTGTGAAGCTGCCCGCTGAGTTTTCCAAGGCGCCATTCGTGCGCGGCACCGTCGGCATGGCGCGCGCGGCGAGCCCCGACAGCGCTGACTCGCAGTTCTTCATCTGCTTCGCGCCCGCACCATTCCTGGATGGCAAGTACACGGTATGGGGGCAAGTGATCAAGGGCATGGAGTACGTGGACAAGATCAAGAAAGGCGACGCGGGGGCGAACGGCTTGGTCGACAACCCCGACAAGATCGTGCGCATGCGGGTGGCGGCCGATGTGAAGGGCTGATCGGTCGAGGCGTTCGCGCGCCCCGGCTCGGTCTCGGGCTCGGGGCGGCGCATCCGCCCCGCGTCACTGCATGGCGACGCGAGGAACCTTCCAGTCGCTTCAGGCTCTGAACAACGGGCGTAGACTGGCCCGAACAGCGACACCGATCGGTTTCGGCGCATTCGTTCAGACCGAGGAGCAGACCGTGAAGACGAACCGTATCCCGTTGCGTTACATCGTCATTTCCGCGCTCGCAGCGCTGGCCCTGATGGCCGGTTGCACGAGCATGCAGGTAGGCCGCGAGTTCAACTACGCAAAGTTCTCGCAGGAAGTCCGGCCGGGGACGTCGGACCTGGCGCAGGTGCAAGCCCTGCTCGGGCCGCCGATGGGGAAGGGGCTCGTGGTGGAAGCCGACGGGAGCCTGTACGACCAGTGGACCTACTACTACGGCAGCGGCAGCCCCACCAGCGCCGAGAAGTCGCGTTTCAAGCTGCTGCAGATCCGCTTCGATAAGGCGGGTAAGGTCGCCAGCTACAACTGGTCCGGGGAGCTGTCCGGCGGAGCGCCGGTAGAGGACAAGAGCAAATAATAGAGGAATGATCCGCGGCACGGCGTGCGGGTGCGGATCGGCTGGCTCGAGGCGTACGCATCGGCCGTTCCGCACCGGCTGTGCTTCGCGCTGCCCGCTGCGCAGCCCCGCGGGGCGATTCACTGCAGCTGCTTTTGCAGTGCGTCGGCGGTGGCACTGCCCCAGGCACGTAAGATTCGCTGCTGGGTGCCCGGGTCGGGAACGAACTCCTCCAGCTTTTCGAGCCGAAGCATCAGCATCTGGGAACTGAAGAACTCGCTGCGGGCCGTGCCGTTGGCCTCGGCGTCGCGCCGGTCGACCAGGTAACCCGAGAAGTCGATGCCGGCGCAGTACTCCAATCGTTGCAGCCGAACGTCGAGCTTGCCTGCGCCGTCGATGCTCGCATAGCAGGCGCGGCTCAACCCTGCGGCGAGTTTAATCCCGCCTGCGCGGTAAGCCGCGACGAGCGCTTCGACCCCGCCAGAGATGTTCGCGTCATGGTCCCAGTCGGCGGCGTGGGCACCGGCAGCGGGCACGGCAACCAGTACCAGCCAACCCAGCACCGCGGGCAGGCGCATGTCGTTACTCCATGTAGTCGAGCGGGTCCATCCGGCGGGCGCGAGGTCAGTTCGGCCGCTGCGCTCGAGCGGGCGGATTATCTCACGCCGAAGCCTGCCGGCGGGCGTCGACACCCCCGCCTCGGAGCTATCATGCCGGCGTCCCTTTCTCGTGCGAAATGAGCATGTCCGCGCCTGCGGGTAAGCTCACGACATCCACGCCCGCGCGCGGCCTGCTGATCTGGGCCGGTGCAGCCGCTTTGGTCGCCCACACTGTACTCGTGCAGGCGGATCAGCTCCGGCTGGACGCCCTGGTGCAGGAGGGGGACCTGATCCTGGAGGAGGCCCAAGCGCTCGCGCCTGCGACCAAGCTGCTGGCGCAGGAAGGCCTCGAGGTCGCGGCCTCGGACGCAGCGCTGCGCGAGGAGGTGCAGGCCCTGAACCGGGACATCACGCAGTTCAACGCTGCGATGGACGAGCACAACGAGAGCGCACAGGCGCTCCGCACGCAGTGCGTCGGCCAGACCGGAGACAAAGCGCTGTTAGAAGCCTGCAACACGCGGCTCGCACAGCTGCGTGACCAGGCGAACATGCTCGAGGACGAGCGATCGGAGGTTCACGCGCGGCAGGCGGAAATCAGTACGCGCGTCGAGAAACACAACGCGTGGGCCCGGGACTACGCCAAGCGCAAACAGGAGCAGGACGCGCACGACAGGCTCAACCAGCGCGACGGCGAGGACTGGCTGGGGCGGGCCAGACAGTTCCTCGCCTCGAAGGACTTCGCCGCCTGGCTGGCCCAGGCCGGCAGCCCAGCGGCTTGCGGCGCCGAGCAGATGACGGAGCTAGTCGCTTTACCCCTGCACCCTGCGCTCGAACGGGCCCAGGCGTGCCTGCAGGCGGTCAAGGCGGGAATGCGCTGACACTCTGCCACTCTGCCGAAAGACGCCTCGTAGGCCGTTCGTGTTGAGCCCTTCGATTTCGCAGGACAAGGTCCGGGCAGCGCAGTCGGAACATGATTGGCCGCCCGATCAATGGACTGAACGCCTCGACTCCGTGGCTAACGCCACTGCGCTCAGCGCGAACGGCGCCTTTCAACACCCTGTCGAGCGGACGTTGGGCCCGATGCTACATTGAGAGCGTGTACGTTTCGCCGCCCACTACGCGCCCTGTGCGGCGCGGATCGCGCGCCAGACCCGCTCGGGCGTGGCGGGCATGTCAATGCTCTTGACGCCGAGCGGCCGAAGCGCGTCGATCAACGCGTTGATCACCGTCGGTGTGCCCCCCACGGTGCCGAGCTCGCCCACGCCCTTTGCTCCCAGCGGGTTGATCTTGCACGGCGATGATTCGTCGGTGAAGGTGGAGAAGCTGGGAACATTGTCCGCGCGCGGCATGCAGTAGTCGAGGAACGAGCCGGTAACGAGCTGCCCGCTTTCGGGGTCGTAGCGAGCGTCCTCCAACAGGGCCTGCCCGACCGCCTGCGTGATGCCGCCGTGGACCTGGCCGGCGACGATCATCGGGTTGACCACTCGGCCGACATCGTCGACCGTGGTGTAGCGAACGACGTCGGTGGTGCCGGTTTCGGGATCGACCTCGACCTCGCACACATGGCAGCTGTTCGGCCAGGACGGACCACCGACCTTCTGCAGCGTCGAGATCGCGATGCGTTTTTGCGGCTGCCGGCCGGCGAGCTCGAACAGGCCGATGCCGAGGTCGGTGCCGGCCACCGTGAAGCGGCCGTCGCGATACGCGATGTCCGGGCCGGCGGCCTCCAGCTCTTCGGCGGCGAGCTGCTTGCCCTTCTCGATCGCGTCATTCGATGCCGTGAACATGGCCGAGCCGCCGATGTAGAGCGAACGACTGCCCATGCTGCCCAACCCCTGGGCGATGTCGCTGTCACCTTGCATGATGACGATGCGCTCGGGGTCGATGCCGAGCGTGTCGGCGATGATCTGCACGTAACTGGTCTCGATGCCCTGGCCCATCGCCTGCATCGCCGTGCGCACGACGACGCGCCCGTCCGCCTCGACGTCCAGGGTAATGCTCTCCTCGTGCACTACACCGGTCCACTCCAGGAAGGAGGACAGGGCTCGGCCACGCATCCGGCCGCGCTTGCGCGACTCTTCGCGTCGCTGCGGGTATCCGTTCCAGTCGGCCTGAGTGAGGATGCGCTGCAGAATATGCGCAAAGTTGCCGCTGTCGAAGGTCTCGCCCATCGGCGTGGTGTAAGGCATCGCGCTGGCCGGAATCAGATTGCGCCGGCGCAGCTCCGCCTGGTCCATGCCCATCTCCGCCGCGGCCTGATCCATCAGGCGCTCGATGAGAAAGATGGCCTCCGGCCGCCCCGCTCCGCGATAAGCCGAGACCAGATTGGTATGGGTCAGTACGGCGCGGGCGCGCAGATCCAGCGTAGGAACGTGGTACACGCCGGTGATGACCTTCGGCCCGATCGCCAGCACGATGATCGCACCGGGGCTACTGCCATAGGCACCCACGTTGCCCACGATGTCGACCTTCAATCCCAGGATCTTGCCGTCGGCGTCGAACGCCAGCTCCGCGTGGTTGGTCTGGTCGCGCCCATGCGTGCCGGCCAGGAATTCGTCGCTGCGGCTGGCGCACCAATGCACCGGCCGGCCGAGCTTGCGGGCCGCGTAGGCGCATACGGCGTCCTCCGGGTACAGCATGGTTTTCATGCCGAACCCGCCACCTACGTCCGGGACACGCACACGCACCCGATCCATCGGCACTTTCAGGATGGCTTCCGCCAGCGTCTGCTGCAGGCCGGCCGGGTTCTGGCAGCTCGTATGCAGTGTGACGCGGCCGCTCGCTTTGTCGAACTCCGCGATACTGCCGCGCGGTTCCATGGTCACCGGGATGAGCCTCTGGTTGTAAAGCGACAGCTTGGTGACGTGCTTGGCCTTGGCGAACGCCGCTGCACAGGCATCCGGCTTGCCCCACTGCATCTGCGCCGCCACGTTGCCCGGCGCCTCTTCTGGCCAGACCTGCGGCGCACCCTTCGCGAGCGCATCTTCGATCGTCGTCACCGCAGGAAGCTCCTGATATTCCACGGCCACCCGCTCGGCCGCGTCTTCGGCTTGTAAGCGCGTTTGTGCGATCACCGCGGCCACTGCCTGGCCGACGAATCGGACCTCGTCGACCGCGAGCGAGTAGTACGGCGGCGCG
The DNA here is from genome assembly GCA_041488255.1 of Gammaproteobacteria bacterium. GTDB lineage: Bacteria > Pseudomonadota > Gammaproteobacteria > Burkholderiales > SHXO01 > SHXO01. The sequence goes on along the minus strand of JBGPOV010000015.1, from coordinate 9,958 downwards.
CCGGCGGGCTTTCCGTCGGCGCCCACCAGCCCGGGTCCAAGCGGGAATGCGCCGATACCGTCCTTGGCCATCTCAGCGCCGGTCAGCACTGCGGTGACGCCGGGCGCCGCCTTGGCAGGCGCTGCGTCGATCGAAACGATGCGTGCGTGCGCGTGGGGAGAGCGCACGAACGCCATGTGGACTTCGTTGGGAAGCGACAGATCGTCGATGTACTGGCCCGTGCCAGTGATGAGCCGTTGGTCTTCGCGTCGCGTCAACGCTTGGCCGATACCGAATTTGGTCATTGGATCGATCCTATGTGAGGGGGCCAGATAGCGGCGGAAGGCCGGGCGCTGTTTCGGGATACGAGCACGGCTCGCAACCTCGCATGGCTCCTGACCCAGCCGGCAGGGCGAGACGGATGCGCTACCCAGCCCGCGCACCCGCGATTCTAAGCTATCGGCCGGCTCGAGGGACGTCCGCATTGCCAGCACGGACACCGGCTACGGCAAAAAGCCGCGGCGAGTTATCCCGGCCCGCTTGGTGAACGGGCTGTCAAACGTCCCCCTCGGGTCAAGTTGGCGCACGACGTCGAGCCAGGTATCGAATCTCGGGTACATCGAACGGATCAGCTCGTGGCCGCCGGCCAAGTAGTTGACCTGACCCCAGTGCGGCCGGCCGCCCAGCTCGGACAGCGCTTCTTCGTGGGCGCCGAGCAACTCGAACCCGCCCTTCGTCTCGGTCATCATGATCAATTCGATCATCATCGTGTCGCGTCCATGCATCATCGACATAAAGGCGGGCGAAGCCTTGACGAAGCGCAGCGAGATGGGCGAGGTGTGGTAGACGTCACCGATCTTCCGACGCTGCTCGGCGATCGCTTGGATGCGTTCCACTGCGTCCACGGCGCGGTCGATCGGGACACCGATCTCCATCGAGTACGCCGGCATCTTGTTCGCTGCCCCGATGTTGAGCACCTTGTAACTCACGTTGGTGTAGCCGTCGTCCACCAGCGATTCGAGCGCGTTGTTGATGATCTCGGGCGTGATCCTGGGCAGCCAGCCGAACAGAAGGTGAACGATCCGGTGCACCAGCGGCAATGCCGCCGCGATCTCAGTGAGCGGATGGCGCTCGAGCTTGTCCTTCGGCAGCCCCTGCGGTGGCGGCACCGGGTTGCGGGTGGTGACCACGCAACGGTGCTCTCCCTCTACGGGATAAGGGTTGAAGTAAACCTCGCAATGACGGTTGTCACGCAGCAGCTTGCCGGAACGCAGATCGGCCGCCACTTCCGACCAAGTGCGCAGGACCCGCACTTCCTTGAGCCAGAACTTGGGCTCGACCGCGATGACGGCAGCGTAGATGATGCCGGTGCAGCCCATCCCGACGGCCACGGTGTGGAACCAGTCGTCGTCCTGCTTCAGGATGCGACCGGGATAGCGGGCCGCGAAGGCAGCCGGGTGGGTAGGCCCGTCGGTAGGCTCGATCCGGAACACCCGGCCGCCCCCGGCGACGAGGTCGAGGGAGCGGATGCTGTCGGCGATCGGGCCGAAGGCGACCCCGGATCCGTGCGTCGCCGTGGAGATCACGCCCGCCACGGTCTGCGCGTCGTAGCCGCCCATGTTGGAGAGCGCTAGCCCGCGCGAATCAAGGTAGTCGTTGAGCGCTCGGAGTGGTATCCCGCCCTGCGCATGGACCAGGGCGGCCGAGTCGATACCGGATCGGAACAGCCCGAGTTCGAGATCGAGCGCGCGGCTGAGTGCGGAGGTGTCGACGAGGAATCCGGAGGTCAGAGCGACGTCCGACCACGAATGGCCCGACCCCACGGCCCGTACCGTGCAGCGCAGCTCCTCCGCTTCCTTCACGATTTGCACCACGTCGTCGAGCGTCTCTGGCACGCACAGGCGCAGCGGTTGGATCGACTGGTTCCCGGTGTGGTTCTTCCACGTCTTGCGGTACCCGACTTTCATGCTCTCCTCTCGCGAACCTGCGAGATACAGTTGTGCCAGGCGTAATCGGCAAGCGCCATGACCGTAAGCTGCGGGTTGATCCCGATGCTGGTGGGAAATACGCTGGCATCGGCGACAAATAGATTGGCGAAGCCGTGCACCCGGAAGGAACTGTCGACCACGCCGAGGTCGGGGCGGTCGCTCATCGGGTTGCCGCCCTGCGGGTGCGCCGAGTTGAGGGTGAGGTCCGCCGGCTCCCGGATGCTCGTGGCGATGTACCGGATGATCGCTTCCCGGTCGAGGGCGCCGGAGGGGGCGAATCGGCTCGCTGGTAGCTCGTGGTCGAGGAAGGTGCTGGGGAACACCGCCTCGGCGCCGGCCGCGAAATAGATCTGGGCGAGCGTTGCGATGCCGCGCTTCATCGCCTCGAGGTCGGGCTGCGCCATCCGGTAATCCACCGGTCCGAACAGGTCGCGGAGCGCACCGCAGCGCTTCACCCGGCCGTTCGGCTGGGTCCCAACCACGACGCCAGCGGTGGCGAGCCGCCCGTAGTCCCGCATCCGCTCGAAGTGGGTCGCAAACCATCCCGGCATCGTCACCGACGTCGTCATCGGCGGATTGAACAGGCTCTCGAGGATGTACTCGCCGAAGTCCACGAACCCGGTCATCTGCAGGCCCTGGAAGCCATCGAGCCGATCCGGGAACCGCGCCAGCACCGGCGTCGCTGCGTTGAAGGAGAAGCGCGTCCCTACGTTGCGTTCAATTCCACTCTTGAGCAACAGCACGCTCGATCCGATTGCGCCGCAGGCGACCACGACGGTGTCTGCCTCGATCCGCAGCGGCCGACCGTCGGCCATCGTTGCGCGGACGCCGGTGGCGCGGTCGCCCCGCGTCTCGATCCGAATCGCATGGCATTCAGGGACGACCCTCGCACCGTGGGAGATCGCCTCCGGAATGAAGGTCTCCAATGTCGACATGCGTCGCTCGTACGGGCATCCGAAGTTGCAGTAGCCGCAGGTCAGGCACTGGTTGAGGTTGAGGCGGAACAGGCCGCTGCGGAACGGTTGGCTGGCGATGCCTCGCTCGCAGAGCGTCCGCCAGCCGCGCAGCAGCGCGTCGCCGTTGGGTCCCGCGGGATCGTTCGCCTGAGTCGGGGCCAGCGTCTCGGGTAGCGGGCGGACCCGGATCGCGTGCTCGACCCGATCGTACGAGGCATGCAGCTTGTCACGCTCCACCCGGGCGCCGAAGGCTGCCCACTGCGCGAGCGTGTCGCGCCCCGGGGCCAATGTGGGGTCCTCGATCCGGAAGCAGATCGCGTTGTTGATGAAAGTCGTGCCACCGAGGACGCGCCCCTGCAGGATCGTCATCTCGAGGTCGACCGTGGTCTGCAGCCCGCTCTCTTTGTAGAGCTTGGCGGACATGGTCGGCTCATCGTTGGCAAGCTCGGCGGTGCGAACATAGCGGCCCTCTTCGAGCAGCACGACCCGCGCGCCATGGACGGAGGCCAGGGCGGCGACCACCGCCCCACCAGCTCCGGAGCCGATCACGCAGATGTCGGCCTGGATCGTCGTTTCTCCCGCCGCTGGCGGCTGCACCGCCAGCTCCGGTCTACCCAAAGGGCTCAGCTCGCCGGGTTTGTAGCGGGACTGCTGCGCCGGCGCGCGGAAGCCGATGCTCGGGAACACGCGGGTATCGCCGTAGTAGCCGACCAGGAACAGGGTGCGGACCTTGGCCAGATTGTGCATCAGCCGGCCCGCTCGAGGCCCCACAAGGTGCTTCTCTATGATCTGCCGGCGAGTGGCACGGGACAGGCGCGAGAATGGCCCGCGCAGAGACAACAGGGGTACCACGTACTCGATCACCCAAAGGACCAGCCTTAGGCTCCGCTTGCGCTTAGACTGCACGCGGCCGAGCTGCGCGTCGACGTTTGCCGCGATCTCCGCCGGCGTCAGCGTCTCGTCCTGCCCCTCGATGAAGACATCCGCGAACGCCTCTACAGTGCGTCGCTCGCGGCCCGATAGGAAAGTGCGCACGGTGAGGGTACCCCACGATCTAGGATCACGCTTGGCTTCGCGGTCCGGGTTTCTGGCCGCCACTCCAGGTGCTCGCCTTCGTGCCAGCCGCCTGCGGCCCGCGCAAACCGAACGAACGAGTAACACAACTTGCCAATGACATCGGAGCCGTCATCATCTCAAGTCGGTAAGGTCACTCGATCGGGAAATCGACTCGCTTGATGAACACGATCTTTCCGCCCTCATTCTTCACCACGTTGTAGCCGTGCAAGCCGTCGCCTCTGACATCGAACTCGTACGTGCCTTCGAGGCCCTTATAACCTTTGATGGCGAGGATCGCCTTGCGGACGGCTTCGGGTTCGGTGCTATTCGCGTTGTTCATGGCTAGTGCGAGGATAAGCAGCGCGTCGTATGACCAGCTGGCAAAGTTGTCCGGATAGATGCCGAAGCGCTCGCGATATCTCTGGGTGAATTCACGCGCTGCCTCATTGGCTTCCGCGTTGAAATCGGCAACTGCATAAGTACCGTACAGCGCTTCGCCCGCCAGATTTCGAGTGGTTACCGCTGCAGTGGTCGGCGATCCCACCCATTGAATGTTCACACCGAGCTGGCGCAACTGCTTCGCAAAGATCGCCTGATCGGCCGGAACCGTCATATAGGTCCCGAGCACCTCGGCGCCGGATTTCTTGATGGCGAGCACGATCGGAGCGAAGTCCTGCGAGTTACTGGTGTAGCCCTGATCGAGGATGGGCGTCACGCCGAGCGCTTGCAGTGCCTCGGTGAGCGCCTTCGCCCCGCCCTGGCCGAACGCGTCGGTGGCATGGACTATCGCCCACTTCTTGAGCTTCAGCGTGTTGACGCCGAAGTCCGCGATGACTTTGGACGAGTACAGATCGTTGGGTCGAGCACGAAACACCCACTTGTTGTTCACGCGCGTGAGGCTGGGGTCGGTGCCGCCGATCATGGTGGGAACGCCTGCTTTCGCGATGGCGGGCGAAGCCGCCTGAATCTGCGTGCTGGCAATCGGCCCGACGATCGCTTTGATCGCGGGATCGGTGAAGAGCTTGGAGAAAGCGAGCACGGTACCGGGATTGGTGCTGGCGTTGTCTTCGGTGCGCAGCTCGACAGGATGCCCCAGTATGCCGCCCGCCTTATTGACGTCCTCTAGAGCGAGCTGTAAGCCGTTCACCTGGAAGCTTCCTCCCTCGGCGAACGGCCCGGTCAGCATGTTAATGACGCCGATCTTGATGGGTTCCACGGCGTCCGCGTTTGCGGCAAGCAGCAGCGACGCGCAAAATGCCAGAGCAATCCGGGCCAACATAATGTGTCCTCCAGCTCGATGTTTGTTCATTGGCAGTCGATCGTCGTGCGCTCTAGGAGCGTTGCACCCGGCAGCATACCGCTATCGCGGGTGAATGTGGCGGCGCACCGGCCGGTCAAGTCCGATCGTAATCGTGCGAGATGTCTCGGTTGGTATAGTCCTCGAGCATGGAGGCCGAGATCAAGCTGAGGATCGCGCAGAACAGGATGTAGGCAGCGATGGCGTAGCCGGACTGGTACTGTGCGAACAACCACGCCGCTATCAGCGGCGCCGGACCGCCGGCGATGACGGACGCCAACTGATAGCCCAGCGATGCGCCGCTGTAGCGCAGTCGCCCGGTGAAGGATTCCGCGATCAGCGCGGCCTGTGGCCCGTACATCATGTCGTGCGGCACCAACGAGAGCACGATGGCCAAAAAGATCCATCCGGGTACCACCGTATTGAGCAGTGCGAAGTAGACGAAGCCAAACACACCCGTTACCGCTGCTCCGATGAGATACATGCGTTTGCGACCGATCCGATCAGACAAGTGCCCCGAGAACGGGATCGTGAAGAAGGACAGCACGGAGGCGGTCAGGAGCGCGGTGAGCAGGAGGTCGCGCGTGACGCCCAGAACCGTGGTCCCATAGGTGAAAACGAATGCGGTGAAGATGTAGAAGGGCGCTTGTTCGCCCATCCGCGCGAGCGCGGAGAGGATGATCTGCTTCGGCTGCCGTTTGATCACTTCGAGCATGGGAGCGCGCTCGATCCTGTTCTCGGACACCAGGCGCGCGAAGACCGGCGTCTCCAGGATGTTGAGCCGGATGTAGAGTCCGATCACCACCAGCAGGATGCTCAGAAAAAATGGGATGCGCCAGCCCCAGGCCAGAAAGCGGTCGCCGGAGATCTCGCTGAACGCCAGCACCGCCAGGTTGGCTAGAAACAGACCGGCCGGGACGCCGAACTGCGGCCAGGAGGCGACGAAGCCGCGATGGGCGTTGGTCTTGGTCCACTCCATCGACATCAGGACCGAGCCTCCCCATTCGCCTCCGACCCCGATGCCTTGAATGAAGCGCAGGAGGGTCAGCAACACTGCGCCCCAGATGCCGATCTCCTCATAGGTGGGTACGAAGGCGACCAAGAAGGTGGCCACGCCCATCAGCAGGAGCGTTGCGATGAGCGTGGACTTGCGGCCGATGCGATCGCCATAGTGTCCGAAGATCGCGGCACCCACCGGCCGCGCGACGAACCCGACCGCATAGATTGCGAACGCTTGGAGCGTCCCCACCAGAGGATCGGATTTCGGGAAATACAGCTTGGCGAAAACCAGTCCGGTGACGGTGCTATAGAGAAAAAAGTCGTACCACTCGATCGTGGTGCCCACGGTGCTCGCAATGACAGCGCGTCTGAGCTGCGTGCGGTCGTCGACCGCCGAGGCTAAGACTGCCGCCTTGCCGGTTGTCGCCATCGAATACCCTCCCGTGGTAGCGTTGGCCGCAATTGTATAGAGAGTCGCAAGAAAAGCTAACGCACGCCCCGCAATCCACCCTCACCCGGCGCGAGGCGCCACCCCCGGATCCAGTCCGGGGCAGGCTCTCTCCCGAACGTCTTGCGCCGCCGCCCTCACCCTGCCCTCTCCCGGGGGGAGAGGGACCTTATCTCTGCTCGAGAGGGTAGAGGATGCGGGCGATCGCCAGCGAGGGGTATACTTTCACCAACAGGCGTCGGTCGGAACGCCAGACCCGCCAAGGAGAGCACGCCATGAAACTGACGCCAACACAGATCGAACTGTTCGAGCGCGACGGCTACCTGTTCTTCCCCAGCCTGTTTACGCCTGAGGAGATCCAGGTCTTGAATCATGAGGTCCCCGGGCTCTACGCGCGGCATCGGCCGGAGAATGTACGCGAGAAAGGCAGCGATGCGGTGCGCACCAACTTCGCCGCGCATATGTACAGCTATCCCTTCGCCCGGCTCGCCCGCCACCCGCGCATGGTCGAGCCGGTGGTGGATGTGTTCGGCGAGCCGGTCTACATGCACCAGTTCAAGATCAACGGCAAGATGGCTTTCGACGGCGACGTGTGGCAGTGGCACCAGGATTTCGGCACCTGGAAGAACGACGATCTCATGCCCGAGCCGCGCGCCATGAACGTCGCCATCTTTCTGGACGAGGTCAACGAGTTCAACGGGCCGCTGATGTTCATCCCCGGCAGCCACGAGCTGGGCGTGCTCGAAGCCGAACACGACCTGTCCACCACCAGTTATCCGCTGTGGACCATCAACCACGACACCATCCGCAAGCTGGTCGAGCGCGGCGGCATCGTCGCCCCCAAAGGACCGCCGGGGTCGATGATCCTGTTCCACTCGTGCCTCGTGCACGCGTCGACCTCGAACCTGTCGCCCTGGAACCGCATCAACGTGTACCTGAGCCTGTGCGCGGTGTCCAACCACATCCGCCGCTTCAAGCGCCCGGAGTACATCGCCCACCGCGACTTCACTCCGATCCAGTGCCTGCCCGACGATTGCTTGTTGAAGGACTACGACGTCGCCCTGCCCTGGAAGGACGGTACGCCCGAATCGGCGCTCAAGCCGCTGCTCGCCGCATGAGCGCAAGGCGGGTATGAACCTCTACGCCAAGCTGCGCGAGCGCGCAGCGCAAGGCAGGCCCGTCAAAGTGGGCGTGATCGGCGCCGGGAAGTTCGCGGCCATGTATCTGGCGCAGGTGCCCAAGACACCCGGCGTGCATCTGGCCGGCATCGCCGACCTGGCCCCCGCCAGCGCGCGAGCGAATCTCGAGCGGGTGGGTTGGCCGGCGCCGCGCTACGCCGCGCCCTCGCTCGACGCAGCGTTCGCGTCCGGCGCCACTCACGTGGGCGACGACTGGCAGGCGCTGGTTGCGCATCCGCAGATCGACATCGTCGTCGAAGCCACCGGCAACCCCATCGCTGCCGTCGACCACGCGCTCGCCGCGTTCCGGCACGGCAAGCACGTGGTCATGGTCACGGTCGAAGCGGACGCGTTCTGCGGGCCGCTGCTGGCACGCCGCGCGCAGGACGCGGGCGTCGTCTACAGCCTGGCCTACGGCGACCAGCCAGCGCTGATCTGCGACCTGGTTGACTGGGCGCGAGCTGCCGGATTCAACGTCGTGGCAGCCGGCCGCGGGCACAAGTGGCTGCCGCACTTCGCCCAGTCCACGCCGGAGACGGTATGGGGCTATTACGGGCTCACGCCGGAGCAAGCTGCTACCGGCGGCCTTAACCCCAAGATGTTCAACTCGTTCCTGGACGGCTCCAAGCCGGCGATCGAGAGCACAGCGGTGTGCAACGCTACGGGCCTGACACCCGCGCCCCAGGGTTTGGCCTATCCGCCGGCGAGCGTCGACCAGATTCCCGCAGTGATGCGCCCGCGCGCCGAAGGCGGGCAGCTGCACCACAAGGGCCAGGTCGAAGTCGTATCTTCGCTGGAGCTCGATGGGCAGCCGATCCCCTACGATATCCGTTTCGGCGTGTGGGTGGTGTTCGAAGGCGAGACCGAGTACATCCGCCGCTGCTTCACCGAGTATGGCGTGCGCACCGACCCATCCGGGCGCTATGCCTGCCTGTACAAGCGCTGGCACCTGATCGGGCTGGAGATGGGGATCTCGGTCGCGTCCGTGGCCGTGCGCAGCGAACCCACGGGCTGCCCGACGGGTTGGCGCGCCGACGCGGTCGCTACGGCGAAACGCGAGCTGAGACCCGGCGAGCTGCTCGACGGCGAGGGCGGCTACACCGTGGTGGGCAAGCTCATGCCGGCGGCCGACTCGCTCGCTCTCGGCGCACTTCCGCTCGGCCTTGCGCACGGCTGGAAGCTCGTCAGGGGCGTGGCTCCCGGTCAGCCGCTGCGCTGGAGCGATGTCGCTGTCGACGAATCGAACAGCGCGGTTCGAGTGCGGCGGGAAATGGAGAAGGCCTTCGCACCCAAGGCCGAGCTGGTCGCGGGCTGAGGCGCCCGTCCGGCTGGCCTGGCGGTCCAAGTGGGTTCACCCCGGTCATCCTTGTCCATGGCCTAGCGGCCGGGCGCTCAGGCGCCCGTCGTTTGGGAAGTCGGTGCCCGCGAGAGCGACCTGGCGCCGAGAGCTAAGCCTGCTGCTGCACAGCAACAGCTGCGCGGGAAGCGTCACGGCTGGCCGTTGACACGTCAAGCCGGCGGGAGTAGCGTGGATTCGCCTTTGAACGCGGTTACCGTTCGGGCGAGGCGGCTCGCGCAGAAGGAGCCTCTTGGGGGAGATCCCGCAGCGCGTCGCCTGGCTATCAACCAGCACAAAAAGCTAATCGGGAGGAACATCTCATGGAGTTCAATATCCTGCAGCACTTCAAGGGCCTGGAGAATATTCCCAAGGATCCTTACAACGCCGACGAAATCGGCAGCTCGTTATTCCTCACGGGGAACATGGGGCCGCGGATCTCGGAAAAGATGGACGGCTATGCGACGAAGGCGGGCATGTCCCGGCGCAACTTCCTCAGGTCGTCTCTCGCCTTCCCGGCGGCGATGCTGGCCGCCAACGAAGTCACCGGCATGAAGTTCTTCGAGGTCGGTCAGGCCGAGGCTGCGGACATCGACGCCAAGAATGAAGCGATCCGGCTCGCGCGCGCGAGCAGCGACTTCATCGTCGACGCCCACACCCACGTGTGCACTCGTCCAGCGCATTACGTGGAAGGCGTCAACACCACCACGCGCGGCATGTG
>JBGPOV010000014.1:0-54619 GCA_041488255.1 Gammaproteobacteria bacterium | reverse complement strand
GTCTGGCGTTGCGCTCGTGGGCGGCGGCAGCCTGCCGCGGCCCGGTGAAATCTCGCTGGCGATGCACGGCGTATTGTTCATGGACGAGCTGCCCGAGTTCGACCGCCATGTGCTCGAGGTGCTGCGCGAGCCGTTGGAATCGGGCCGCATCACCATCTCGCGTGCAGCGCGCCAGGCGGACTTTCCCGCCCGCTTCCAGCTGGTGGCGGCGATGAACCCCTGCCCCTGCGGCTTTCTAGGCCACTACAGCGGCAAATGCCACTGCACGCCCGACCAGGTAGCACGCTACCGACGGCGCATCTCGGGACCTCTACTGGATCGGATCGACATCCACATCGAGGTCCCCGCGGTGCCGCTCGAGGACCTCGCGGGACGCCCCGAAGGGGAGCCGAGCCCGAGCATCCGGGCCCGCGTCAGCGCGGCCCGCGAGCGCCAGCTCGCGCGCCAAGGCAAGCCCAACGCCCAGCTCTCGCCGCGCGAAGTGGGACAGCACGCCATGCCCGATAGCCAAGGCGAGCTGCTGCTGAAGCAAGCCATCAGCCGGCTGGGCCTGTCGGCGCGCGGCTATCACCGAATCTTGAAGCTCGCGCGCAGCATCGCCGACCTGGCGGGCGCGGCACGCGTGTTGTCTACACACGTCGCCGAGGCAATCCAGTACCGAAGGATAGACAAGAGCTGACCACGGACAGGACGCACTGCTGCGCGCTCTGTGCGTGGTGCAGCGGAATCCGAATGAAAGAACTGCAGAGCTGGAAAGAGGAGCAACGCTCGGCACACCTGTACCGGGTGCTGGCCGAGATCGAGAAGGGGACCGCGCGCGAAAGGCTGTTCTCCGAGCTCGCGCGCGAGGCCGCCGGCCAATCGGGCATCTGGGCCGAGGCCGCGCGCAGAGCGGGTAACCGGGTGCCCGCCGCCTACCGGCCCGATCTGCGCACACGGATCGTGGAGCGGCTCACGCGCCGCCTCGGGCCGCGTCACATGCGCTCGATGCTGGCCGCCATGAAGGTGCGTGGCATGTCGGTGTATTCCCGGGACCCGGGCCACCCGATGCCGGATGCGGCCAGCGGGTTGGAGCGCCGGCACCGAGGGCTGGCCGGCGGCGGAAACTTGCGCGCGGCGGTATTCGGCGTCAACGACGGGCTGGTGTCCAACGCGAGCCTGATACTCGGCGTGGCGGGGGCAGCCGCCGACCCCGGCATCATCTTGCTGTCCGGCGTCGCCGGCTTGCTCGCCGGATCCTTCTCCATGGCGGCAGGCGAGTATGTCTCGGTGCGGTCCCAACGCGAGATGTACGAATACCAGATCGGGCTGGAGCGCGACGAGCTAAGCGCATACCCTGACGAAGAAGCCAAGGAGCTGGCCCTGATCTACGAAGCGCGCGGCTTGCGCTGGGACGAGGCAAAGCGCCTGGCCGATTCCATGATCGCCGACCCCGAGCTCGGGCTGGACACGCTGGCGCGCGAGGAGCTGGGGCTGAACCCGGATGAACTGGGCTCGCCGTGGGGCGCTGCCGCCTTTTCGTTCCTGTCCTTCGCCGCGGGTGCGCTCATCCCGCTCGTCCCGTTCTTGTTCGGGAGGAGCGGGCACACACTGTACGTCTCCATCGGCCTCACGGCAGCAGCGCTGTTTGCGGTGGGGTCTACGCTGAGCCTGTTCACCGGCAGGGGCGCGTTGCGCGGTGGCGTGCGGATGCTGCTGATCGGCGGCGCAGCCGGCGCGTTGACCTTCGTGATCGGCAGGCTGCTGGGCGTGAGTCTGGGGTGAGTGAAAGGTGAAACGGGACGGGTGAAGGTCACCCTCGGCGCCAGAACTAGGCAACAGGGGCGTCCCAGGGCCTCGGGCAGGGGCGGGCGCAACCGTCACCACGATTGACAGAGGCAGCGCAGCCCGTTAATCTTGGGGCAATCGCGCCGATTTGATCGCAGCTTGCGGGCGCTTAACAAATGTCGCTAAAGCGCGGGGAGTAACTAGCAACCCGTCCGCGCACGCGGCCGGGTTTTTTGTTTCATGGCTCACGATCGCACCGCCCTTCTCCATCGCCTGCTCAAGGAGCGCATCCTTATCCTGGATGGCGCCATGGGCACCATGATCCAGACGCACAGGCTGGATGCGCATGCCTATCACGGCGATCTGTTTCACGACCATGCCTGCGACCAGAAGGGCAACAACGACCTGCTCACGCTGACGCAACCGCGCATCATCGCCGGCATCCATGCTGCGTATCTCGAGGCCGGGGCGGACTTGGTCGAGACCAACACCTTCAATTCGACCCGCATCTCCATGGCCGACTACGGCATGCAGGATACGGTGCGGGAGTTGAACCTGGCGGGCGCGCGACTGGCGCGGGAGGCAGCCGACGAGTTCACACGCCGGACGCCTGAAAAGCCGCGCTTCGTGGCCGGAGTTTTCGGCCCGACCAATCGCACCGCCTCGATCTCGCCCGACGTCAACCACCCCGGCGCCCGCAACACCAGCTTCGACGAGCTGGTGGCGGCCTACTCCGAGGCCGTGCCGGGCCTGGTCGAGGGGGGCGTCGATCTCATCATGGTCGAGACCATCTTCGACACGCTGAACGCCAAGGCCGCGCTGTTCGCCCTGGACGAGTATTTCGATCGCAGCGGCGTGCATCTGCCGGTGATGATTTCGGGCACGATCACCGATCGCTCGGGCCGCACGCTGTCAGGTCAGACGGTGGGCGCGTTCTGGAACTCGGTAGCACATGCCAAGCCGTTCTCGGTGGGTCTCAACTGCGCGCTCGGAGCCAAGGACCTGCGGCCACATATCGAAGAGCTCGCCGGCATTACCGACACCCACACCTCTCTGCACCCGAACGCCGGCCTGCCCAACGAGATGGGGGAATACGAGGAATCTCCCGAGTACATGGCGTCGATCCTGCGCGAGTTCGCGCAGGCGGGCTTTCTCAACATCGTCGGGGGCTGCTGTGGCACCACCCCGGCGCACATCCGGGCCATCGCTGAGGCGGTGCGCCCGTTCGCGCCGCGTTTGGTCCCGCAGGTGGAGAAGAAGCTGCGGTTGTCGGGGCTGGAGCCGCTGAATATCGGCGACGACTCGCTGTTCGTGAACGTGGGCGAGCGCACCAACGTCACCGGCTCGCGGGCTTTCTCGCGCATGATCCTCGGCGGCAACTACGCCGAAGCGCTGAACGTCGCGCGCCAACAAGTAGAGAACGGCGCGCAGATGATCGACGTGAACATGGACGAAGCCATGCTGGACTCGAAGGCCGCCATGGTCTTGCTCCTCAACCTCATCGCCTCCGAGCCGGACATATCGCGCGTACCCGTCATGATCGACTCCAGCAAGTGGAGCGTGATCGAAGCGGGGCTCAAGTGCGTGCAGGGCAAGCCGGTGGTGAACTCGATCAGCATGAAGGAAGGCGAGGCCGAATTCCTGCGCCAAGCGAAGCTTGTGCGGCGCTACGGCGCGGCGGCCGTGGTCATGGCGTTCGACCAGCAAGGCCAGGCCGACAGCCTGTCGCGCCGCATCGAAATCTGCTCCCGTGCCTATCACCTGCTGGTGAAGGAGGTCGGCTTTCCGCCCGAGGACATCATCTTCGATCCCAACATCTTCGCTGTCGCCACCGGCATCGAGGAACACAACAACTACGCCGTGGACTTCATCGAGGCCACACGCGGGATCAAGCAGGCGCTGCCGCACGCCAAGGTGAGCGGCGGGGTGTCGAACATTTCCTTCTCGTTCCGCGGCAACGATCCGGTGCGCGAGGCCATCCACACGGCGTTCCTGTACCACGCGATCAAGGCCGGCATGAGCATGGGCATCGTCAACGCCGGGCAGCTGGGCGTGTACGAGGAGATTCCCAAGGACCTGCTGGAGCGAGTCGAGGACGTCCTGTTCAACCGGCGGCCGGATGCTACCGAGCCTCTGGTGGCCTTCGCCGAGAATTACAAAAAGGAAGGCAAGCAGGCGGTGGAAGACCTCGCCTGGCGCAAGGCCAGCGTGCAGGAGCGCTTGTCGCACGCGCTGGTCAAAGGCATCGATACCTGGGTGGTCGAAGACACCGAGGAAGCGCGCCTTCAGTACCCGCATCCGATCCAGGTGATCGAAGGCCCGCTGATGGATGGCATGAACGTGGTAGGAGACTTGTTCGGCGCGGGCAAGATGTTCTTGCCCCAGGTGGTCAAGTCGGCGCGCGTGATGAAGCGGGCGGTAGCCCACCTGGTGCCCTACATCGAGGAAGAGAAACGCAGCGCCGGGGGCCAACAGAAGGCCAAAGGCAAGATCGTCATCGCCACGGTCAAGGGCGACGTGCACGACATCGGCAAGAACATCGTGTCGGTTGTGCTCCAGTGCAACAACTTCGATGTGGTCAATCTCGGCGTGATGGTGCCGGCGGACAAGATCCTGCAGACTGCCCGCGACGAGAACGCCGACATCATCGGCTTGTCCGGCCTGATCACCCCGTCCCTGGAGGAAATGGCGCATGTTGCCAAGGAGATGGAACGGCAGGGTTTTCAGGTCCCGCTGCTGATCGGAGGGGCGACCACTTCGCGTGTGCACACGGCAGTCAAGATCGAGCCCAACTATTCCGGTCCGACGGTCTGGGTGCCGGATGCCTCGCGCAGCGTCGGCGTGTGCACGAGCCTGGTGAGCGACGAGCTCAGGGTCGATTATCTGCGCAAGGTGAAGGAGGACAACGAGCGCACGCGCCAGCAGCACAAGAGCAAGAAAGGCCAGGGTCCGCACCACGCGATCGTCGAGGCCAGGACACGCGGTTTCAAGACCGACTGGACCGGCTACGCGCCGCCGGCTCCCGCGTTCCTCGGCGTCAAGGCGATGACGCGGTACCCGCTGGCCGAGATCGCGCAGCTGATCGACTGGACCCCGTTCTTCCAGACCTGGGAGCTGACCGGCCGCTATCCGAAAATCCTGCACGATGAGATCGTCGGGGAAGCGGCGCGCAACCTGTTCGCCGATGCGCAAGGCATGTTGAAGCGCATCATCGAGGAGCGGTGGCTGACGGCGAACGCGGTGATCGGGTTGTTCCCGGCCAACAGCGTGAACCGGGACGACGTCGAGGTCTACACCGACGAGTCGCGCACTCGAGTCGCCGCGAGCTTCCACTTCCTCAGGCAGCAGATGGTCAAGCCCGAGGACCGCGCCAATCACTGTCTGGCCGACTTCGTTGCGCCCAAGGACTCGGGCGTCCGCGACTACCTCGGCTGCTTCGCGGTCACCACGGGCATCGGCATCGAAGAGCGGATCCAGGCCTACGAGGCGCAGCACGACGACTACGACGCCATCATGCTCAAGGCGCTGGCAGACCGGCTCGCCGAGGCGTTCGCGGAGCTGATGCATCTGCGGGTACGCCGCGAGTTCTGGGGCTACGCGCCGGCGGAGAACCTCGGCTTGGAGGAACTGATCGACGAGAAGTACCACGGCATCCGCCCCGCGCCGGGCTACCCGGCCTGCCCGGACCACACCGAGAAAGGCGCGCTGTTCGATCTTCTGCACGCACCGCAAGACGCCGGCGTCACGCTGACCGAGAGCTTCGCCATGCTGCCGACGGCGGCCGTCAGCGGCTTCTATTTCTCGCATCCCGAGTCACGCTACTTTGCCGTGGGCAAGATCGACCGTGACCAGGTGCAGGACTATGCGCTCCGCAAGGGCATGCCGCTGGAGGTGGTGGAGAAGTGGCTCGCGCCGGCTTTGTCCTATGAACCGGGGCAGCAGGCCGTACCCGTGGCCGCCTGAGCGCGGCCCCGAGCCGAATCGGCCGGGCCCGGGCTTTGCGCCGCCGCTCTCGTAACGATTCGAAACGAAGCTCATGAGCGAGCCCCGGTTTACGCCTGAGCACCTGCGACAGTTCGCCGCAGCCGGTTTCGTTGTGGTTCGGCAGCTTGCCTCCGCCCGGCGGGTTGACGACCTGCGCAAGGTCGCTCTGGCGCACTTGGCCGGCGGGGTTGCACCGACGGAGTACGAGGCCGATCTCCACTATCCCGGCGCTCCGGCTTCGCGCGACGCACCCGGTGGCGCCACGGTCCGCAGACTGCTCCAGGCCTATACGCGCGATCCGGTGTTCCGAGACTGTGCCGCCGCACCCGAGATCGCCGAGCCGCTGCGCCGCCTCCTGGGTCCCAGGATCATGCTGTCGCAGGCCCACCACAACTGTGTCATGACCAAACAGCCGCGCTTCAGCAGCGCGACGGGATGGCACCAGGACATACGCTACTGGTCTTTCGAGCGGCCCGAGCTGGTCTCGGTGTGGCTGGCGCTGGGGCGCGAGTTTGCGGACAACGGCTGCCTGTCCTTCCTGCCCGGTTCGCACGACCTGGAGTTCGCAGCCGAGCAGCTGAACGACGCTCTGTTTCTGCGCGATGGCAGCGCGCAGAACCAGGCGCTTATCGCCACGCGACTCACGCCGGTTCTGGAGCCCGGGGACGCGGTCTTCTTCCATTGCCGGACTATGCACGCGGCGGGAAGCAACCGCACGGACGAGATCAAGCTCTCGCTCGTGTTCACTTACCATGCCGCGGACAACCATCCGCTGGCGGGCACCCGCTCCGCGTCCTTGCCCTCGGTGCGCATTTGACGGAGAAACCGCCTGTCAGCCGCGCCGTTCGGCTCCCTGTTATGCTAGGCGGCAGACGAGCGACACTGCGCCGTGTGGGGCGGTGTCTGATTCCACCTCCGACCGCCACTGAATGTCTCTCGACCCGTGGAAGCGGTACTCGCTTACCTGCATTTCGTGTCCATCATGCTGCTGACCGCGTTCCTGGTCACCGAGTTCTACCTCTGTACCAGGGACCTCCAGCCTGTGCAGGTGCAGACCCTGGCGCGTCTCGATCTGTTCTATCTCATCGCCGCGGCGGCCGTGTTGATCACTGGAGGGCTGCGCGTGTTCGCTGTGGGCAAGGGTGCCGGTTTCTACTTGAACAACCCGGTGTTCTACATCAAGCTGGCCCTGTTCCTGGCGGTGGGGCTCGTCTCCATCCCGCCGACGCTGCAGTTCATCCGCTGGAGGCGCGCGCTCAAGGCAGGCGAAGAGCGGGTCCTGCGTGAGAGCGACATCGGGTCAGCCCGGCGCTACATCGCGCTGGAGCTGGTGCTGCTGGCTTTCATTCCACTCATGGCCGTGCTGATGGCACGAGGGATCGGGCCGCAACGCTGATGCCCGGGGGCGCGGTGTACTTCATGTTCCTGGCCTAGGCGATGGACTCCCAGCAGCTGTGCTTTCTCACGGCCACCGAGCTGGCGCGATGCATCCGCCGCCGCGAGGTGTCGTGCGAGGAGGTGATGCGCGCGCACATCGACCAGATCGAGCGCGTAAATCCAGCCGTCAACGCCATCGTGACCTTCGTCCCAGAGCAAGCGCTCGCGTCCGCGCGTGCGGCCGACACAGCACTGGTCGGGCGGCACGCCCCTGCGCCCGAGGCGGTGCCCCTGTACGGGTTGCCCATCGCGCACAAGGACCTGGTGCTCACCAAAGGCATCCGGACAACCTTCGGGTCGCCTTTGTTCCGCGACTTCGTGCCCGAGGTGGACGCGCTCATCATCGAGCGGTTCAAGGCCGCCGGTGCCATCACGCTGGGCAAGACCAACACCCCGGAGTTCGGCGCCGGCTCGCAGACCTTCAACACGGTGTTTGGCCCGACGCGCAACCCCTACGACCCGAGCAAGACCTGCGGCGGCAGCAGCGGCGGCGCCGCCGTGGCGCTGGCCTGCGGCATGGTGCCGATCGCCGACGGCAGCGATCTGGGCGGCAGCCTGCGCAACCCGGCCAGCTTCTGCAACGTCGCAGGGTTCCGACCATCGGCCGGCCGCGTGCCCTCCTGGCCGGTGTACAACGCCTGGTACACGCTCTCGGTGGTCGGCCCGATGGCCCGCACCGTGCAGGACCTCGCGCTCCAGCTCACCGCCATCGCCGGGCCGGATCCGCGTGCACCCATCTCGATCGCGGAAGCGGGGTCAGTCTTCGCGCAGCCGCTGGAGCGCGACTTCAAGGGCATGCACCTGGCCTGGACGCGCGACCTCGGCGGGCTGCCGGTGGATCCAAAGGTGACCACCGTGTTGGAGGCCCAGCGCCACGTATTCGAAGACCTGGGCATGATCGTGGAGGACGCGCAGCCGGATTTTGCCGATGCCGACGAGGTTTTCAAAGTCTTGCGCGCCTACACCTTCGAGCTGTCCTACGCAACGCTGCTCAAGAGCGAGCGCGAGCGGATGAAGGACACGGTGGTGTGGAACATCGAGCAGGGGGCGCAGCTGACCGGGCCGCAGATCGGGCGCGCCGAGCTCAAACGCACCGAGCTGTACCACCGGGTCCGCCGGTTCATGGACCGATACGCCTTCCTTGCGGCGCCAGTGGTCCAGGTTCTGCCATTCGACGTGAACCAACCATGGGTCACCGAGATCAACGGGCAGCGCATGCACACCTACGTGGACTGGATGAAGGCTTGCTATTTCATCAGTGTCACCGGGCTCCCGGCCATCTCCGTGCCCTGCGGTTTCAGCGACGAAGGCCTGCCGGTGGGGCTGCAGATCGTGGGGCGGCACCAAAATGATCTCGGCGTCTTGCAGCTAGCCCATGCCTTCGAGCGGCAGACCGGGTTCTGGAAGACGCGGCCCGGCATCGCCGCAGCCTAGCGGGTGGAGATCGACGCCAGCGCCAGCGCGCCAGCCCCTGCCGGGCGCGCCCCGCTTGCGGCCGGTTTGACGCGCTTCGCCTTGCTGGGGCATAGTGGTTCGGGTCGTGTCCAAACACACAAACTACGGGAGGAGACCTCAATGCTCAAGCTGTTGCTACGCACCCTGCATGGCTTCGCCATCCTGGGCGTGATGTCGAGCGGTGCCGCGTTCGCGGAAGACTGCAGCGGCAGCATTACAGCAGACGAAGCGCTGCGCGGCGAGGACGCCCGCTATGCTGCGCAGACCGGCCGCGATTTCGCCGCCCTGCAACAGCTGATCGGCGAAGATCTGGTCTATATCCACGCCAGCGCCATTGTCGACAACAAAGCCACCTACATCGAGACCCAGCGCGCCGGGACCGTGATCTACCGGACCATGAGGCGCAGCGACGTGACGGTCAGAACCTACGGTTGCTTGGCCATGATCACCGGGCTGGCCAACTTCGAGGTGACTAACAAGGGCCAGGACATCTCGGTCGAGCTGCGCTTCCACAGCATTTGGGCCAAGCGTGCCGCCGGCGTCCAGTTCGTGTCCTGGGAAGCCACGCGCGTGCCGTCCAAGCAGTAGCGCGAGCCTGTGCCGGCGCGCGCCGGCGGCTGGAAATTAGCTCTAATGTGCGGTGGGGCTCGCAGCCCACGCCGCCCTGTTCATGTGCGTCATGCCGTCATGCACAGCGCATAGAATTGCGGATTGATCTCGGGCGCCGGCGCCACCCTCGCATTGTGCCTGAGCTGCGATGCCCCAAGTACCGATGCCCGAAGTCGAACAGCCCAAGCCCCAGGAAAGCGTGCAGGACACGCTGCACCAGATCTTGACGCTGCTCGACAAGCAGCAGCTGGTGGAGGAGCTGGTCCACAAGCAGGGAGGGCCGCGCCACGAGCTGGTCGAGTCGCTGCTGCACAAGCAGCACGTGGTGGAGCTGCAGAGCAAGCTCGCCGCACTGCACCCGGCCGATATCGCTTACATCCTCGAGGCCTTGCCGCTCGACCGGCGCCTGCGCGTGTGGAATCTGGTCAAGACCGACCGCGAGGGCGAGATCCTGCTGGAGCTGTCCGAGCCGGTGCGCGAGACCCTCATCGCGCACATGGAGCCGGAGGAGCTGGTCGCCGCGGCCGAGCAGCTCGACACCGACGAGATCGCGGACCTCGCCCCCGACCTGCCCGAAGACGTCATGCACGACGTCTTCCAGGCATTGCCGGTGGCCGAGCGCGAGCAGCTCCGTGCCGCGATGTCCTACCGCGACGACGCGGTGGGCGCGCTGATGGATTTCGATCTCGTCACCGTGCGCGATGACGTCACCCTGGAGGTCGTGCTGCGGTATCTGCGCCGGCTGGATGAGCTACCGAATCACACCGACCAGCTATTCGTGGTGGACCGGCGCGAATCACTGCGGGGGGCACTGCCCATCAACCGGCTGCTTGTCAACGACCCGGAAGTGCTCGTGCGCAATGTCATGAAGACGGACATGCTGATGCTGCACGACAACGACGAGGCGCAGGAAGCGGCCCAGGCCTTCGAGCGCTATGACCTGGTGACGGCGCCGGTCACGGACCGCCGCGGCAGGCTGGTGGGACGGGTGACGGTGGACGCGGTGTTGGACTTCATCCGCGAGCGGGCCGAGGCGGAACGGCTCAACCTCGGCGGGCTGCGCGAGGAGGAAGACATCTTTGCTTCGGTATGGGCCAGCGCGCGCAACCGTTGGGCCTGGCTGGCCCTCAACTTGGTGACCGCCTTCGTCGCCTCGCGCGTGATCAGCGTGTTCGAAGGGACGATCGAAAAGCTAGTCGCGCTCGCCGCGCTGATGCCCATCGTTGCCGGCATCGGCGGCAACTCGGGCAACCAGACCATCACCATGCTGGTGCGCGCCATTGCGCTGGGCCAGATCAACCCAGCCAACGCCAAGAAAATGTTGACCAAGGAGATGGCCATCGCTGTGCTCAATGGTCTGGTGTGGGGCGGTATCATCGGACTGTTCGCGATGCTGCTGTACCGTAGCACGGCCCTGGGGCTGGTGATGACCGCAGCCATGACGCTCAACCTCTTGGTGGCCGCGCTGTTCGGTGTCTTCATCCCCCTGCTGATGATGAAGCTCGGCCGCGACCCCGCAGTAGGCTCTAGTGTGCTGATTACGGCCATCACCGACAGCGGCGGCTTCTTCATCTTTCTGGGCCTGGCAACGCTGTTCCTGCTGCGCTAGAACCGCGGCCGCCGGCGGCTGTCCAACCGCGGCCCGGCCAGAGCGCATCCGACTTCCTGCGGGCCCCGTAGAATACGTGTAAGTTGATCCCGTTGGTTTCGACCAACGCTCGACGCAACCCCAGCTCTGGAGCACCACGATGCTGATCAAGCGAGCCGCCACCATCTTGCCCTCGGAGATCACCTCGAGGGATTTCTACCGGAATCGGCGCGATTTCATCCAGGCCGCCGCGACGCTCGGTGCAGCGGCAGGCCTGGCCGCCGCCGGGATCGGGCTTCCCCGCGCGGCCCATGCCGGCACGAAACTGCAGGACGTACGCAAGAGTGCGCTGTCCACCACCGGCGAGGACCTCACTCCCTTCAAGGATATAACGACCTATAACAACTACTACGAGTTCGGCACCGGCAAGGACGACCCGAGCGAGACCGCGCACAAGCTGCGCCCGCGGCCGTGGAGCGTGGCGGTCGAGGGCGAAGTCGGCAAACCCAAGGTGTTCGACATCGACGAGCTACTCAAACTCGCGCCGCTGGAAGAGCGGGTCTACCGCATGCGTTGCGTAGAGGGTTGGTCCATGGTGATCCCGTGGGTCGGCTATTCGTTCGCCGAGCTGATCAAGCGCGTACAGCCCACGTCCAAAGCCAAGTACGTGCAGTTCATCTCGCTCGCCGATCCCGAGCAGATGCCCGGCATCCGGATGCCGATCCTCGACTGGCCCTACGCGGAGGGCCTGCGCATGGACGAGGCGATGCACCCGCTCACCATCCTGTGCGTGGGGCTGTACGGCGAGGTCTTGCCGAACCAGGACGGCGCGCCGGTGCGGGTAGTGATCCCGTGGAAGTATGGCTTCAAGAGCGGCAAGTCCGTCATCAAGATCCGGTTCGTCGAGGAGCAGCCCAAGACCACCTGGGCGCTCGCCAACCCGCGCGAATACGGCTTCTATTCCAACGTAAATCCCGAGGTGGACCATCCGCGCTGGAGCCAGGCCAAGGAGCGGCGCATCGGCGAGTTCAGCAAGCGCTCCACGCTGATGTTCAACGGCTATGGCGATCGGGTCGCTTCGCTCTACGCCGGGATGGACCTGCGCAAGTACTACTAGAATCGAGCCGCCAAGGCGCCCAGGCGCCAAGAACACCCAAGAACTTGCTTGCTTGACCCCGACCGGCAATCGATTCACGCAAATCCAGTCATGCCTTGCGTTGCCCCGTACTTACGTGACTTCTGCCGTGGCTTTTCTTGGCGTCTTGGCGGCTAGATCATGTTTTTGGCGCAGCTCAAGCCTAACCAGGTGAAGTGGATCAAGGCGGCGGTGTTCGCGCTGTGCCTGGTCCCGCTGGCGCGGCTCACCTGGCTGGGCACTCACCACGGCCTGGGCGCCAACCCGATCGAGTACATCAGCCGCTCGACCGGCTGGTGGACGCTGTGTTTTCTGCTGATCACCCTCAGCGTGACGCCGCTGCGGCGGCTCACCGGCTGGAACTGGCTGCTGCGGCTGCGCCGCATGCTGGGTTTGTTCGCTTTTTCCTACGTCTGCCTGCATTTCACCACGTATATCTGGCTCGATCAGTTCTTCGATTGGCGGAGCATTGTCAAGGACATCGGCAAGCGCCCGTTCATCACCGTCGGCTTTACCGCCTTCCTGTTGCTGATCCCGCTCGCGCTCACGTCGACCAATGCCATGGTCCGTCGGCTCGGAGCCAAGCGCTGGCAGCGGCTGCATCGCGCCGTGTATGCCATTGCCACCCTAGGGGTGTTGCACTTCTGGTGGCTGGTGAAGAAAGACATCAGGGAGCCGCTGATGTTCGGCACCCTGCTCGGCCTGCTGTTTCTGGTCCGCCTCGTCTATTTGCGGCGCAAGGTCACCGCCTCGACTCCCCCAGCCGTTCGCTCCCAGGCCGCTTGATGCGGCCCCACCACGCGTCCAGCCAAGCCCCGCCTCGGGGGTGTAGCCTATGAACTGCGCGTTCGCACATGAATCGAAGGAAGATCGCGCTTGAGGAGCGGGCTATGCTGATCGGCGTTCCCAGAGAGATCAAAGACCAAGAGTATCGCGTGGGGCTTGCGCCGGGAGGCGCATACGCGCTCAGGCAGCACGGCCACGAAGTGTTGGTGGAGTCGGGCGCCGGCGCACGCGTTGGCTTTGCTGACGGGTTGTACGAGGCCGCTGGTGCCCGCGTCGTGCGCGATGCTGCCGAGGTTTGGTCGGCCGAGATGGTGGTCAAGGTCAAGGAACTGCAGGAGCGCGAGTACGCTCTCATCCGCCGCGGCCAGATCCTGTTTGCCTACCTGCACCTCGCCCCCGAGCCGAGTCTGCTGGACGCGCTGCTGCAAGCAGGGATCACCGGTATCGCCTACGAAACCGTTACCGAACCCGGCGGAGGGTTGCCGTTGCTCGCGCCCATGTCGCGCATCGCCGGCAAGCTGTCCATCCAGTTCGGCGCCTGGGCGCTGCAGACGGCCAATGGCGGCAGCGGTGTGTTGCTCGGGGGCGTTCCCGGGGTCGCGCCGGGACGCGTGACGGTGATCGGAGCGGGAGCCGCGGGTGCCAACGCAGTGCGAGTTGCGGCAGGCATCGGCGCGGACGTGACCGTGTTCGATCTCAACACCGCGGTCCTCGCACACCTCGAGGAGTTGTATCAGGGCCGGGTGAAGACCTGCTACTCCGAGCCGCTCACCCTCGCCGAACACGTGGCCGCAGCGGACCTCGTCATCGGCGCCACGCTCACACCCGGCAAGCTCGCGCCCAAGCTGATCTCCCGCGTCCTGCTGAAGCGGATGCGCCCTGGCTCTGTTCTGGTCGACATCGCGATCGACCAGGGCGGTATTGCCGACACATCGCACCCTACCTCGTTCTCACACCCGCTTTACGTGGAGCAGGGCGTGCTGCACTACTGCGTTCCCAACATGCCCTCGGCGGTTGCGCGCACAGCCACGCTCGCGCTAACGCAGGCGACACTGCCCTATGTGCTCAGGCTGGCCGACCAGGGTGTGAACGCCGCCCTGATGCGCGATCCGGGCCTGCGCGCCGGGTTGCAGGTATGCGCCGGGCAGCTGGCCCATCGTGGGCTGGCGGAGGATCTGGAGCGACCCTGGACGCCGTACGAAACGATCGCCGCGGCGATGCGCAGCGCGTAGGCGCCGCACGGGAGCGCATGTTAGCGCCCCCGCACCACCGTTGCAGACGCGCGCTGCTCTCCGCGCGCAGCCAGGTAGATCCCGGCCAGGAGCAGCGCGAACCCGGCGAGCTGCAACGGGGCAAAGCGCTCGCCGAAGATGAAAAGCGCCAGCAGCGCGGACCCGACCGGCTCGCCCAGGATGGACACCGCGACGAAGGTCGCGGACAGGTGCCGCAGCGCCCAGTTGAAGGCGGTGTGGCCGAGCAGTTGCGGTCCGAGCGCGAGCGCCAGCATTACACCGTAGGCGACCCGGGAATAGCCCGTCAGCGCCTGCTGGGTCGCGGCGGTGGCGAGCAGCAGCAGCAGCGCCGCCGAGCCATAGGCAAGCCAGATATAGGTGAGCAGGCTCACGCGGCCGCGCAGTGTTCGCCCGATGAGCAGATATCCGGACGCCGCCACCGCGCCGAGCAGCGCGAGCAGGTTCCCGAGCGTCGGGTCGGCATAGACCGCGGCAATCGGCGACGAGCGGTCGCTGGCGAAGATCATCGCGCTGCCCGCCAGGGTCATGACCACACCGGCTGTGGTCACGTTCGCGAGGCGCTCGCCGAAGATGAACACGGACGCAAGTCCTACCCACAGCGGGTTGGTGGTGACCAGCGCCGTGCTGCTCGCAACCGAGGTATAGGCCAGCGAGGCGATCCACGACCAGAAGTGGACCGCGAGGAACACGCCCGAGAGCAGCGACAGACAAAGCTCGCGCCGGCCGAGCCGCAGCAGCTCGTTGGACGAGCGTGCCCAGGCCAGCGGAGTCAGAACCAGTGCTGCAAGCGCCAGCCGGAGCGCCGCGATGGGCAGCGAAGGCACGCCTTCGCCCTGGGCGATGCGGATCAGGATCGAAGCAGTGGACACGATCAGCACGCCGCAGGCGAGCACGAGATAAGGCGCAGCCGAGCGCGCAAGCATCCCGCCCTTATAGCACACTACCCGCGCCACGCTGCACGGGCCACTTCGGCGCGGTAACATGCGCGCGGCTGCGGACAACGGGAGGACAGCGAGATGAGCCGAATAGCGGGTGTGGAGGTGCATGTGTTCCAGTTCGACGCCGTCAATCTGGGATTGGTCGGCGGCGGCGGCGTGGGAGCGCTCGGCTTCCTGCGCGGATCGAAGGTGCGTTTGACGAAGTACGCCGTGGCGATCATGACCGACAACGGCCTGCGCGGTGAATACGTCACGCACTGGGTCGGCTCGGCCTCGGCGCTCGGACAAACTCTGATGCTCGCGCCCTACCTGCTCGGGCGCGAAGCCGAGGAGCGCGAAGGCATCTTCGACGACCTCAAGCGCGAGGGTCGGCAGTTCGACCACATGGGGCATGGTCCGCTCGACATAGCGCTGTGGGACCTGGCGGGAAAGAAGCTGAACGCGCCGGTATGCGAGCTGCTGGGCGGCTACCGCAAGCGCCTGCCGGCCTATGCCAGCACGTACATGGGCGACCACAGCGGGGGCTTGTCCAGCAAGGAGGCCTACGCCGAGTTCGCGCAGCAGTGCTACGAAATCGGCTACCGCGCCTACAAGATCCACGGCTGGAACGAAGGCGACAAGCGGGCGGAGGCCGAGAATCTGCTGTTCGTGCGCCAGCGCGTCGGGGAACGCATGGAATTGATGATCGACCCGGCCTGCCAGCTGCGCACGTTCGCCGACGCCCTCTACGTCGGGCGGGCGTGCGACGAGGCCGGCTACTTCTGGTACGAAGATCCGTTCCGCGATGCGGGCACCTCAGCCTTCGCGCACAAGAAGCTGCGCGAGATGCTGCGCACGCCCTTGCTCATCACCGAGCACGTGCGCGGTGTGGAGCCGAAGGCGGACTTCATCGTCGCTGGGGGTACCGACTTCGTCCGGGTGGACCCGGAGTACGACATGGGCATCACGGGCGCCATGAAGATCGCGCACCTGGCCGAGGCGATGGGACTAGATGCCGAAGTGCACGCCTGCGGGCCGGCGCATCGGCACTGCATGGCGGCGATGCGCAACAGCAACTATTACGAGGTGGCGCTGGTGGGGCCGGACTGCCCGAACGCGGTGCCGCCGGTGTACAAGTGCGGCTACAGCGACCAGCTCGATTGCGTCGGCAAGGATGGTAGGGTGAGCGTGCCGCAGGGGCCGGGATTGGGCGTGCAGTACGACTGGGAGTTCATCGCGAAGAACCGGATCGCCTTGCACCAGTTCAAATAGCACGCCTGTGGGGTCAGTGCAATTGCTCCGGCGGAACCGGCGCAACCGGCAGCGCGACGACTTCGATGCCCTCCTGCCGCAGCTCCTCGACCTCCTGCCTCGAGGCCTGACCGCGGATCGCCCGCTCGGGTGCCTCCCCATCGTGGATGAGTCGCGCTTCTTCCGGAAAACGCTCGCCGACGTCTTCGGCGTGCTTGAGCGCGTACTCGACCACCTTGGCGCGCAGCCTGGCCATGAAATCGGGGCCGCCGGTGACCGCCGTGTGTTTCGACGCCTCGCTCCGCGGCAGGTTCACATAGGGGGCGCTGGGCAACTTCGCAACAGCGGATGAGCCGCACACGGGGCAGAACACCTGTCCGCCGTCGTGCTGATGGCGGAACGCCTCGGGCGAGGCGAACCAGCCTTCGAACTCGTGCGCGTTGTCGCAGGAAAGATTGTAAACGACCACTTTGAATTAGGGCCTAGTAAGGTTAGGCAGGCTAGGCACGAGTCTAGGTGCACTGCGCCGTCGGCGCAAGCGCGGGAAACAGTTGACAAGTCGACATATCCACGCCCCATGCTCCTAGCTGAACTGGCCGAGACATCGCGCCGGGTGGCCAGCACCAGTCGTCGCTCGGAGAAGATCGACGCGCTGACGCAGTGCCTGCGCCGCCTGACACCGCAGGAGATCGAGGTCGCGGTCGCTTTTCTGTCCGGCGGGACGCGCCAAAACAAGCTGGGCGTGGGGCCAGGCGTCATCATGGCGGCGCGCTCGGCGCTCGCCGCGTTGTCCCCTACGCTGAACCTGGGCGACGTGGATCGCGCGCTGGAGCAGATCGCGCGCACCAGCGGCCCTGGCTCCATCACCGCGCGCCGACAGCTGCTCGCCGAGCTGCTCGCGCGCGCCACCGCTCGCGAGCAGGAACTCCTGGTGCGCCTGCTGCTCGGCGAACTACGCCAGGGGGCACTCGAAGGCCTGATGCTCGAGGCCATCGCGCAGGCGGCGCAGCTGCCCTTGTCCGAGGTGCGGCGAGCCGCGATGGTCGCCGGCGGGCTGACGCCAGTCGCGCGCGCCGCGCTCACCGAAGGCAGCCTCGGGCTGCGCCGCTTCTCGCTCCAGCTGTTTCGTCCGGTGCTGCCCATGCTCGCGCAGCCGGCGCAGGACGTGGAGGACGCACTGAAGCAGCTGGGGACCGCGGCGCTGGAGTGGAAGCTCGATGGCGCCCGCGTTCAGCTGCACAAGTCGGGCGACGAGGTGCGCGTCTACAGCCGCGGGCTGAACGACGTCAGCGCCGCAGTCCCGGAACTGGTGAAGGCGGTGCAGGCGCTTCGCGCGTCCGCGCTGATCCTCGACGGCGAGACCATCGCGCTGCAACGCGATGGTCGGCCCCGTCCATTCCAGGTCACCATGCGCCGCTTCGGGCGCAAGCTCAATGTGGAACGGATGCGGCACGAGCTCCCGCTGAGCGTGTTCTTCTTCGACTGTCTACGCCGCGACGACGAGGACCTGACGTGCCGCTGTGCAACGGACCGCTTCGCCGCCCTGGCCGACGCCGTGCCGAGCGATCTGGTGATCCCGCGCCTGGTGACTGCGGATCTGGCGAGTGCACACCAGTTCTTCGATACAGCGCTCGCGAGCGGACACGAGGGCGTCATGGCCAAGTCGTTGCCGGCGCCGTACGAAGCCGGCAGCCGCGGCAGCAGTTGGCTCAAGGTCAAGCGCGCGCACACGCTCGACCTGGTCGTGCTCGCCGCGGAGTGGGGACACGGGCGCCGCCGCGGTTGGCTGTCCAATCTCCACCTCGGTGCTCGCGATCCGACCGCGGGTGGCTTCGTCATGCTCGGCAAGACCTTCAAGGGCCTGACCGACGAGATGCTCGAGTGGCAGACGAAGACTCTGCTAGCCCTGGAGGCTTCACGCGACGCGTACTCGGTGTATGTGCGCCCGGATCTGGTGGTGGAGATCGCGGTCAACGAAATCCAGGAGAGCCCACAATACCCTGGCGGACTCGCGCTGCGCTTCGCGCGCGTCAAGCGCTACCGCATGGATAAGCGGCCCGACGAGGCCGACACCATCGACACGGTGCGGCAGCTGTTCACGCGGCAGACGACGCGGGCAGCGTAGGACTAAGCTAGCCGGGGAACGCCTCCAGCAGCCTAGCGAGGAATGTCTCGTGGTCCCACACGTGATCGCCTCGGCTCAACCCCAAGCGCACCACCACCAGTCGACGGCTCGGAATCACGCTGACGAACTGCCCGTCGTAGCCCACGGCGTGGAGCGCGTCCGGCGGGAGCTTCGGAGGCGGGATAAGCAGGCTGTTGAACGGCGGCGTTACTTTGACCCATAGGTGGGCGCCGAAGTCCTTGCGCGCGGACTGGGGCGTGAGCGTCGCCATGTACTTCACCCAGCCCTCGGGCAGGATGCGGCTGCCTCCCCATACGCCGTCCTGGAGCAGCAACTGGCCGAGCCGCGCCCAGTCGCGCGCGGTGGCGTACATATAGGAGGAGGTGACGAACGTGCCCGACGCATCCGGCTCGATGATGGCGCTGCGCATCCCGACAGGGTCGAACAGGACGCGCCTGGGGAAGTCTAGATAGTCCTGCTCGGTGCCACCCACGGCCCGGCGGATCACACGGGAGAGGATGTTGCTGGTGCCGCTGGAGTACTGCCAGCGCGTCCCCGGTGCGGCCTCGAGCGGCTTGTCGATCGCGTAACCGGCACTATCGGCCCGCGCGAACAACATCAGCGCTACATCGGCCTCCGGGTCGCCATAGCGCTCCGTGAAATGCAGACCGCTGATCATGCGCATCAGCTGGTCGAGCGTGATCTCTGCACGTGGATCGCCGGCACTTCGCCACTCGGGCAAGAGTGCTTTTTGCTCCACCGACAGCTTGCCGCTCTTGACCAGGGCGCCGATCAAAACCCCGGCTGCGGTCTTGGTCATGGACCAGCCTGGCATCGGCATCGCCGCAGAAAACCCCGGCGCATAACGCTCTGCGACGATGCGGCCGCCGTACAGAACGACCAGCGCCCGCGTCCGCCGCAGCCTTGCAGCGTCGGGCTCGGCGAACGCCCAGTCGACGGCAGCCCGCAGCTTCAGGGCGTCCACGCCCGGCCCGGGGGTGGCTGCCGACAGATCCTCGGAACGGCCCGCGTGGGCTCCCGACACCTCGATGCCCGTAATGGACGCGGCAGTCAGAGCTGCTGCAGGAGTGCCGATGGAGATGGTGCACCCCAAACCAGGGTGGTACTGCGCATCGCGCCGCGCGAGGCCGAGGAAGGTGGCCGTAGCCATTCGCCGGCTCGCGTCCACCGACGGCTGGAGCAGCCGCAGCAGCGGGTGGTTGTCCGCGACGATGTCTTCCCGGATCACATCAGTCGGCAGCCGGCCGGCGACGAACACCCCCGAGCACAGCGTCTTCGCCGCATACGCGGTGCCGATCGGCGCCAGGCGTGACAACAGATATGCGCCATAGCCCAAGCCTGTGATCAGCAACACGGCGAGGCTCAGCAGAGCGAACTTGGCGCGGCGACGGAGCTTCATCGGTAAGCCGCTCGGGGGCGTCTGAACGGCATGATCTCCGATCCCGACCGAGTGTACAAACCGGCGCGAGCAGCGACCAAGCTGGTGTGCGCCCGGTACCGCAGGCTTTTGACAACGATCAAGAGACGGCTCCCCGGTGCCGGCTAGAATGCTTGCGTTGAGCGACCAGCCCAAGAGGTTCTGGATGAGCCGGTTTACATCGACACCATCGCTTAGGCGGCAGGCCGTCGCTCATGCTGTGGCCGACGCCGTCCTTTTCTGCCAACACCTTCGGAGGAGACCATGCGAAGCATACTCGTGCCAGTAGATGGATCGGGCTGCTCGGACCAGGCCGTGGAGGAAGTGATCAAGGGGGCCGAGAAATCCGGACCGCTGGACGTCCACCTGATCAACGTCCAGCCGCGCATCTTCTCGGAGGCGAGCCTGGTATACCTGCCGCAGGACAAGATCGACACCTTCTACTTCGACCAGGGGGAACGGGCTCTGGCTTCAGCCCAGAAGCTGCTCAAGAATGCCGGCCTGGCGTTCACTGTACACCGCGCCACAGGGCCGGTGGCCGAGACCATCGTCGCCAAGGCGCACGAGTTAGGCGCCGACGGCATCGCCATGGGGACGCATGGCCGCGGCAAGGTGTCCGGTATGTTGTTGGGATCGGTGTGCCTCAAGGTCCTGCATTTGAGCCATATTCCCGTCACGGTCGTGCCCGGTCGGCTGCCGCCGGATTTGGGAGGCCGCCTCGGAATTGCCTGAGCGCGCAGTGCGGCGGACGCCATGCCGGAAGGCACCGTCCGGGTTCCCGAGCCGCAGCGGTGCGCCGCAGGAAGAGCATCCAGGGGTAACAAGAAAGGGTAGATAATCGGTGGGTCCCGTTCGGCCTCAGAGGGCACGGCCGGGGCGAGGACAGTCGCATGAGGGATGCGGCGCGATGACAAACGGGTAGGGATCGCATGCACATCTGGGTCGACGCGGACGCCTGCCCCGGCGTGATCAAAGACATCCTCTACCGGGCGGCCGAGCGCGCCCGGGTCCGTCTCACCCTTGTCGCCAACAAAGCGCTGCACACGCCGTCATCGCCCTGGATTCAAGTCGTCCAGGTGGCCCGTGGCTTCGATGTCGCCGATGGTCACCTCGTGAAAGCCGTCGAGCCGGGCGATCTCGTGATTACCGCCGACATCCCCCTGGCGGCCGCAGTGGTGGAGAAAGACGCCTCCGCGCTGAATCCGCGCGGCGAGTTCTACAGCCGCGAGAACATCCGCGGGCTGCTCGACATGCGCAATTTCATGGAGACTCTGCGCAGCAGCGGCGTTGACACCGGCGGCCCGCGCGCGTTCAGCCAGAGCGACCGTCAGGCGTTTGCCAAACAGCTCGATCGGTTCCTTGCCAGACCGCGGCGCTGACCGGTCAACCGAACGCTCCAAAACGAAAAAGCCCGGTTCCCCGGGCTTTTCTACCCACAGCGACCTGTCGTTACTCGCCGGGGCGAATATTCGTCGCCTGCTCGCCCTTCGGGCCGGTGGTTACGTCGAACGTGACTCTCTGATTTTCCTTGAGCGTTTTGAAACCGCTGTCCTGAATCGCTGAGAAATGGGCGAAAAGGTCTTTGCCACCGCCATCCGGTGTGATGAAGCCGAAACCTTTTGCGTCGTTGAACCATTTCACGGTACCTGAACTCATCTGTATCGTCCTATCGAAGTTGTATGTAAGGCTTTCGCCCGATTGCGGGAACTTCAAGAGAAGAAATACGCAGATCTGAGGGGAAACCGCGGAGGCGGCTACGACGGACCAACAATGTCAGCGCTTGGAGAATCCTGCGACAGCCTTTATACGCAGTTATCGATCGCGAGTCAACGGGATTCGCTACGACGCTCTGCTCCCTCCGCAGCGCCGCAAGACAATCGGTCATAGTGCGGTGAACGACTTCGAGGCGCACGCGGGATCAGCGGCTCGCGGTCCCGATTCGTCGCATCGCAATCGCGTCGCAGCTGCAGCAAGCTCCGATCCTCTCCCCTGAGAAAGCGGGGGAGACGATCCTTGGGAGACTTGCGCTTGTTCTGCCCAGAGCCGGTCGCCTGTTGCCGCCGTCATGCCGCCTTGACTGCAGGAAGGCCCGACAGCGCCATGGCCAGTTCCTTCTCGTCGTATTTCTGATCGACGAGCTTACCGGCGAAGTAATCCGTGTACGCCTGCATGTCGAAGTGGCCGTGGCCGCACAGGTTGAACAGGATGGCGCGCGACACGCCTTCCTCCTTGCACTTGAGCGCCTCGTCGATGGCCCCCTTGATGGCGTGGTTGGCTTCGGGCGCGGGAACGATACCTTCGCTGCGGGCGAAGAACACGCCGGCCTCGAAGCAGGTGGTCTGGTGATAGGCCTTGGCTTCGATCAATCCCAGCTCCTTGACGTGCGACACCAGCGGCGCCATGCCGTGGTAGCGCAGACCGCCGGCGTGGAAGCCGGGCGGGATGAAGGTGGAGCCCAGCGTGTGCATCTTCACCAGCGGCGTCAGGTGGCCGGTGTCGCCGAAGTCATAGGCGTATTTGCCGCGCGTCAGACTCGGGCAAGCCGCCGGCTCGATGGCGACCACCTTGACCTTCTTGCCTCCGCGCAGTTGCGCGCCGATGAAGGGGAAGGCGATGCCCGAGAAGTTGGACCCACCGCCGGTGCAGCCGACCACGACGTCCGGGTAGTCGTTGGCCATCTCGAGTTGGCGGATGGCCTCCTGCCCGATCACCGTTTGGTGCAACAGCACGTGGTTCAGCACCGAGCCCAGCGCGTACTTGGTGTCGTCGTTCTTGGCCGCGACCTCCACAGCTTCGGAGATGGCGATGCCGAGGCTCCCGTTGCTGTCGGGGGTGGCACCCAGGATCATGCGGCCCACGTCGGTTTCCATCGACGGGCTCGGAATGCAGCGCGCGCCGTAGGTCTCCATCATCGCGCGGCGGTAGGGCTTCTGGTTGTAGGAGACCTTGACCATGAAGACCAGCACCTCGATCCCGAACAGCGCGCCGGCGAAAGACAACGCCGATCCCCACTGGCCGGCGCCGGTTTCGGTGCTGATCTTCCTGACCCCGGCCTCGCGGTTGAAGAAGGCCTGCGGCACCGCGGTGTTGGGTTTATGGCTGCCGACGGGGCTTACACCCTCGTACTTGTAGTAGATGCGCGCCGGGGTGTCGAGCGCCTTCTCCAGGCGCCGCGCACGGTACAGCGGGCTCGGCCGCCATTGGCGATAGACCTGGCGCACCGGCTCGGGGATCTGCACTTCGCGCTCGGTGGTCACCTCCTGCATGATCAGGGCCATGGGAAACAGCGGCGCGAGGTCGTCCGGTCCGATGGGCTTGAGCGTGCCCGGGTGCAGCACCGGCGGAGGCGGGGACGGCAGGTCCGCCATCAGGTTGTACCAGTGCTTCGGGATCTGAGTCTCGTCGAGGACGTACTTGATGCTGTCGGTCATGGCTGTCTCCTCATTCTTATGGATGCAGGACCCCACCGCCGACCGTTCTCGTTGTCTCGCGAAAGCCCAGGCGCGGTGGGCGGCAGGTGATGTCAGGGCGGTTGGTCATTATAAGGCCGAGGTACGGTAGGCGTGTCGGCAACCGAGGGGCCGGCACAGGCTCCGGCCTCGCCCGTTGGTCTCGGGCCGCGAGAGCTAGGCCATGGCTGCAACGCCGGAGGTGTTCCCGACTCGCTGCCGGCCTCAGGGAAGGAGCCGCTCCAGCGCGAGAAGTTGCGCCACGGTCTCACGGCTGCGGATCAAGTGGAGCCGGCTTCCGTCCGCCATGACCTCGGCGGCGCGCGGGCGGGCGTTGTAGTTGGAGCTCATGGACATGCCATAGGCGCCGGCCGACATGACGCAGAGAAGGTCGCCTGGCTGCAGGGACAGCTCGCGCGCATGGCCGAGGAAGTCCGCGCTCTCGCACACCGGCCCCACGATCTCGTAGCGCCGGGCGCCGCTGGCGCGAGGCTGGACCGGCCGGATGTCATGCCATGCTTGATACAAAGCCGGTCGCAAGAAGTCGTTCATGGCCGCATCGACGATGGCGAAGTCGCGCTCGTCACCGTGCTTGAGGTATTCCACCTTGGTCAGCAGCACTCCGGCGTTGCCGACCAGCGCCCGGCCCGGCTCGAGCAGGATCTGCTGTGGATAGCCTTGCAGCGCGTTCAACAACGCCTCGACATACTCGCGCGGCGACGGCGGCTCTTCGTCCCGGTAGCGGATGCCCAGGCCGCCGCCCAGGTCCAGGTGATAGATGTTGATCCCCTCGGCGGCGAGCCGGTCCACCAGCTCGAGCAACTTGCCCAGCGCATCGAGAAACGGCGGGATCTCTGTGATTTCAGAACCGATGTGGCAGCCGATGCCCGCGATCCGTACTCCTGGCAGACGAATCGCCTCGCGGTAGAGTGGTATCGCGTCCTCGAAGGGAACGCCGAACTTGTTCTGCTTGAGGCCCGTGGAAATGTAAGGATGAGTCTTCGCGTCCACGTCCGGATTCACGCGCAGGCTCACCTCGGCCGTCGCGCCGGCGCTCCTGGCCAGATCGCTCACGCGGCGCAGCTCAGCCTGGGACTCGACGTTAAAGCTCAGGATGCCGGCCTCCAGCGCCTGCCGGATCTCCTGCGCGCTCTTACCCACGCCGGAGAACACCACCTTGCGCGGGTCACCGCCCGCCGCCAGTACCCGGGCCAGCTCACCTCCAGACACGATGTCGAACCCGCTGCCGAGCCGCGCGAACAGGTCGAGGACCGCCAGATTGGAGTTCGCCTTCACGGAATAGCAGATCAGGTGCGGATGCGGGCCGAACGCAGCGTCGAAGCTTTGGAATGCGGAGGTCAGCGCCGCGCGCGAATATACGTAGCAGGGCGTGCCGAACTGCTGCGCTAGCGCGGCGAGTTCGACGTCCTCCACGTACAGCTGCCCGCTGCGATAGGAGAAATAGCTGGACGAGAACCGGTCCAAAGTGTTGGCCCAAGACAGACTCGGGGCGTAGCCCGGTGCTACGCCGTTACTTCTACTACTGCGGTTGCTGTGGCTGCTGCGGTTGCGGTGTCTGTTGCGACTGTTGGGGTTGCTGAAGCGGCTGCGGTGACTGCGGCTGAGGCCCCTGCTGTGGTTGCGACCTCTCGCCCTGCTCCTGCTGCTTTTCGCGCTGCTCCCGCTCCTCCAACCGTTTTTTGCGCTCCGCCATCTCCCGCTCCTGCTGGGGCGTCGGCAGATAGAGCGGACCTTTCAGGCCGCAGCCCGCTAGCAAAGCGGATGCGAGCAGCAAGACGACCAACCGACGCATGGACAGGGTGGTACGCGGGATAGAACCAGTTTAGCACGGCGCGCCGGGACGTCGATGCAGCGCACTGACACTAGAGGGCCATGAAATGCTGCCCCATCGCGTCCAACTCGGCTCGAGCCGAGGCGTAGTCGGGACACAACCGCTCGACGATCCGCCAGAAGCGCAGCGAGTGGTTCATCTCTTTCAGGTGCGACAGCTCGTGCACAACCACGTAGTCGACGATGTGCGGGGCGGC
Source organism: Gammaproteobacteria bacterium (assembly GCA_041488255.1). Taxonomy (GTDB): domain Bacteria; phylum Pseudomonadota; class Gammaproteobacteria; order Burkholderiales; family SHXO01; genus SHXO01. The sequence continues at coordinate 29,377 of JBGPOV010000014.1, read as the reverse complement.
CTGAATCAGCCGCCAGCTCAGACGGACTTCGCGCTTGGCGTTGCAGCTCCCCCAGCGACCCTGAGCACTGGAGATGAAAACGCGCGGCGCCTCGACGCCAAGTTGGGCGCTATAGTGCTCGACCCGAATGCGAAAGTAGTGCTGGGCGTGGCGACGGTACCACTTGACCAGCCCGGCGCGCACCTTGTCGGGCTCATGCGGCTGGGGCAGCGACAGCGTCAACACGTCGCCGTCCTGCAGCTGCGCCAGCGAGTAGTGCTCCGCCGCGAGCACCAATCGCAGCTGTCGGCCCAGATAGTCCACCGGCTCGCCGTCCTGCCACAGGCGGGGCTTCGGTTTGCGCGACTCCCAGGCCTCGAGCTTGCGCAGCACCCAAGAGGTGGAGTCGTGCAGAAAGCGCGCGATGTAACGGTCGGACGTCCGCCAAGGCACGTTGACGGTGAGACCGCGCTCGTCCACCGTGAGCACGGCGCGCCGGCGGTTCAGGCCGCGTGTGAGGAGGAAGTCGACGTCGCGCTCACCGAGGCGGACCGTTCTCTGCTCAGCGCTCAGGCGGGCTCCTTGCCGCGCGGGGCGGGCAGCCGTAACGTTTCGCTTTCGATCCAGTCTTCGACTCTCCTGTTCAGCTCTTCCGGCGTCAGTCCGCTCGGGTCGATTGGCCTGCCGATGCTCACCGTGATGGTGCCCGGGAACTTCAGGACAGCGTTTTTGCGCCACAACTGTCCCGCGTTGTGGGCGATCGGCACCACCGGTGCGCCGGTGCGCACTGCGAGCCAGGCGCCACCAACCTGATATTTGCCGCGTTGCCCTGGCGCGATGCGCGTGCCTTCGGGAAAGATGATAATCCAGAAGCCTTGCGCAAGCCGGTCGCGGCCCTGCTCCAGCGTTTGCTTGAGCGCCCGCCTCCCGGCGCCGCGATCGATCGCGATCGGGCTCATCATGGCCAGCCCCCAGCCGAAGAATGGCACCCGCAGCAGCGACCGGCGCAGCACCCACACCTGGGGCGGCAGGAACACCTCGAACGCGATCGTCTCCCAGGCCGATTGGTGTTTGGCCAGCACGATGCTCGGCTGCCGGGGGAGATTCTCCAGACCCAACACCTGGTAGCGGATGCCGCAGATCACCCGCGCCAGCCAGACCACCAACCGCGACCACAGGGTGATGATGCGATAGCGTGTGAACGGCCGGAACGGGAAGGTCAGCAGGGAGACGACGGACCAGGCGATGGTCAGCGCGGCCTGGGTCAGCAGAAACAAGATCGAGCGCAGGAGAACCAGCGCCCGGCTCATGCGATGATCGCCCGCACCGCCTCGGCCAGATCTCGGTACACGTTAGTGCCGTCAGGCAGGCCACCGGCGGCCTGCGTCTTCGCCCCCTTGCCGGTCAGCACCAGCATCGGCTGGGCCCCGGCCGATGTCGCCGCCTGCACGTCGCGCAGCGAGTCGCCGATGCTGGGGACCTCGGCAAGATCGGCGTTGAAGCGCCGAGCAATGTCCTGGAGCATGCCGGGCTTGGGCTTGCGGCAGGCGCAGTCTGCCTCGGCCGGGTGTGGGCAGTAGAACAAGGCGTCGATGCGCCCTCCCAACTGGGCCAGCGCCCTGTACATCTTGTCGTTGATGGCGTTGAGCGCCGCCATGTCGAACAGCCCGCGTCCGATGCCCGACTGGTTGGACGCGACCACCACGCGGTAGCCAGCGTGGTTCAGCCTGGCAATCGCTTCCAGGCTGCCTGGAATGGGCTTCCACTCCTCCGGGCTCTTGATGAACTGATCGCTGTCGACGTTGATGACTCCGTCGCGATCCAGGATGACGAGCTTCATGACGCGCTGCTGCCTAGGGGCTCCAGGCGGCAGATGTTACCGCAGACGGGGGGTCTTGGGCAGTAAGGATCAAGCCACTGGTGCGGCGCGCGTCTGCATCCGGAGTGCAGGAGCGGAACTGGCTCCAAACCTGCTGAGGCCAGGCGGGAGCGCTGGAACAGTTTCTGCTGCGCGGCAGGGACCGGCGAAGGCCATCTGAAGTTGTGAAGGCATTGTCAAGCAGAACCACATGAGCGTAGACACAGATCTCAAGGCGGGACTGATCCTCGAAGACCTGGGCCAGCAGCTTTCCGACGCCGTCATCGACTACCACTTCGCCGGTGGCAACCACGAGTTCAGGATCCATCGAGGCGACGTCACCTACCAGGTGGACTTTCCCGAGCGGGTCCTCCTGGAGCACCAAATCCGGGATCTGGAGAGGGTCGTCCCGCAGATCGTTCACCGGCTGCTGGCGACCGGCGCGCCGCGCCGGATCACGATCGGGGATGACGGAGTCAGGCCCCGATCCTAGCCCTGCCGCATCCCGCGCCATCGCGGCTGACTGGTGCAAGCGCAGCACCAACTCTCGGATAGCTCGCCGCGGTTCCTTCCCCCGAGCGTGGCGTAGAGCACGGGGTTCGTTGCCTCGCAGTTCCTCATGGGCATCCTGCCAACGCGTTCCACCGGCAGGTACGCCCCTTCCGTACCGGCAGCCGCGACCGCTCGAGTCGAGCGACTACACAGAAGTTTCACAATGATTCGCTTCGCGCGCGGGTATCACTAGACTGACGGCTCAAAAAAGCGATCCGTGGCGCCGGGAACCCAGGCTTGGACGAGCGCACGCTAGCGAGCAGGAGCACGAGTTTCTGCTCGACAGCCGGAACGGTGTGAAAGGTTGGACTAAAGGAGACTGTCTATGCGAAGCGCATTGCAAGCGCCCATGATCACACCCTTGGTGTGCGGGCGCACGTCGACGTTGTCGCTCATAGCGCGCCGCAACCTCTGGGCCCACGCCCCGCCCGGCACATCGGAAGGCGGCGCGCGCCCGCGCGGCGTCCGAGCCACGCGCGCGCCGGGAGCGGGGCCATGCTGAGCTCTAGAATCGGTCAAAGGTGGATATTCCGGTCCAACTCCGGATGGCTCGGCGGGAACAGGATCACCGATGTCTCGGTCCTGACTGCGTGCTCCTGTTTCATGCTCCTCGGGCTTCTGATGCTGGTCAGGGTCGGAGCCGAAGCGCTGCGCGCCGATGCAGCGTCCGAGTGGCCGACGACCATCGGCACAGTCGTATCGGTGCGGGTCGACGAGTTGGAGTACGGCACCAGCACCTACTGGTTTCCGCGCGTGGGCTACCAGTACACCGTGAGTGGGCGAACGCTGCTCAGCACCCAGCTGACGCCAGGGCAGCAGCCGTATTGGCGCGACCGCGTGGAGGCGGAGCGCTTCCTCGAGCGCTACGTGAACCGCACCGGCGTCGTGGTCTACTACAACTCGGACAATGCCAGTGAGGCCGTGCTCGAACCCACGCACGGCGGACGTACAGGGCCCATGCTCGGTCTCGGACTAGCACTGGTCGCGCTCGCGCTCTGGTGCCTAGCGATGTACGACTGGCTGCGCTGAAGCCACGGCACTGTAGTTGCGAAGCGTCTGCAAGCTGGTCGGGCTCCGGCCGCGGAAACTCGGCGCCGGTCGGGATTGTTCGCTAGGCCCCGTTCGGAACTGGGGGCGTCGACGCCGATGCTTGCTGCCCCGGCAGTGAGCGCCAGCCAACCTGGCTGTGGTGCCGGTGCTGAAGACATTCGCTTGCGAGCGCAACGGCTAGGATTAGCGCGACGGATGCGGCTCGCCTGGGCGGAGCCCCCCACCCAAAACTTGGTCGACGCGCTTGGCTGCCTTCGCGCGCTCGCGCCGCGGGGCCTTTGATCATGGGCTAAACTGATCGGTATCGGCGGCAGCTCATTGCGGGCGCCTGGGCTCCCCGCCGGGCAGCTTTCCCGCGGTGTCGGGGGAAGGTCGCGCATAGTTTGTTAGAATCCCCCGAACGATCGCGATCCTTGGCGATGACCCTCCCGCAGATCACGGCTCAAAGCGACCGGTTCCTCGAGCTGGCACGGCAGCTGCTCGGCGCCCAGCCGACCATCGAGCACTGGCTGCGCAGCCAATGGCTGGAGCATGCGGCGCCGTTCTATGCCTCGGTCGACCTGCGCAATAGCGGGTTCAAGCTGGCGCCGGTGGACACCAACCTGTTTCCGGGCGGCTTCAACAATCTCAATCCCGATTTCCTGCCCCTGTGCGTACAGGCGGCCATGGCCGCGCTGGAGAAGGTCTGCCCCGAGGCGCGCGGCGCGCTGATCATCCCGGAAAGCCACACGCGCAACGCTTTCTACTTGCAGAACGTGGCGGTGCTCAAGAACATCCTGCGCCGCGCGGGCATGAAAGTGCGCATCGGCACGCTGATCCCCGAGATCACGTCACCCGTACAACTGCCTCTGCCCGAAGGCGGCCAGCTGCTGCTGGAGCCGCTGGTGAGGAAGGGCAACCGCATCGGCCTGGAAGGTTTCGACCCGTGCGTGGTGCTGCTCAACAACGACCTCTCCGCCGGCATTCCCAAGATCCTCGAGAACCTGGAGCAGCCGGTGATCCCGCCGCTGTATGCGGGCTGGTCCACGCGACTCAAGTCCAATCACTTCGCCGCGTACCAGCAAGTCGCCGAGGAGTTCGGCCAGCTCATCGGCATCGACCCCTGGTTCGTCAACCCGTACTTCGGCGCCTGCGGCGAGATCAACTTCCAGGAACGCCAAGGCGAGGAGTGCCTGGCGAGCCACGTCGACATGGTGCTCTCCCGCGTCCGTCGCAAGTATCAGGAATACAAGATTGGCCTCGAGCCGTTCGTGATCGTCAAGGCCGACGCGGGTACCTACGGCATGGGCATTATGAGCGTGAAGGACGCGGCCGAGGTGCGCGACCTCAACCGCAAGCAGCGCAACAAGATGGCGGTGGTGAAGGAGGGCCTGCAGGTCACTCGCGTGATGGTGCAGGAGGGCGTGTACACCTTCGAGAGCGTGAACGAGGCCTTCGCCGAGCCTGTGATCTACCTGATCGACCACTTCGTCGTGGGCGGCTTCTACCGTGTACATACCGCGCGCGGCCGGGACGAAAACCTGAACGCGCCCGGCATGCAATTCGTGCCGCTCGCCTTCGAGGACACCTGTGTGCTGCCCGACCCGGAAGCCAGCCCGGAGTGCGCGCCCAACCGCTTCTACTCTTATGGCGTTGTGGCCCGGCTGGCGCTGCTGGCGGCGACCCGGGAACTCGAGCAGGCGGCGCATCAGGCCCACGAGGCGGGCGCAGACCAAGAGGGCGGAGCCCACCCCCAGCCGCTGAAGGTCGCCGGCGCCTGAGCCCGCGCCGGGCGCCTCGATGGCACAGCAGGGCGCAGAGCCCGCGCACATGAAGCTTGGCTTCGTTCTCGATCCCCTCGACGACATCAAGACCTACAAGGACTCCTCTTACGCCATGCTGGAGGAGGCCTCGCGGCGCGGTCATGAGCTGTTCGTACTGCACCAGGAGGACATCCTGTGCCGGGACGGCGTGGTGAGCGGCATCGCCGCCGGTATCGGGCTCACGGGTGAAAAGACAGCTTGGTACACGCTCGGCGAGAAGCGTGAGCTGCCCTTGTCGGGATTCGATGCGCTGCTGATGCGCAAGGATCCGCCGTTCGACATCGAGTACGTCTACAGCACGTATCTGCTGGAGCTGGCCGAAAGCCAAGGCGCGCGCATCATCAACCGCCCGCGGGCTCTGCGCGACTGGAACGAGAAGTTTTCGATCACACGCTTTGTCCCGCTCACGGTCCCGACGCTGGTCACGCGCCTGGAGCGTGAGCTGCGCGCGTTCCTCGACGGGCAGGGAGACATCGTCCTCAAGCCTCTCGACGGCATGGGTGGAGCCTCGGTTTTCCGCTTGCACCGCCAGGACCCCAACATCGGAGTCGTGATCGAAACCCTGACCCACTACGGCCGCCGCACCGTCATGGCTCAGCGTTATATTCCGGAGATCCTCAAGGGCGACAAGCGCATCCTCGTGATCGACGGCAAAGCTGTGCCTTACTCGCTGGCCCGTATCCCCAAGCCCGGCGAGACGCGCGGGAACCTTGCGGTGGGTGCCCGCGGCGTGGCCCAGGAGCTGTCGCAGCGCGACCGCGAAATCGCCCAGACGGTAGGCCCCGCGCTGGCGGCACAGGGTATGCTGCTGGTAGGGCTGGATGTGATCGGCGACTACCTCACCGAGATCAACGTGACCAGCCCCACCGGCATGCGGGAGATCATGGATCAGACCGGGTTCGACGTGGCCGGGATGATGATCGATGCGGTAGAGAAAACCGTGACTCGTGGCTCGTGATTCGTGAACAGCAGCTAGATAGCCGGGTTCTGCTGTCCGCAGTCGGACAAGCGCAAGGTCCGGCGAGGTTGTTGCCAGACCGAGAGCGACGAATCACGAGTCACGAGCCACGAACCACGAGCCAGGGAGTACAATCCCGTCTCCCGAAAACGACACCGCTGCGATGGTCGGAATTCTGATCGTTGCCCACGGTACGCTGGGCGAGAGCCTGATTCATTGTGCCAGCCACGTCCTGGGCAGCCGACCCATGCACCTGATGCAGATCGGCGTAACCGTGCACGACGACCCGCAGCAGCTCCTGCCGCAGGCCATCAAGCTGGTGAAGCAGCTGGACCACGGCGACGGCGTGGTGGTGCTCACCGATCTGTACGGCGCGACCCCCGCGAACCTCGCGGCCAAGCTCCTCGTCTCCGGTCGAGTGGAAGGCGTGGCGGGCGTCAACTTGCCCATGCTGGTGCGGGCGCTGACCTACCGCAACGAGCCCCTGAAGGTGGTGGTGAGCAAAGCCATCTCCGGCGGCGTGGAAGGCGTGATGCAAATGCCTCCGGCGAACCTGGGACATGCAGCAACTGGAAGTTGAAATCGCCAACAAGCTCGGCTTGCATGCCCGCGCCTCGGCCAAACTCACCCAGCTCGCCGGCAAGTACCAAAGCGAGGTTTGGCTGTCACGCAACGGCCGCCGAGTCAACGCCAAGAGCATCATGGGCGTGATGATGTTGGCGGCGGCCAGGGGCACGACGCTGATCATCGAGACCAGCGGCCCCGATGAAGAGGAGGCGATGGCGGCGTTGCTGGAGATGATCAAGGACAAGTTTGGCGAGTCGGAGTGAATGCGTGAGTCAGTGAATGTGTGAATGAGGAGACCCCCGCCACCGCGGCCCTCTCCGCAGCCGGGGGCGCGGGACCATCCTAGCTTCAGGCACATCGCTCCTTGGTTCCTTCACCCCTTCACTCATTCACCCCTTCACGCCTTCACTGCTCATGAGCTTCACCATCCACGGCATCGGCGTCTCGGGGGGCATCGCCATCGGCCATGCCCACCTGCTGAGCCACGCCGAGCTCGAGGTCGAGCACTACACGATCCCCGAAGCCGAGCTCGCCCCGGAACAGGCGCGCTTCGACGCCGCCATCAGCACCGCGCGCAGCGAGTTGGCCGCGCTGGCCGAGCACATCCCGGCCGACGCCCCGCCCGAGGTCGAGGGGTTCCTCAATCTGCACCTGATGATCCTGGGCGACAGCATGTTGTCCGCAGCGCCACGCGAGCTGATTGCGGCGCGCAAGTGCAATGCTGAATGGGCCGTGTCCCAGCAGGCGGAGGCGTTGCTCGAACAGTTCGAGCGCATCGACGACGAGTACCTGCGGGAGCGCAAGGCCGACGTAGTACAGGTGGTCGAGCGCGTGCTCAAGGCGCTGACCGGCCAGCGTCGCAACATCCCGGCGCCGCGCCATAAGGAGGAAGACAGCATCCTGGTGGCGCACGACCTTTCGCCGGCCGATGTCATCCTGTTCAAGCAGCACCGCTACGGCAGCTTCGTCACCGACCTGGGCGGGGCCACCTCCCATACCGCGATCCTGGCGCGCAGCCTCAACATCCCGTCCATCGTCGCACTGCATCACGCGCGCTCGCTCATCCGCGAGAACGAGCTGCTGATCGCGGATGGCATCAACGGCGTCGTGATCGTCAACCCCGACCGGTACGTTCTGGCCGAATACAAGTTGCGCCAGGAGCAGTGGCAGCTCGAAAGGCAGAAGCTCAAGCGTCTCAAGACCACGCGCGCCGCCACCCTGGACGGCACGCGCGTGGAGCTGCACGCCAACATCGAGCTACCCGAAGACGTGCACCAGGCCAAGGAGAACGCGGCAGCCGGTATCGGCCTGTTCCGCAGCGAGTTCCTGTTCCTCAATCGCGACGAGCTGCCCTCCGAGGACGAGCAGTTCGAGGCTTACCGCAGAGTCGCGGTCGAAATGAAGAACTTGCCCGTGACCATCCGCACGCTCGACCTCGGTGCGGACAAGAACCTCAACGACGGCGCCGAGCGCGTGGCGCCGAACCCCGCGCTGGGGCTGCGCGCCATCCGTCTGTGCCTGGCCGAGCCGGAGATGTTCCACCGTCAGCTGCGCGCGATCCTGCGGGCATCGCAGTTCGGCAAGATCCGCCTGCTCATCCCCATGCTGTCCACCGCCCACGAGTTGCAGCAGACCCTGCATCTGGTGCAGGAGGCCAAGACGAGCCTGGACGCGGACGGCGTCGCCTACGACCGGGGCATCCAGGTGGGTGGCATGATCGAGATCCCGGCCGCTGCGCTGTCGCTCAACACCTTCACGCGGCGGCTCGATTTCCTGTCCATCGGCACCAACGACCTGATCCAGTACACGCTGGCCATCGACCGCACCGACGACGCGGTGGCGCACCTATACGATCCTCTGCACCCGGCCGTGCTGCAGCTGGTGGCGCACGTCATTCGCGGCGCGAACAAGGCCGGCGTTCCGATCGCGGTGTGCGGGGAGATGGCCGGTGACGAGCGGCTTACGCGCATACTGCTGGGGTTCGGGCTGCGCCAGTTCTCCATGCATCCGGCCCACCTGCTGACGGTCAAGCAGCAGGTGCTCAAGTCCGATCTGGCCGAGGTGACGCAACTGGCCCGGCGGATGCTCAAGACCGACGATCCGGACAAGGTGCGAGCGCTGCTCGAGCGCATGAACACGTAAGCCGGCATCGGAGCAGAGCACGCCGTGCGCATCGACACCGAACAGCTGGCGCAGCACCTGGGCCGCGGGCTGAAGCCTCTGTACACCATCCACGGGGAGGAGACCTTGCTCGCACTGGAGGCCTCCGACCGCATCCGCAGGTGCTGCCATGAGGAGGGCTACAGCGAGCGCGAGGTGCTGACGGTGGAGCCCGGCTTCGACTGGTCGCAGCTCGCCATGAGCGGCAACAGCCTGTCGCTGTTCGCTCTCAAACGGGTGCTGGAGCTGCGCATCCCTAGCGGCAAGCCGGGGACCGATGGTGCCGAGGCCCTGCGCCGCTACGCCGCCGACCTTCCGCCGGACACGGTCACGCTGATCTCGCTGCCCAAGCTGGAGCGCACACAGCAGTCGAGCGGCTGGTTCGAGGCGCTCGACGCAGCCGGGGTGGTCATCGCGGCCAACTCCGTGACGCTGGCGCGGCTGCCCGGCTGGATCGCGGGCCGCTTGGCCGTGCAAAACCAGCAGCTCGATGAGCGGACGCTGGAGTTCCTGGTCAGCCGCGTGGAAGGGAACCTGCTGGCGGCGCACCAGGAGGTGCAGAAGCTCGCGCTGCTGTTTCCACCGGGCAGACTCGATTCCGAGCAGGTGAAAGGCGCGGTGCTCGACGTTGCGCGCTACGATGTGTTCAAACTGGGAGAGGCGCTGCTCGCAGCCGACGCGCCGCGCTTCGTGCGCATGCTCGACGGCCTGCGCGGCGAGGGCGTGGCGCCACCGCTCGCGCTGTGGGCGCTCGCCGAGGAGACGCGCGCGCTGCTCCATGTTAGGCGCGGCCTCGCCGCCGGGCGAGCCCTGCAGCAACTGATGCGCGAGGCACGGGTGTGGGGCGCACGCGCCGAGCTGATGCCCAGATCGGTCCGGCGCTTCACGTCGCGCGAGCTGGAGGACGCGCTGCTGCACGCGGCGCGCGTCGACCGCATGATCAAGGGCCTGAGCCGGGGCGACGTGTGGGACGAGCTGCTGCAGCTCGGCCTGCGTCTGGTGCGCCCGTCGCGCGATGTCCGACCGAATCGCGGTAGAATCCCCGCTCCTTCGTAGGCAAGCGGCAGATGGACATCCAGTCGTACATGCACGGCGTCGGGCGCGAAGCCAGGAAGGCCTCGCGCGCCATGGCGCGGGCCGAGACGGCGGCCAAGGACCAGGCGCTGCTGGCGATGGCTGCCGCCATCGAGCGCGAGGTGGAACGGCTGCTGGACGCAAACGGGCGCGACCTCGAGGCTGCGCGCGTCAAGGGACTCGCGCCCGCCTTGATCGACCGGCTTACGCTGAACCGCAAGGATGCGGCCTCCATGGCCGAGGGACTGCGGCAGATCGCGCAGCTGCCCGACCCCGTGGGCGAAGTGAGCGAGCTCAAATACCGGCCTTCTGGCATCCAGGTGGGCCGCATGCGCGTGCCTCTCGGCGTGGTCGGCATCATCTACGAGGCGCGGCCGAGCGTCACCGCCGATGCCGCGGGGCTGTGCCTCAAGGCGGGCAACGCTGCGATTCTGCGCGGCGGCTCCGAGGCGATTGATTCCAATCAGGCCATCGCCGCATGCGTCCATGAGGGGTTGCGCGCCGCGGCGTTGCCTGAAGCAGCGGTGCAGGTGATCGAGACCACCGATCGCGCCGCCGTGGGCGAGCTCATCACCATGAGAGAGTACGTGGACCTCATCGTTCCGCGCGGCGGCAAGGGCCTGATCGAGCGCGTCTCGGCTGAATCTCGCATCCCGGTGCTCAAGCACCTCGACGGCGTGTGCCACGTCTACATCGACGAGCGCGCCGATCTGGACCAGGCGATCCGCATCGCGGACAACGCCAAGACTCAGCGGCTGGGCACCTGCAACACGATGGAAACGCTGCTGGTGCACAAGCACATCGCCAGCAGGGTGTTGCCGGCACTGTCCCGGATCTATCTCGACAAAGGCGTGGAGCTGCGCGGCGACGCACAGGCGCGCGCCATCGTCCCGGAGATGAAGGAGGCCACCGAGGAGGACTGGTACACCGAGTACCTGGCGGCGATCCTCGCCGTACGCGTGGTCGACGACCTCGACCAGGCCATCGAGCACATCGCCGTCTACGGCTCGCAACACACCGACACCATCGTGACCGAGGACTACAGCCGCGCCCGCCGGTTTCTGCGCGAGGTGGATTCCAGCTCCGTGATGGTGAACGCCTCCACCCGACTGGCCGACGGCTTCGAGTACGGCCTGGGCGCCGAGATCGGCATCTCCACCGACAAGCTGCATGCGCGTGGACCGGTGGGGCTCGAGGGCCTGACCTCGCAGAAGTTCATCGTGCTCGGGGACGGCCAGATTCGCGAGTAGCGCGGGCCTGCCGCCCGGCGTCGGGCCGGCCACTCCGCCAGCACTCCCTTCGACAGGCGCCGGAGATTCGGGACAGCAATGAGCAGCGTGATCGAGGTCAAGGTCCCCGACATCGGGGATTTCAAGGACGTGCCGGTGATCGAGGTCCTGGTCAAGCCCGGCGACAGCATCGAGAAAGAAGACTCGCTGGTCACGCTGGAGTCCGACAAGGCTACGATGGAGGTGCCGGCGCCCGAGGCCGGCGTCGTCAAGGAGCTCCGAGTAAAGCTCGGTGACAAGGTCTCAGAGGGTGCCGTGATCCTTCTGCTGGAGGCCGACGGCGCTGCCGCCAAGGCGCCAAAAGCGGAAGCGCCGAGGCCCGCGCATGCGACCGCCGCTCCGCCGGCAGCGCCAGCCGTGGTCTCCGCCGGACCTCTCGCCAAGGGCGACTATCACGCCGAAGTCATGGTGCTGGGTTCCGGGCCCGGCGGCTACACGGCTGCCTTCCGCGCCGCCGACCTCGGCAAGAGAGTGGTGTTGATCGAGCGCTACGCGGATCTCGGCGGAGTGTGCCTGAACGTAGGCTGCATTCCCTCCAAGGCGCTGCTGCACGCGGCACGCGTAGTCTCCGAGGCGGAGGAGATGTCCCACTTCGGCCTCAAGTTCGACCAGCCAAAGATCGATCTGGACGCGCTGCGGGCCTGGAAGGACAGCGTCGTGGGGCGCGGGACCAAAGGCCTGGCGGGCCTGGCCAAGCAGCGCAAAGTACCAGTGGTCAGCGGGTCGGCGAGGTTCACCTCCCCTCACGTGATCGAGGTGCAGACCACCGAAGGGAAGAAGACAGTCTCCTTCGACTACGCCATCATCGCTGCGGGCTCGCAGTCTGCCAGGATCCCAGGTTTTCCCTACGATGACCAGCGCTTGCTGGACGCCACCAGCGCGCTCGAGCTGAAAGACATCCCCAAGCGGCTGCTCGTGATCGGCGGCGGGATCATCGGCTTGGAAATGGCTACCGTGTACGACGCGCTGGGCTCGGCCATCACCGTCGTCGAGCTGCTGGATGGTCTGATCCCCGGCGCGGACCGTGACATCATCCGACCGCTGCACAAACGCATAGAGAAGCGCTACGAGGCGATCTATCTCAAGACCAAAGTGACCAAGCTCGAAGCCACCCAGCAGGGGCTCAAGGCCACCTTCGAGGGCGAAGCCGCACCTCAGCCGCAGACCTACGACCGCGTCCTGCTCTCGGTTGGGCGGCGACCCAACGGCAAGGCGATCAACGCGGAGGCCGCCAGCGTGCTGGTGAACGAGCGCGGCTACATCCCGGTGGACAGACAGATGCGCACCAACGTGCCGCACATCTACGCCATCGGCGACATCGTGGGCGAGCCCATGCTCGCACATAAGGCAAGCTACGAGGGCAAGCTCGCGGCCGAAGTGATCGCGGGACACCGCACCGCCTTCGACGCGCGCACTATTCCCTCGGTGGCCTATACGGACCCCGAGGTCGCGTGGATGGGGTTGACCGAGACCATGGCCAAGGCGCAGGGCGGCGAGATCGAGAAGGCCGTGTTTCCCTGGGCCGCCAGCGGCCGCGCGCGTGCCACCGCACGCGACGAAGGGCTCACTAAGCTGATCTTCCACAAGAGCACGCGACGGTTGCTGGGGGCGGCCATCGTCGGCCCCAACGCCGGCGAGCTGATTTCCGAGACGGTGCTGGCGCTGGAGATGGGCGCCGATGCCGAGGACATCGGGTTGACCATCCATCCGCACCCGACCCTGTCGGAGACCATTTTCTTCGCAGCCGAGATCGCCGAAGGCAGCATCACCGACCTGTACATGCCGAAGAAGTAAACCCCGTGAGCCGCAGCGGCGCAGAGGAGGCGCATGTCTGATCTGTTCCTGCCCCTGGTCACCCCGCCCGGCGCGCTGAACGAACCCGCGCATCGGTTCCTGTTCCAGGGTAGTCAGCTCCTGGTGCACCGCGAGGAGGGCCAGGCGTCGGTCCCATTCGTCGCCGATCCTCGCGAGCTCGGCCTCGAGCCGCTGCGTACACAATATCTGGGCACGCTCGGGGGACGGCACTGCTACTCTGCGGAATGCGCCGCCGGCGCCCCTGCCCCTGACGGCTACGCCTGGTCTGGGTTGCGCGCGCTGTTCGGCTTGCTAGACGACGTGCTGTTCGCGCTCGCCGGGCGCGCCTTCCAGATCATCGACTGGGACCGCTCGCACCAATACTGCGGCCGCTGCGGGACCCCGACGGTCGTGAAGTCCGGCGAGCGCGCACGCCAGTGCCCGAACTGCGGCCAGATCCACTACCCGCGCATCGCGCCGGCGGTGATGGCGCTGGTGCAGCGCCGTGACGAGCTTCTGCTGGCGCGCTCGCCCCATTTCGTGCCCGGCATGCACAGCGCGCTGGCCGGTTTCGTCGAGCCCGGGGAGAGCCTCGAGCAGTGCCTCGTGCGCGAAGTGAAAGAGGAGGTGGGCGTCGAGGTCGCGAACCTGCGTTACTTCTCGAGCCAGTCCTGGCCCTTTCCCCACTCGCTGATGATCGCCTTCAACTGCGACTGGGCGGCGGGGGAGATCACACCAGACCCTACCGAGATCGAGGCGGCCGGCTGGTTCAGTCTGAAGAATCTACCGATCTTACCCAACAAGATCAGCGTCGCGCGCCGGCTCATTGACGCCACAATAACCAGAATGAGAGCCGGCATACCGGTGAGCTGACGCCGACCAACACCGAAGAGGAGGAGGCAATGCTCAAGATCTGGGGACGGAACAACTCCGTCAACGTGCAGAAAGTACTCTGGTGCTGCGAGGAGATGGGCCAGCAGTACCAGCGCCTGGATGCCGGCGGCAGCTTCGGCGTAGTCAACACGCCGCAGTATCGTGCACTGAACCCCAATGGCCTGGTCCCGACCGTCGAGGATGGTCCCTTCGTGCTGTGGGAGTCCAACACCATCGTCCGCTATCTCACCGCCAAGCATAGCGCCGGCAAACTGTGGCCGGAGGACCTCAAAGTACGGGCCGAGGCCGACAAGTGGATGGACTGGCAGATCACCATGTTCTGGCCTTCCTTCCGTCCGCTGTTCTGGAACCTGGTGCGCACCCCGGTCGACCAGCGCGACGAGACAGCGATGGAGGAGTCGCGCCTCAAGACCGGCGAGGTGCTGGGCTACCTCGACGCGCATCTGAAGAACCGCATGTTCGTCGCCGGCGATGATCTCACCATGGGCGATATCCCAATGGGCTGCGCGATCTGGCGCTGGATGGCGCTTCCGATCGAGCGACCGGTGCTGTCCAATGTGCAGCGCTGGTTCGACGCGTTGCGCGAGCGCCCGGCCTACAAGGGCATGGTGATGCTGCCGGTGACTTGAGGCCGGACGACCGCTCTCAGGCATTCTGGGCCAGGGCGTCGCAAGATGGCCCTCGCCGTTTTTGTGGCCTAGAAGAGCGCGCCGGCACCAAATTCCCGAGCAACGGCTTGCATTTGCTGATAATCTGCGCGCGGAGTGGTCGCCTGGACCGCCCGACTGGCTTTGCCCATTGTCCTCGCATTGACAGCCGCTGGACGCCGACACCGGCTACCGACCTTCGCATGGAACGCCTCCCGAACCACCCGTCGCCACGGCGCGCATTGGAGGAACTGCAGCTGCAATCGATCATTCTCCACCCGGCCCCCAGCATTGATTCCCAGGGTACTCGCCTGCATGCGCTGCTAGACCTGTATCGCCACATGCTGACCGCGCGCGAGGTCGACCGGCTCGAACAGCAGTTCACCGCCCGCGGGGAGGCCTTCTTCCATGTCTCGGGTGCGGGGCACGAGGCCGTCGCGGCGCTGAACGCGCACCTGAAGCCACAGGACTGGCTGCATTGCCATTACCGCGACAAGGCGCTCATGCTGGCCCGCGGCGTGACGCCGCAGATGTTCTTCGCCAGCCTGTTTTGCAACGACGGATCCCACTCGCGCGGCCGCCAGATGAGCGCGCACATGAGTTGGCGCGAGGGCAATGTGCTCAGCCTGTGTGGACCGGTGGGCAACAACGCCCTGCAGGCGGTTGGTGTCGCTGCGCAGCTACGTGACGATCAAGGCGCCCCGATTGTGATCTGTGCGCTCGGCGACGGCACCGCGCAGGAGGGTGAGGTGTTGGAAGCGATTGGCGAGGCGGTACGCGCAACGCTACCGGTCCTGTTCCTGATCGAGGACAATCGTTTCGCCATCTCGACGCTGACCCGAGGCCGGACCTTTTATTCCTTGCCGGGCTCGGAACCCGAGTCCTTCTACGGCATTCCGTTGTTGCGCGTGAACGGGCGCGACCCGGCAGCTTGTTATGCCGCGTTCGGCGAGACGGTCGCGCGAATGCGGCGCACGCGCGAACCCGCATTGGTGGTGCTGGATGCAGAGCGGCTCGGCGACCACACTAATGCGGACGACCAAAGCGTGTACCGCGGCGCGGAGGAGATCCTGCAATCGCAGCGGGGTTCCGACCCCATCGTGGTTTTAGCCAAGGATCTGGGCAAGCTCGGCGTATCCTCGGCTCAGCGCGACGAGATCGCGCGGGAGGTCCAGGACGAGGTGCGCAACGCCGCGGCACGCGCGCGCACGGGCACCGAGCCACGGGTGTTGCTGGACGCGAGGAAGCCTCTGGCACCCGAGCAGCGCTCTGCGCGGCGCGAGTACCGCGGGACCGAAGCCGCTCGCGAGTTGACGATGCGAGCGGCGCTGCAATCGGTGCTGCGCGAGCGGATGCGCGAGGATGACCGGATCACGCTCTTTGGCGAGGACATCGAAGATCCCAAGGGGGATGTGTTCGGCGTCACCAGGGGCCTGTCGACCGCGTTTCCGGGACGGGTGCGCAACGCTGCGCTGTCCGAGTCCACCATCGTGGGCACCGCCATCGGGCGCGCCCTGGCGGGCGGGCGCCCAGTGGCTTTCCTCCAGTTCGCCGACTTCCTCCCGTTGGCCTTCAATCAGATCGCGTCCGAGCTGGGCAGCATGCACTGGCGCACTGACGGTGCCTGGGCGTGCCCGGTCATCGTCATGATCCCCTGCGGCGGCTACCGGCCAGGGCTCGGGCCGTTCCACGCCCAGTCGCTGGAATCTCTGGCCGTGCACGTGCCGGGGATCGACGTCTTCATGCCGTCGACTGCAGCGGATGCCGCCGGCCTGCTGAATGCGGCCTTCGACTCCGGCAGACCGACGCTGTTGTTCTATCCCAAGGCCTTGCTCAACGACCGGGGGCTGGCCACGTCGGCGGACGTGCGCCGGCAGTTCGTGCCTGTGGGACGGGCGCGGGTCGAGCGGCGTGGCGACGACATCACGCTGGTGGCCTATGGCAACGCGATGGAGCGCTGCCGCCGGGCGGCTGACGCGCTCGCCGCAGTGGGCGCTCAGGCCGAGCTGATCGATCTGCGGTCGCTCTCGCCGTGGGACGAGGAGACGGTGCTCGCCTCTGCGCGCAAGACCGGCCGCCTGCTCGTGGTGCACGAGGACAATCGAAGCTGCGGCATGGGCGCGGAGGTGCTGGCGACGGTCGCCCAGAAGGCCGGCACGCCGGTGCGCGTGGCGCGCGTGACGCGGGCGGACACCTACGTGCCGTGCAACTTCTCCAACCAGCTCGAAGTGCTTCCCTCTTTCAAGGAAGTGCTTGCTGCCGCGGCGTCGCTGCTGGAACTGGGGCTGAAGTGGCAAGCTCCGGAGGAAGTTGAAGCGGGGCTGTTCACGATCGAGGCGATAGGCAGCAGCCCGTCAGACGAATCGGTGGTGATGGTCGAGTGCCGGGTCGTTCCAGGTGATAGCGTGCGCGAAGGCGACTCGCTCGGCAGCTTCGAGACCACCAAGGCCCTGATGGAACTCGAGTCGCCTGTGACCGGCACTGTGGAGCAGGTCTTCGTGCGTCCAGGTGAGCCGGTGAAAGTGGGCGCGCCGCTTATGACGGTTCGCTTGCTCGATAGCAGGATGGCGGTGTCGCGACAGATCATCGCCGAGAACCCCGGCATCCCACTGCTCACTCGGACGCGAGGCGAGCGGCCGGCGCTCGCGTCTGCGCGTGCGCCGCGTGGCCGGCTGCCGGTGGGAGTCGCCGCGCTCGGCGTAGCGCTGGGCTCTCGCCTGGTAGAGAACGAGGAGCTGGTGCGGGACTTCGCTGGCAAGACCGCGCAGGAGGTGGTTCAGCTGACCGGCATCGAGAGACGCCCGAGGATCGGGCCGGACCAGAATGTCGTGTCCCTGGGCGCGGATGCGGCGGCGCGCGCGCTCGACGCGGCGGGGCTCGCGCTGTCCGACATCGAGATGGTCGTCTGCGCGACCGGTACGCCAGGCATCGCGACGCCTTCGGTCGCGTGCCGGATCCTGGAGCATCTGGGCGGAGCAGACGTCGAATGCCAGGCGCATGACATCTCGGCGGCCTGCGCGGGGTACCTGTATGGGCTGCAAGCGGCGTTTGATTTTCTCCAGTCGCGGCCCGCCGCGCGCGTGCTGCTGATCACCAGCGAGGTCCTGTCGCCGCTGCTCGACCGCGGCGACTTCTCTACCAGCGTCATCTTCGGCGATGCCGCTTCGGCCACGGTTCTCCTCGGCGCGGGTGGCTTCGACCGCTGCCGGCTGCGGCTGCACCGGCCCGAGCTAGGTGCCGAGGGGGAAACAGGCCGCTACCTCAGGGTGCCCGCTTTCGGCGTGAGCGATGCGATCCACATGGACGGCGTCAAGGTTTTCTCGGCCGCGGTGAGGAGAATGGCAGCCGCCCTGAAGCGGGCATGCCAGTCCCATGAGCTGCGCGTCGCGGATCTCGATCTGGTTATCGCCCATCAGGCCAACCAGCGCATCCTGGATGCCGTCGGTCACCGCTTGAAGCTGCCGCCGGAGCGGCTCTACAGCAACGTGCGCAACTTCGGTAACACCTCCTCCAGCACGATCCCGATCTGTCTTGCCGACATTTTCGCCGGGGTGCGCTCCGGCCAGAAGATCGGGCTGGCGGCCTTCGGCGGCGGCTTCACATTCGGTGCGGCGCTGCTGGAAGGAACTTGACCTCGCACTGCCGAACCTGCTCGCCTTGTCCGAGCGCTGGCTACTGCGAGCCCGAACGCCGGGCCAACGGTGAGCCCGGCTAGGCGGCTAGCGCCGGGATCCGCTCCCCCACAGTAGTGGTGCGCCGGATCACGCGTACGTCGTTGATCCAATCGAACTCGGTCGCGCTGTGCACCAGCGCGCGGTTGTCCCACATCACGAGCTCGTGCATCCGCCACTGGTGGCGGTAAACGTACTGCGGTTGTGTGGCGTGGGCGATGAGGCGTTTGATCAGCGCGCGGCCCTCTTCCTGCGGCAGCCCGCGCACATGGGATGCATGGTGGCCGACGTAGAGGCACTTTCGGCCGGTCTCGGGATGGGTGCGGACGATCGGCCACTCGACCGGCGGTGCGTTGCGCTTCTGCTCCTCGCTCATCTGCCTGCGAGCACTGGTTTGACGACGCGAATAGTCGAGGTCATGCACCGCGACCAGGCCGTCAAGGTGACGCTTGTCGTCGGGGGACAGGCCCTCATACGCCGCGTACATGTTGGCGTAGAGCGTATCGCCACCCTCGGCCGGGATCCTGAGCGAGTGCAAGCAGGTCACCAACCCTCTTTCCCCCGACCAGGAACCGTCCGAATGCCAGACCGCCGCCCCGGGATCCGGGTGCTCGCCCTTGGGCTTGCCTTCCGAGTCGAGGTTCGTGATCCACAGGATCTCGGGCGTGCCGCTGTGGCGGTACTGGTCCAGCACGTGCAGTTGCAGCTTGCCCCAGTGGCGCGAGAACGCCAAATGCTGCTCGTCGTCCAGCCGTTGATCGGGGAATATCAGCAGCTGGTGTTGAAGCAGCGCCTGATGCAGCGTGGCCAGAGGGTCCGGACGCAGCGGCTCGCTGAGCGCAAGTCCGCGCACTTCGGCCCCTACGGGGGCGGCCAGGGGCCGGATGTCGACTCGTCCAGGCATAGACGGAAACGGGTGACCAGGAATTGTCTTGCTCAGCATACCAAAGCCGCGCCCGCCTGCGCGTCGAGGCCGCGCGTGGGTGGAGTCGCTGTCGAGCGGTAGGCGGTGCGCCCGGGCTCGTTCCAGGCGGAAGGCGGCTTCGCGTTCGAGTCCGGGGTCCCGGCCGAATCGGAGTGATGACTACCCGGGCGCTGGCAATGCCCACCAGTAATGCGGGCCGATCACGGCGCGCGGTCGGGAATGCGCGCGACGTCGGCCAACCACACCGTCGCCTCGCTGTCGCTGGGCGCGCGATAGTCGCTGCGTGGCGAGAGCGAGCCGCCGGAACCGACCTTGGGGGCGTTCGGGATCGCGCTGCGCTTGTACTGTGAGGACTGGAAAAACCGCCGCGCGAACACGGCGAGCCACTTTTTGATGTCGCCGATGGCGTACTGATTGCGTCGGTCCGCCGGAATATCGGGCCAGTTTCCCACGCGTCGGTCGCGCCAACTGCACCAGGCCATGAACGCAACCTTGGCCGGCAAATAGCCGAAGCGCAGCGTGTAGTACAGGTGGAAGTCCTGCAGCTCATACGGACCCACCACCGCCTCCGTGCTCTGGCCTGGCTCGAGCTCGCTCTGGCCCGGCACCAGTTCCGGCGAGATGGGCGTCTCCAGCACATCGGTCAGCACTGCGCTCGCCTGCGCCCCGAGCTGGTTGGTGCGGGCGACGTAGCGGATCAGGTACTGGATCAGCGTCTTGGGCACGCTGGCGTTGACGTGGTAATGGGCCATGTGGTCGCCCACGCCGTAGGTGCACCAGCCCAGCGCCAGCTCGGATAGATCGCTGGTCCCTACCACCGGGGCGTTGTGCACGTTGGCCAGCCGGAACAGGTGGCTGGTGCGCTCGCCCGCCTGCACGTTCTCGAAGGTCACATCGTAGACAGGCTTGCCCCGCGCGAACGGATGGTCGATGTCCTTGAACATCTGCAGGCAGCTGGGCCGGATGTCCACTTCACTGGCGCTCGCGCCTACCGCGCTCATCAAGCGGCGCGACTGATCCAGGGTGCGCTCGCTGGTGGCGAAGCCGGGCATGGTGTAAGCGAGGATGTTGCGCCGGGGCAGGCCCATCACGTCCATTGCGCGCGCGCATACGATCAACGCGTGGGTCGAATCCAGTCCGCCGGATATGCCGATCACGACCTTGTCCGAGCTCATCGCCTTGAGGCGCTTGACCAGGCCCTGCACCTGGATCTCGTACACCTCGTGGCAGCGCTGATCGCGCGTCGCAGGGTCGGCGGGTACGTAAGGAAAGCGCTCGTAACTGCGCTCCAGCGGCAACGGCGCCGCGCTCGGCAGCGCGAGCGAGAACGCCACGCTGCGGAAGCTGGCCGCCACGTGAGCGTGGCGTGCCACCGACTGACCGAAGCTGTTGGTGCGCATGCGGTCCTGCCCGATGCGGTCGAGGTCGATGTCGCCTGTAGCCAGATGCGAGGTGTACATGAACCGCTCGGTTTCGGCCACGCGCGAGCCGTTCTCGTAGATCAGGCCGTGGCCGTCCCAGGCCAGGTCGGTGGTGGACTCGCCGTAGCCGGCCGCGCAATAGATATACGCAGCCATGCAGCGCCCGGACTGGTTGGCGACCAGCTCGCGCCGGTACTCGTCCTTGCCCACCGTAACGTTGGACGCCGACAGGTTGATCAAAACCGTGGCGCCGGCCAGCGCCGCTTGCGAGGAGGGCGGGATCGGTGTCCACAGGTCCTCGCAGATCTCCACGAACAAGGCGAGCTGCGGCTGGTCCTCGGCCCGGAAGATGAGCCGGGTGCCGAAGGGCACGTCGGTCTGCCCGCACAGGTCAATCGCCCCGCGCGCGCAGTAATCCCCGGGCGTGAACTGGCGCAATTCGTAGAACTCCCGATAGTTGGGCAGATATGTCTTGGGCGCCAGCCCCAGCAGCTTGCCGCCCGAGATCACCGCCGCGCAGTTGTACAGCAGCCCGTCAACCAGCAGCGGCACGCCCGCCACCGCGACCAGCGGCAGCCCGCGGGAGGCCTCGAGCACCTGCTCCAAAGCCACCTTGGAAGCATCCAGTAGCGCCTGCTGGTGGAAGAGGTCTTCGCACGAGTAGGCCGACAGCCCGAGTTCGGGGAACACGGCGAGCACGGCGTGCCGTTGCACCGCCTGCTGCATGAGCGCGATGGTCTGAGCCGCGTTGAATACCGGATCGGCGACCCGCACCTCGGGAATCGCCACCGCGGCGCGGATGAAGTTGTGCGTGTAGAGGTTGAAGAAGGACACTTCCCAAGCCCGTAATGGAGCGCAGATTCGAATTGTGCCTGAAGCTCGGCCCGCTGCAGCAACCGCTCGCCGTCAGGTCTCGGACCGGACAGGGCCGGTGTAGAACGCCGGCCACCTGTCCTTCACGAGCGGGCCGTCCGAGCGGTAGGCGTGGCAGGAGTCGAGCAGTGCAGGCCTGTGCACAAGCTCGGAGGCGGCCTCACTCTTGGCGCGGGCCGGGTATACCGTCTGGAACGCCGTGGTTGCGATCGGCCCCAGCAACTCGACCAGATGGGTGCAGCCCTTCACGCCACCCAGCAGCGCACGGGTCTTCAGCGTCCAGCCGTGGGCGATGCGCAGCCCCACCAGCACTTGAAAGTTGTCTGTGATATCACCGCACACGCTGTAGGGACCGAAGTCGGTCTTCGCTTCCACGCGATGCACGACAAGATCCGTGTCCACCGTCAGGCGGATCCACATCTCGTGCAACGGCTCACCGGCGCGGATAGTGCCGCCTCGGTCTGGATTGGGGATGTCGAAGGGCTTGGTGTCCAGCAGGTGCCCTTCGATGTCCCACAGGCCGTCGTCGCGCTGGTATCCCCGGCATTCGACGCGGCGATCGTGCATGTTCTTACGGCTGACGGGTTTGCTAAGCGGCATATTCTAGATGCTGGAAGAGAGAAAACGCATTCACCACTTCCTTCGTGTCCTTCGTGGTAGGTGCGGTTGGTTTACATCTCGCCGAGCAAGCGAGCACGCTGCGCAACGCGCTCGAGGACAGCCAGCTTTTCCTCGGGCGGCATCTCCAGCCATTCTGCGATCTCCTGCAACGTCCGCCGGCAACCGAGGCAAAGGCCCGAGCCCGGGTCCATCTGGCACACGTTCTTGCAGGGCGAGGGGATGTGAACGGGAGGCAGGCTCATGCAGCTTGGCCTTCCTTTGCCGCGCGGCGGGCCGCCTTGGCCGCGAGCGCCCGGCCCGCCCGCGATACGGTCGCGCGGCCGAGCTCGCCGCAGATGAACTGCGCGGCCTGCAGCAACTTGCTCATCTCGACGCCGGTTTGGATGCCCAATCCATCCAGCATGTACAGCACGTCCTCGGTGGCAACGTTGCCGGTGGCGCCCGGAGCATAAGGACAACCGCCCAGCCCTGCGACGGAGGAGTCGAAGGTCGCCATCCCCATCTCGAGCGAGGCAAAGATGTTGGCCAGCGCCTGGCCGTAGGTATCGTGGTAGTGACCGCCCAGCTTCTCGACCGGGACGCGGCGCGACACCGCCTCGATCATGCGCCAGGTCTTGCCCGGCGTGCCAACGCCGATGGTGTCGCCCAGCGAGACCTCGTAGCAGCCCATCTGAAACAGCCGCTCCGAGACGTCGGCCACCACAGTCGGATCGACCTCGCCTTCGAACGGGCAGCCCAGCACCACCGAGATATACCCGCGTACCTTGATCCCCGCGTCCAGCGCCGCCTTGCACACAGGCGTGAAGCGCTCGAACGACTCGGCGATCGAGCAGTTGGTGTTGCGCTGGGAGAAGGCCTCGGTCGCGGCGCCGAACACGGCGATCTCTTCCACTCCCGCGACCAGCGCGGACTCCAGCCCCTTCATGTTGGGTACCAGCACCGGGTAGCTGACACCCGGCTTGCGTTTGATGCCCGCCATGACCTGCGCGTTGTCCGCCATCTGCGGCACCCACTTGGGCGACACGAAGCTGGTCGCCTCGATCACCGGCAGGCCCGCCTCCGACAGCCGGTCGATCAGCTCGATCTTCACTGCCGTGGGCACCACGCCCGGCTCATTCTGCAGCCCGTCGCGCGGGCTCACGTCCACCAGTTTCACCCGCTGCGGTAGGTTCATCACAATCACTCCTCTTCGGCCTCGAACGCGATGAGCTGGTCGCCCTCCTTGACCTGCTCGCCGGGCGCAAAGCGCACCTGCGCCACGCGGCCGGCCACGGGTGCAACGATGGTGTGCTCCATCTTCATCGCCTCGATGATCATCAGCGCTCGCCCCTGTTCGACCGCCTCGCCCTCTTTGACCAGCACCTCGATCACGCTGCCGGGCATCGGTGCCGTCAGGCGGCCGCCGGCTTCCTCGTCCTGTACCGTCTCGAACTCGCGCACCTGCAGGCGGTGCGTGAGGCCGCCGACGAAAACCGTCAGCTCGCGGCCGCTACGCACGACGGTGGCGCGCACGGTCTCGCCATCCAGTTCCGCCACCAAGCCAACGCCAACCGAGGGCTCGGCCCGCGCCAGCAGTTTCGTACCCGGCAACTCCAGTTGCAGACCGCTGCTGCGATAGTGCGCCGTGACCGAGACCTCGCGCGCCCCGTCCTGAAACACAAACGTATGATGATTATCCTGGTTGAGCCGCCAGCCGTCTCGCAGGTTCCAGGGCGACCAGCGGTCACCCGATGCTCGGGCCGCCGCCAAGGCCTCTTCGTCTATGCGCATCAGCTCGAAGAGCACGGCGAGCGCCAGCACCCGATCGGGAGCCGGCATGGCTTCCGGTATCAGTTCCCCACGGTAGCGCTCGATCAGGCTGGTGTCCAGCCCGCTACCCACCAACCCGGCGTAGCGATCCGCTTCCGCGAAAGCCGGGTGCGCGCTCACCGCCGACAGCAAAGCAAGATTGGTAGCCGGCCCGGCCACCTGGCAATCGGCGAGCGCCGCGCGCAGCCTGCGCAGTGCCGCCGGACGGTCCACATCCCAGCAGATGAGCTTCGCGATCATCGGATCGTAGTGAACGCCGATCTCGTCGCCTTCCTGTACGCCCGTGTCGACGCGCACTTGCGCCGAAGTTTGGGGCAAGCGCAGGTGTGCGATACGTCCAGCGGCAGGCAGAAACCCGCGCTCCGGATCTTCGGCGTAGATGCGCGCCTCGATGGCGTGGCCGGTGATCGTCAGCTGCTTCTGCGTCAGCGGCAGCGGTTCTCCCGCCGCAATCCGGAGCTGCAACTCGACCAGGTCGAGACCCGTGATGAGCTCCGTCACCGCATGCTCGACTTGCAGCCGGGTATTCATCTCCATGAAGTAGAAATCGCCTGCCTGGTCGACGATGAACTCGACGGTGCCGGCATTCACGTAGCCCACTGCGCGTGCAGCAGCGATGGCGGCGGAGCCCATCTGGCGGCGCCGCGCGGCGCTCATACCCGGCGCCGGCGCCTCCTCCAGGACTTTCTGATGACGCCGCTGCACCGAGCAGTCGCGCTCGAACAGGTGAACCAGGTTGCCGTGGCTGTCGGCGAACACCTGCAGCTCGATGTGGCGCGGGCGGGTCAGGTACTTCTCCAGCAGCACGCGGTCGTCGCCGCAGCTGGACGCGGCCTCGCGCTTCGCGCCTGCTAATGCCTCCTTGAACTGCGCGGCCGACTGGACGACGCGCATCCCCTTGCCGCCACCGCCCGCCGACGCCTTGATGAGCAGGGGGTAGCCGATGTCGTCCGCTGCGCGGGCTAGCGCGTCTAGGTCCTGCGCCTCGCCATGGTAGCCCGGCACGAGCGCGACCCCGGCCTTCGCCATGATGTCTTTGGCTGCACTCTTCGAGCCCAAGGCCCGGATGGCGTGTTCGGGTGGGCCGATGAAGACGACTCCGGCCTGGGTGCACGCGCGCGCGAAATCGGCGTTCTCGGATAGGAAACCGTAACCCGGGTGGATGGCCCGCGCGCCGCAGCAGCGCGCCACGTCGACGATGCGGTCAGCGCGAAGATAGCTCGCGCGCGCCGGCGGCGGGCCGATCAGATAGGCCTCCTCGCACATCGCGACATGCAGCGACCGCGCGTCGGCTTCGGAGTACACCGCCACCGTGCGGATGCCGAGGCGCTTGGCCGTGCGCGCAATGCGGCAGGCGATCTCGCCGCGGTTGGCTATGAGGATCTTGTCAAACATCTAAGTCTGCTAACCACGGAGACACGAAGAGGACGGAGGACCCCAACAAATCACAGCAATCGGGTAGGCCCCGAAAGACGATGGAGCGTCTGGTCGTGTGGTGCGTCTTGTTCGCCGGCAGCATCCTGGCCGCTCCTTCCCTTGTTTCGCCTTTCTCCGTGCTCTCCGTGTCTCCGTGGTTCATTCCTTGGGTTTAGTCCAATTAGGCGGGCGCTTGTCGAGGAAGGCGGCGATGCCTTCTTGTCCCTCGGGACTGACGCGGATCTGGGCGATGCGCGCTGCGGTCTCTTCGGCCAGCAGTTGATCTATGGGCCGGTGGGCCACGTGAGCGATGAGGTCCTTGGCGGCGGCGATGGCCTTCGGCCCGCCCTTGAGCAGCTCGTCGAGGATGCGGTCAATGGTGGTGTCCAGGTCGCTGTATTCGACTACGCTGTGCACCAAGCCTATGCGCAGCGCCTCGCTGGCGTCGAAGCGCTCGGCGGTCAGAAAATAGCGCCTGGCGTTGCGGCTGCCGATGGCCGCGATGACGTAGGGGCTGATCACGGCGGGGATTAGACCCAGGCGCACCTCGGACAGCGAAAACGTGGCGGCCGTGCTGGCCACTGCGATGTCGCAGCAGGCCACTAACCCCACGCCACCGCCGAAGACAGCACCCTGCACGCGGGCGATAGTAGGCTTGGCCATCGCGTCGAGCGTGCGCATCAGGCTCGCCAGCGCTACGGCATCGCGGATGTTCTCCGCCTCCGAATAGCGGGCGACCCGCTTCATCCAGTTAAGGTCGGCGCCGGCGGAAAAGCTCTTGCCTTGTGCGGCCAGAACCACCACGCGCACGGCCGGACTGTGGTCCAGGTCGCGGAGCCTGTGCGTGAGCTCGGCGATCAGATGGTCGTCGAAGGCGTTGTGCACCTGAGGACGGTCCAACGTCAGGGTGGCGACCCCGGTCGGGCTCACGTTCAACTGGACGGCCTGCGGTTGTGTCGCCATCGCTACATCCGGAACACGCCGAAGGTGGTGCTTTCCGCTGGCGCATTGAGGCTGGCCGAGAGCCCCATCCCTAGAACGCGGCGCGTTTCCCCCGGATCGATAACCCCGTCGTCCCACAGCCGCGCACTCGCGTAGTAGGGATGGCCCTGGGTTTCGTACTGCGCCAGGATGGGCGCCTTGAAGGCCTGCTCGTCCTCCTTGCTCCAGCCCTTGCCCGCCTTCTCCAGGCCCTCGCGCTTCACCGTAGCGAGCACGCTCGCAGCCTGCTCGCCGCCCATCACCGAGATGCGGGCGTTGGGCCACATCCACAGAAACCTCGGTCCGTAGGCGCGACCGCACATACCGTAATTGCCCGCGCCGAAGCTGCCGCCGACGATGACCGTGAACTTGGGTACCCTGGAGCAGGCCACGGCAGTGACCATCTTCGCCCCATCCTTGGCGATGCCGCCGGCTTCGTATTTCTTCCCGATCATGAATCCGGTGATGTTTTGCAGGAACACCAGCGGGATGCCGCGTTGGCTGCAAAGCTCGATGAAGTGCGCGCCTTTCAGCGCGGACTCGGAGAACAGGATGCCGTTGTTGGCCACGATGCCCACGGGATAGCCGTAAATGTGGGCGAACCCGCACACCAGGGTCGTGCCGTACAGCGGCTTGAACTCGTCGAGCTCGCTGCCGTCCACGATGCGGCCGACGATCTCGCGCACTTCGAACGGCTTGCGTGGATCGGTGGGGATCACGCCGTGCAGCTCGGAGGGGTCGAGCGCCGGCTCGCGCGGCTCGCGCATCTCGAGCGCGACGGACTTGCGGCGGTTGAGATGGGCGACGATGCGGCGGGTCATCTGCAGCGCATGCAGATCATTCAGCGCGTAGTGATCGGCCACGCCCGACACGCGCGCGTGAACGTCGGCCCCGCCCAGCTCCTCGGCCGTCACGACTTCGCCGATCGCGGCCTTCACCAGCGGCGGCCCGCCAAGAAATATAGTTCCCTGGTTGCGGACGATGATCGCTTCATCGGACATCGCCGGCACGTAAGCGCCGCCAGCGGTGCAGGAGCCCATCACCACCGCGATCTGCGGGATACCCTGCGCCGACAGGTTGGCCTGGTTGTAGAAGATGCGGCCGAAGTGGTCGCGATCGGGGAACACCTCGTCCTGGTTGGGGAGGTTGGCTCCGCCGGAGTCGACCAGGTAGATGCAGGACAGGTGGTTCTGCTGCGCGATCTCCTGCGCGCGCAGATGCTTCTTCACCGTGATCGGGAAGTAGGTCCCGCCTTTGACCGTGGCGTCGTTGGCCACAATCACGCATTCCCTGCCGCTCACTCGGCCGATGCCGGTGATGATGCCCGCCGCCGGCACCTGGTTGTCATACATGTCCCAGGCCGCGAGCTGCGACAGCTCGAGGAACGGCGAGCCCACATCGAGCAGTGTGCGCACGCGCTCGCGCGGCAGCAACTTGCCGCGCGCCAGATGTTTCTCCCGCGCCGCCTCTCCGCCGCCTTGCCCGACGATCGCCACTTTCTCGCGCAGATCCGCGACCAGCTGCGCCATGGCAGCAGCGCTTGCCTGGTAAGGCGCGCTGCGCGTATCGAGCTTGGAGCTGATGACCGGCATCTGGACGCGTCAGGTCGTCTCCGGCGTGAGCCACTTCTCAACCACCGGCGCGCGATATCGCCCCATGGCATCGAGCAGAGACTGGGGTTCGGCCTCCGCGATCACCATGGCGCGGTTGCGCGGGTGCAGCAGCTGCTCGGCGAGCGCGTGATCGAACAGCGCGAGCAGCCCGGTGTAGTAGCCCTTCACGTTGAGCAGTCCGCAGGGTTTGGCGTGCAGGCCGAGCTGGGACCAGGTCAGAACCTCGCAGAACTCCTCGAAAGTGCCGAAGCCGCCGGGCATGGCGACGAAGCCATCGGAAAGATCGGCCATGAGCTGCTTGCGCTCGTGCATGGTCTGCACCACGCGCAGCTCGGTCAGGCTCTCGTGCGCAACCTCCCTGCGCCTCAGCGCCTCCGGGATGACGCCGATGACTCTGCCCCCGGCCGCGAGCGCCGCATCGGCGAGCGCGCCCATGAGGCCCACCCGCCCGCCTCCATAGACCAGCGTGATAGCGCGATGGGCCAGGACCTGACCCATGCGGCGCGCGCTCTCAGCATAGGCCGGATCCGCTCCGGAGTTGGAGCCGCAGAACACGCAGAGGGCAGACAAACGATCCACGCGCCGCGCCTCAGAATCCACCGGTTTTCAGCCAGCGTTCGATCTGATCCAGGCGATCGTGGCCCCAGAACGGCTCGCCGTCGACGAAAACGTGAGGCGAACCAAACACGCCGCGGTCGATGGCGGTCTGGGTTTCGTTGCGCAGTCGTTCCTTGAGCGCAGGCTCGCCGACCGCGGCCAGCACCTTGGCGCGGTCCTGGCCCAGGCCCGCGAGCACGTCCGCCGTGGTTTCTGCGCTCGAGATGTCCCGGCCGTCGACGAAATAGGCGCGGTAGAGCGCCAGGACAGCGGCCTCGATCCGCTCCGGGGCCTGCTGCTCCAGCCAATAGATCGCGCGCGCGGGCGCCTGCGTGCTGATCGGGAACGGGTGCGGGAAGTTGAACGGTATGCTGGCGAAGCGTGCTGAGCGAGACATATCGTGTTTGCTGTACGGCCCCTTGAGGGGCAAAGAGGGCAGCGGCCCGCTGCCCGTCACCTTGAACACGGCGCCGAGCAGAAACGGCCGCCAGACGACGACCCGCCCGTACTTCGCGGCCAGCTGTGAGATTCTCGTTGCCGCGAGATAGCCATACGGCGATGAGAAGTCGAAATAGAATTCGATTGGGTCGGACACGGTCTTCACGCTAGTGAGGCCCCCTCACCCTGGCCCTCTCCCCCGGTAACGGGGGAGAGGGTGACCTTCGGCTGTTCACCCATTCACTCATTCACTGAATTTCGATAGCCATAGCCGTGGCTTCGCCCCCGCCGATGCACAAGGCGGCCACGCCCCGTTTCAGCCCATGGTGGCGCAGCGCGCCGATCAACGTCACCAGGATGCGCGCCCCCGAGGCACCGATGGGATGCC
>JBGPOV010000013.1:0-54913 GCA_041488255.1 Gammaproteobacteria bacterium | reverse complement strand
GCCTTGGCCGGCTCCACGGTCGCATCTCCCCACAAGTGGGCGCGTCGGAGGGCGGAACAGGGCTCCCTCTGGGATGTGACCCCGCAGACGCGCGAGGGCCGGCGGTCGACGCGCCTTGGCCGGCTCCACTGTCGCATCCCCACAGGTGGGGCCCCTGCTCCGAGTTGCGCCGGCCCCTGCTCCGAGTTGCGCCGGCCCCTGCTCCTAAGCTCATGCCGTCACCTCCTTGACTTCTGTGGCGACACCGACTGGCCGGGTGTCGGTGACTGACGGCATTCGCCTGGGTCGCATCCCCAAGGGGCGCGTCGCAGGGTGGAAGAGGGGCCCCTCTGGGGATCTGACCTCGGAGACGCGCAAGGGCCGGCGGTGACGCGCCTTGGCCGGCTCCACTGTCGCATCCCCACAAGGGGCCCCTGCTCCGCGTTGCGCCGGCCCCTGCTCCTGAGCTCATGCCGTCACCTCCTTGACTTCTGTGGCGACACCGACTGGCCGGGTGTCGGTGACTGACGGCATTCGCCCGGGTCGCATCCCCACAAGTGGGGCCCCTGCTCCTAAGCTCATGCCGTCTTCCTAGCCATGAGCGCCTGTTGGAAGTCGTCGACGCTGACCGGCTCGGCCGCGGCGTGACGGCCCACATCAGGCGGGAAGTCGTCGACCATGATGCAAGCGCGGCGCAGCTCGTCGTAGCTCTTGAGCGTCTGCGCCTCCGCCGGCGTGATGGCGCGAACCTCAACCGCGGCGGCGTTGCGCTCGCCCGCGGTGATCCCATGCACCGCACCGAACTTGACGGCCGCGCGCACCTTGGCTTCGATCTCCTCGGCCTCGGCGACGCGCTCGAGCGCCAACTCCAGTCGTCCGACCGGGTCGGATTCATGGCGGTGGATGAACATGCCCGCTGTGAGCCGGTCGCGCGCGGGTGAATGCTCCATCAGCAGCCGGGACACGCGATGGCCGAGGCGATCATCCGGGGCACGGAACGTCCTGCCGTAGGGAAAGACGAGCAGTCGCAGCAGCCAACCCGCTGGGCGCGCGGGCAAATTTTGGAACAGCCCGTAGAACGCCTCCTGGATACGGTACTCGGCGTCCTGCACGGCCCATTGCACGAAGGGCAGATCGGTCTGCTGGCGCCCCTCGTCGTGCCAGCGCTTGAGCGTGCAGGACGCGAGATACAGGAGACTGAGGATGTCGCCCAGCCGCGCCGAGATCTTCTCCCGACGCTTGAGGTCACCGCCCAGGAACAGCATCGCCACGTCCGCGGCCAGCGCGAAGCCCGCGCACAAGCGCGTCAGACGGCGGAAGTGGCCACGGGTCTCGGGAGCGCCGGGCGCCAGATTGAAAAACGCACCGGTGACACTCAGCCACAGCGAGCGGGCGGCGTTGCTTACCAGATAGGAAAAATGCCCCCACAGCGCGTCATCGAAGGCGCGCGAAGCGGCGGCCGCGTCGGGCTCCTTCGTGGCAGCAATCTCTTTGAGGACGTACGGATGGCAGCGGATCGCGCCCTGCCCAAAGATAATCATGCTGCGGGTAAGAATGTTGGCGCCTTCGACGGTGATGCTGATAGGCACCTGCTGGTAGCCCCGGCCGAGGTAGTTGTTGGGCCCGAGGCAGATGCCTTTGCCGCCGTGCACGTCCATGGCATCGTTGATCACCTGGCGTGCGCGCTCCGTGCAGTGGTACTTGACGATGGCCGATATGACGGCGGGCTTCTCGCCCAGGTCAACCGCGCCCGCGGTCGCTACGCGCGCGGCTTCCATCAGATACAAATTCCCGCCCATGCGCGCCAAGGCCTCCTCCACGCCCTCGAACCGGCCGATGGGCACGCGGAACTGGCTGCGCACACGGCTGTAGGCGCCGGTGGTGCGCACCGCGGTCTTCGCCCCGCCGGTGGTCGAGGAAGGCAGCGAGATGGCGCGGCCGGCTGCGAGACACTCCATCAGCATGCGCCACCCTTGGCCGACGAAAGCCTGGCCCCCCACCACCCAGTGCATCGGGATGAACACGCCTTTGCCCCAGTTCGGCCCGTTCATGAACGAGCCGTTGAGCGGAAGGTGGCGGCGACCGATGTTCACCCCCGGATGGCTGGCCGGAATCAGCGCAACGGTGATGCCGATGTCTTCCTGCACGCCGATCAGATGATCCGGATCGTACAGCTTGAAGGCAAGGCCAAGGACGGTCGCGACCGGACCGAGCGTGATGTAGCGTTTCTCCCAGCTCACGCGGATGCCCAACACTTCTTTACCTTCGTGCTGGTCCTTGCACACGACGCCGAAGTCTGGGATGGCGCCCGCGTCCGAGCCAGCCTCGGGACCGGTAAGCGCGAAGCAGGGCATGTCGACGCCCCGCGCCAGGCGCGGAAGATAGTAGTTCTTTTGCTCGTCGGTGCCGTAGTGCAGCAGCAGCTCGGCCGGTCCCAGTGAGTTGGGCACCATCACCGACACGCATGCAGTGGGATTGCGGCTGGCGAGCTTCATCACGACCTCGGAGTGCGCCAGCGCGGAGAAGCCGAGGCCGCCGTACGGCTTGGGGATGATCATCCCGAGGAAGCCCTGGTCCTTGATGAACTGCCACAGCTCCGGCGGAAGGTCGTTGAGCTCGTGGCTGATCTTCCAGTCGTCGCACATGCGGCAGAGCTCTTCCACCGGGCCGTCGAGGAACGCCCTTTCTTCGGCACTCAGCTCGGGCTTCGGCACCGACAGCCACTTGGCCCAGTCCGGCCGGCCGCTGAACAGCTCCCCGTCCAACCAGACGGTTCCGGCGTCGAGCGCCTCCTGCTCGGTTTGCGACACCTGCGGCAGCACCCTGCGGAACCAGCCGAGCAGCGCATCGCTGAGCAGTGCGCGGCGCAGCGGCCCGATGAGCAGCAGGGCCGATACGACGATCAACAGGGTCGACAGCATCCCGCTCGCCGTCGGCGTGAGCCCGCTGCGCAGGGTGAGACCAGCGAGGCATGCGGCACCTGCCGCGGCCCACGTCCAACCCGGCGCGCGGAAGTAGGCGAGCGCTCCCAAAAGGGCGATCAAACCGAGGATCCAGATCACCAAGACCATGACAGCTCTCCCGAAGTTGGCTCAGCCCTGCGCTAGTGCAACGTCATCGGGCTCAGGCCGCCTTGCGGGCCACCACGCCGCCGCTGCCGCGTGGCCGCCGCGGAGATGCCGGCACGGCCGTGAGCGGGGCAGGCGCCGCTGAGCCCTGCAACCCGGCGGTGAGAAAAGGAACCAGACGGCGGATCACAGCTTCCGCGTCGTCCGCACCATCGACCGGGCAGGTCGCGATCAATTGCAGCGCGTCGTTGCCCGCCATCGCATAGGACATCGCCCCGAACATGAAATGCATGCGCCACACCAGATCCTGCTCGGGAATCTGCGGCAACGCGCGCATCAGGGCGCGCTTGAAGCGCACCACGACATCGCGATATTGCGCGGGCAGGAAGGCGCGCATGTACTGCGCCGGCTCCGAGAACGCCCGCCCCAGCAGGCATAGGAACACAGCACCGCCTTTGACCGGATCGCGGCTCACCTGCAGCGCCGGCGCGACCATCGCCTCGATGATTCTCTCGGGGGCCAGGGCCCGACCATTCGCCTCGGCCTCGAGCCGGTCGAGGTAGGCGATGCGGGCCCGGTTCAGCGGCGCAAGGTGCCGCTCGAAGACCTCGCGGATGAGCGCTTCCTTGGAGCCGAAGTGATAGTTCACCGCGGCCAGGTTGACTCGCGCGCGCGCCGTGATCGTGCGCAACGAGCTGGACGCAAAGCCGCGTTCCATGAACACCGCTTGGGCCGCGTGCAGGATACGCGCGCGGGTGTCTGCCCGCGCTCGGCCTGCGGTGTCTTGTCGGCGGGATGGGGGCACCATTGCTTGGTCCGCGTTCGGGTCGGTTACACAGCCGTGGGTTGCAGCGCCGCCCGCTAAAACAACCTGATTCAAACGGTCGTTTGAATGATGCGCACGCAACGCCTCGGTGTCAACCCCGACGTGCGATATCGGGCGCTCACACTCGAGCGTGCCTGGCTCAGAACTGGGCCTCCTCCAGCGCCAGCACGCTCGCGGAGCCGTTGACGATGGCCGCTTTGTGACTCTGCGCCTGCGGCAGAATATGCTCGGCGTAGAAGCGCGCAGTGCCAATCTTGGCGCGGTAGAAGTCAAAATCCTCGGCTGCGCTGTCGAGACGGGCCTTGGCGACCTGCGCGGCACGCGCCATCTGCCACCCGCCGGCCACGATCCCCCAGAGCCTGAGATAGGGGACCGCACCCGCACCGGCCGCAAGTGCGTTATAGGGATAGGTCTCCAGCAGCCAGTCCGTGGCCTCGTTCAGTGCCGCGACGCCTTCGGCCAGAGCGCGCCGGATGACGGCCAGCGCCGGATGCGTGTAGCCAGCGAGCTCCTTGTCCAAGGCGTGCATTTCCTCGATCAGGGCCTTGGCGGTCATGCCCTTTTCCGCCGCCACCTTGCGCCCGATGAGATCGTTGGCCTGGATGCCGGTAGTGCCTTCGTAGATCGTAGTGATGCGCGCGTCGCGCAGATGCTGGGCGGCACCCGTCTCCTCGACGAAACCCATCCCGCCATGCACCTGCACGCCCAGAGAAGCGATTTCTATGCACTGCTCGGTGCACCAGCCCTTCACCACCGGCGTGAGCAAGTCGAACACCGCCTGATGCTTGAGCCGCTCCGCGCGATCGGGGTGCAGCTGCGCCTGGTCCAACGTCGCCGAGGCGACCACGGCCAGTGCGCGCATCGCTTCGCCCTGTGCCTTCATGCTCATCAGCATGCGCCGCACATCGGGGTGATGGATGATGGCGACGCGCTCGCCTGCACGCACGCCGATCGGGCGGCCCTGCACGCGTTGCTTGGCATAGCCGAGCGCTCGCTGATAGGCGCGATCGGCCATCGCGACACCCTCGACGCCGACCTCCAGGCGCGCCAGGTTCATCATCGTGAACATGTACTCGAGGCCGCGGTTTTCCTCCCCCACCAGATGGCCGATCGCGCCCTGCCTTTCGCCGTAGGCCATGACGCAGGTGGGGCTGGCGTGGATGCCCAGCTTGTGTTCGATGGACACGCATTTGACGTCGTTGCGCGGGCCAAGGCTGCCGTCGGCATTGACCAGATACTTCGGCACGATGAACAGCGAGATGCCCTTCACGCCCTCCGGCGCGGCGGGCGTTCGGGCCAGAACGAGGTGGACGATGTTGTCGGCCATGTCGTGCTCGCCCCAGGTGATGAAGATCTTGGTTCCATACAGACGGAAGTGATCGCCCTCGGGCACGGCGCGCGCACGCACGGCGGAGAGGTCTGAGCCGGCCTCGGGCTCGGTGAGGTTCATGGTGCCGGTCCACTCCCCCGTCACCAGCCTGCGCAGATACATTCGCTTCTGCTGGTCGGAGCCGTGGCGCAGGATGGCGTTGACCGCGCCGTTTGTCAGCATCGGGCACAGGCAGAACGACATGTTGGCCGCGTTCCACATCTCGGACACCGGCGCCGACACCAGGTGCGGCAGGCCTTGGCCACCCCACTCCGGGCTTCCGCCCAGGCTGGTCCAGCCGGCTGTGACGAACTGCTGGTAGGCCTGTTTGAAGCCGGGTGCCGTGCTCACCGCGCCGTCCTCCAGCTTGCAGCCGTTGCGATCGCCCAACGCGTTGAGCGGGCTCAGCACGCCAGCGGCGAACTTGCCCGCCTCCTCCAGTACGGCATCGACCAGGTCGGGCGTGACCTCCTCGCAGCCGGGTAGGCTCGACACAGCGTCTAGCCCCGCCAGCTCTTTTATTACGAATTTCATATCGCGCAGCGGCGCGGTGTACTCAGCCATGTGCAGCCCCCTTCGAGAATCTCAGCCCAGCTTCGCAGTCAACTCGGGAACGGCCTGGAACAGGTCGGCCACCAAGCCATAGTCGGCCACTTGGAAAATGGGTGCCTCGGCATCTTTGTTTATGGCGACGATGACTTTGCTGTCCTTCATGCCCGCCAGATGTTGGATAGCGCCCGATATGCCGACCGCAATGTACAGCTCCGGCGCCACCACCTTGCCGGTTTGGCCGACCTGGTAGTCGTTCGGCACGAAGCCCGAGTCGACCGCGGCGCGCGAAGCGCCGACCGCCGCACCCAGCTTGTCCGCCAGCGCCTCGAGGATCTTGAAGTTTTCGCCGCTGCCCATGCCCCGTCCTCCCGACACGATGATGCGAGCTGCGGTGAGCTCCGGACGGGCCGACTTGGTCAGCTCCTGCGTCATGAAGCGCGAGACGCCTGAGTCCGCGGTGGCGTGCGCCTGCTCGATCGCGGCGGAACCGCCATCGGTCTTGGCGGCATCGAAGCCGGTGGTGCGCACAGTGATTACCTTGATCCGGTCAGTGGATTGCACGGTAGCGAGCGCGTTGCCGGCATAGATGGGGCGCACAAAGGTGTCCGGCGAGTCCACGGCAACGATATCTGAGACCTGCGCAACGTCCAGCAACGCTGCTACGCGCGGCAGAAAGTTCTTTCCAAAAGTGGTGGCCGGCGCCAGGATGTGGGAATAGTCGCCCGCGAGGCTCACCACCAGCGCGGCCAGGTTTTCGGCCAGCGGATGCGCATACTGGGGTGCGTCGGCCACCCGCACCTTGTCAACGCCCTGGATGTTCCCCGCCGCCTGCGCAGCCCCCGCGCACTGGTGCCCGGCGACCAGCACATGCACCCGCTGCCCGATCTTCGCTGCAGCGGTAATCGTGTTCAGGGTGCTCGGTTTGAGCCTGGTGTTGTCATGCTCGGCAACCACTAGGGTGGTCATTCAGTTCTCCTGCTTCGCCCAGCCGGTCTCCGCTCGGACATATGTGTAGGTCCTGGCGTGCGCCCGGGTGATCTCGTTCGCGATGCTCACGAGATCACTTTTGCTTCGTTCTTCAGCTTCGCGACCAGCTCCTCGACGTCCTTCACTTGCACGCCGGCTTTGCGCTTGGGCGGCTCCTCGACCTTCAGCGTCTTCAGGCGAGGCGTCAGGTCGACGCCCAGATCCTGCGGCTTGACTACATCCAAGGCCTTCTTCTTCGCCTTCATGATGTTGGGCAGCGTGACGTAGCGCGGTTCGTTCAGGCGCAGGTCCGTGGTCACGACGGCAGGCAGCTTGACCGACACGGTCTCCGAGCCGCCGTCGATCTCGCGAATCACTTCGACTTCGCCCCCGGCGATCTTCACCTTCGAGGCGAAGGTGGCCTGCGGCCAGCCCAGCAGGGCGGCCAGCATCTGCCCGGTCTGGTTGGAGTCGTCGTCGATGGCCTGCTTGCCCAGGATCACCATCTGCGGAGCTTCCCTGCGCACCAGCTGCTCCAGCGTCTTGGCCACGCCCAGCGGCTGCACGTCCACGCTGGCCTCCACCAGGATCGCCCGATCGGCGCCGATCGCGAGCGCGGTGCGCAGCGTCTCCTGGCACTGCACCGGGCCGATCGAGACCGCGACGATCTCGCTCACCGCTCCCGCTTCCTTCAGCCGCACGGCCTCTTCCACCGCGATCTCGTCGAAGGGGTTCATGGACATCTTCACGTTCGCAGTCTCCACTCCGGAGCCGTCCGCCTTAACGCGCACTTTGACGTTGAAGTCGACGACGCGCTTCACCGACACTAGGATCCTCATGGCTTTTCTCTGGCTAGTGAACTCGAGAGCTTGGGATTTTACCGCAGGCGAACGTCAATACCGAAACCAACCGCCAAGCATCCCTGGGCTTCGCCGAACGGACGTCAAGCATGACATGCTTGGCGTCTTGGCGGTTCAGGAGAATACTTTCACTATATCGCCACCACCAACTTGCGGGCCGCTTGCACGCCCGTTCAGACCCCACAGCGAGGCAGCCGATGGTCGCAGCCGAAGCACAGGACCCCACTGGCGCAACGTCCGCGCGCGAGCGCCTGACCCAGGCGTGGGCGCGCATCAGCTCCGCCTACCGCACCGATGAGAGCGAGGCGCTGCGGGCGCTCTGTGCCCGGCTCCCGCTGGACGCGACAACCACCGCGCGCATCGATCAGCAGGCCCTGGTGCTGGCCCAAGAGGTGCGCACCGCTTTGAGCGGCGACGTCAGCGCCGAGGCCTTTCTGCGCCATTACGGCCTGTCCACCAGCGAGGGGGTGGTCCTGATGTGCATTGCAGAAGCGCTGTTGCGCATCCCCGACGCACACAAAGCCGACGAGCTGATCCGCGACAAGATCGGCCAGTCAGACTGGGGCAGCGCGATGGCTGACACCGACTCGCTGCTGGTCAACGCCTCCACTTGGGCCTTGATGCTGACCGGCCGTCTGGTGGAGTGGCGGGAAGCGCCCGGCGACGAGCCGCTCGCGGTTCTGCGGCGCCTGGTCGGACGCACCAGCGAACCGATTATCCGGGCGGCCCTGCTGCAGGCGATGCGCGTCATGGCCGAGCAGTTCGTGATGGGACAAACCATCCAGGAGGCGTTGCGGCGCGCCGCGCCGTTCGAGCAGCAAGGCTATCGCATGTCCTACGACATGCTGGGCGAAGCGGCCCTCGGTGCGCTCGATGCGCAGCGCTACTTCGAGCACTATGCCGCCGCCATCGACGCCATCGGGGCGGCCTGCGCCCAGCCCAGCCTGGTGGGACGCGCTGGCATCTCGGTGAAGCTCTCCGCTCTGCACCCGCGTTACGAGATGGCGCAGCGGGCACGCGTGATGGCGGAGCTGCTGCCGCGTCTGCGCGAGCTGGCGCTGAAGGCGGCGCAGGCCGGCATCAGCCTGACGGTGGACGCGGAAGAATCGCACCGTCTGATGCTGTCTCTGGAGCTGTTCGCAGCACTCGCCCGCGACCCGGCACTGCGGGACTGGGAGGGGCTGGGCCTCGCGGTGCAGGCCTATCAGAAGCGAGCCATCCACGTCATCGACTGGCTGATCGAGTTGGCCGAAGAGACGCAGCAGCGATGGATGATCCGGTTGGTAAAGGGCGCCTACTGGGATAGCGAGATCAAGCTCGCCCAGCAGCTCGGCCTCGACTATCCGGTGTTCACGCGCAAAGCAGCCACCGACGTGTCCTATCTCGCTTGCGTCGACCGGCTGCTGCAGGCGTCGGGCAGGGTGTTCCCGCAGTTCGCGACCCACAACGTGCGCACGGTCGCGACCATTCTCGAGCTGGCTGGGCCGCGCAATGACTTCGAGTTCCAAAAACTGCACGGCATGGGCGATCGGCTCTACGAGCGGGTCGCCACTGCGGCGGGGCTGAACCGCCCCTGCCGGGTCTATGCCCCGGTCGGAAGCCATCGCGATTTGCTCCCCTACCTTGTGCGCCGCTTGCTGGAGAACGGAGCGAATAGCTCCTTCGTGCACCAGATCGGCGACAGCCGCGTTCCTTTGGAACGGCTCGTCGCCGACCCGGTGGCCACCGTGAAGGCGGCGCAGTTCGCGCCCCACCCCTCGATCCCGCAGCCACGTGCCCTGTACAGCGAGCGCGCGAATTCCATCGGCATCGACCTCTCGGATGAAACGACCCTGATGCGCATCGCGCGCGCCGTAGCCGCATCTCGTCTCGAGAGCAGCCAGATCGAAGTCGAGCGGCTCCAGACAGCCCCGCGCACCCGCGTCGTCACCGAACCCTCGAACCGGCACGCGGCGATAGGCGTTATTCAGGAGTTGGACGAAGCCGATCTGGGGCGCGCGATCGAGACGGCGACGCGTGCCGCCCCCGCCTGGAACTCGAGCGCTGCGGCCGAGCGCGCAGGGTGTCTGGAGCGCGCCGCAGATTTGCTGGAAGCGAACCTGGACCCGCTTCTGGTGCTGTGCGTCCGGGAAGCGGGGAAGACCATCGCGGACGCGGCCGCAGAGGTGCGCGAAGCGGTGGACTACTGCCGCTATTACGCGGCCCAGGTACGCCGCGAGTTCGGCTCGGCGCAGCGTTTGCCGGGGCCGACCGGCGAGAGCAACGAGCTGTCCCTGTATGGCCGGGGCGTGTTCGCCTGTATCAGCCCGTGGAACTTCCCGCTCGCGATCTTCCTGGGCCAGGTGACCGCGGCGCTGGGAGCCGGCAACGCCGTGATCGCGAAGCCGGCCGAACAAACGCCGTTGATTGCCGCCCGTGCGGTGGCGTTGCTGCACGAGGCCGGTGTGCCGCGGGAGGTCCTTCAGCTCGCTCCGGGTCCGGGCGAGACTGTTGGGGCGAGGCTTGTGAGCGACCCGCGCATCGCCGGTGTGGCATTCACCGGCTCGGTCGAAACCGCGCGCTTGATCAACCGCGCGCTGGCCGCGCGCGACGGGCCGGTGGTTCCGCTCATCGCCGAGACCGGCGGGCAGAACGCCATGATCGTGGACTCCAGTGCCCTGCCCGAGCAGGTCGTGGCGGACGTGATCACCTCTGCGTTTCAAAGCGCCGGACAGCGCTGCTCCTCGTTGCGGCTGCTCTGCCTGCAAGAGGAGATCGGGCCGCGCGTCGTCGAGCTGCTCGCGCGCGCCATGCGAGAGCTTCGCATCGGTGACCCGGGTCGACCCGAAACCGACGTCGGGCCGGTGATCGACGCGCCAGCGAGACGTGCTCTACAAGAGCATCTCCAGCGGCTGCGATCCAGCGCGCGGCCGATCCTGGAGCTGGCGCTGCCGGCAGGCTGCGAGGGCGGGGACTTCTTCGCGCCGTGCGCGTACCAGATCGAGCCGTCGCAGATTCCGCGCAACGAAGTGTTCGGACCCCTTCTCCACGTCATCCGCTACCGGCGCGGAGACCTCGAAACGCTGCTCGACGCCATCAGCGGGACCGGCTTCGGGTTGACCCTGGGCATCCATTCGCGGGTCTCGCGCTTCGCCGAGCAGGTGCGCAACCGGCTGAAGGTCGGCAATACCTATGTGAACCGAAACATGATCGGCGCCGTGGTCGGCGTCCAGCCCTTCGGCGGAGAGGGCCTCTCGGGCACCGGGCCGAAAGCCGGTGGACCCCGCTATCTGCAGCGCTTCGCGCTCGAACGCACCTATAGCGTGAACACCGCCGCTGCCGGAGGCAACGCGAGCTTGCTGGCGGAGATCGAGTAGCTCGCTAGAGCGTCTTCGCCTGCTCGCGCAGCAGATTCTTCTGGATCTTACCGGTGGAGGTCTTGGGCAGCGGGCCGAAGACCACTTGCTTTGGCACCTTGAATCCGGCCAGACGCGGGCGGCACCAGGCGATGATGTCGTCGGGGCTAATCGCCCCGACGCCGGGCTTCAGGGTGACAAAGGCACAGGGGGTCTCGCCCCACTTGTCGTCGGGCTTGGCCACGACCGCCGCTTCCAGCACGGACGGATGACTGTAGAGGACGTCCTCCACCTCGATGGTCGAGATGTTCTCTCCGCCTGAGATGATGATGTCTTTGGAGCGGTCCTTGATCTTAACGTAGCCGTCGGGATCGACGACCGCCAAGTCTCCCGTATGGTACCAGCCGCCCCGGAACGCTTCCTCCGTGGCCTTGGGATTTTTCAAGTAGCCTTTCATGGTGATGTTGCCGCGAAAGAAGATCTCGCCCATGGTCTGGGCGTCGCGCGGAACCGGCTGGAGCGTTGCAGGGTCGGCCACCATGATCGCCTCCTGCAGCGGGTAGGTCACCCCCTGCCGGGCGTTCAGCTCCGCGCGTTTGGCAACCGGGAGCTGGCCCCACTCGGGTTGCTTCGCACACACGCTGGCCGGCCCGTACACCTCGGTCAGGCCGTAGACATGAGTGAGGTTGACGCCGATGCGCTCTGCGCCCTCGATCACCGCCTGGGGCGGAGCCGCGCCAGCGATCATGCCATGCACGGTGTGAGTCCAGACCCCACGCAGCGCGTCGGGTGCGTTGATCAGCATGTTATGCACTACCGGCGCGCCGCAGAAGTGGGTCACCTGATGTTCCCGGATCAGCGCGAAGACGAGCGCCGGTTCCACCTTCCGCAGGCACACGCTGGTGCCCGCAATCAGGGCCAGCGTCCAGGGAAAGCACCACCCGTTGCAGTGGAACATGGGCAACGTCCAGAGGTAGACGGGGAAATGGGGCATCGCCCAGGTCACGACGTTACTCACCGCGTTGATGTAGGCGCCGCGGTGGTGCAGCACCACCCCTTTAGGATTTCCGGTGGTCCCCGACGTATAGTTGAGCGCAATCGCATCCCACTCGTCGCCGGGCAGGCTCCAGTCGAAGTCTGGGTCGCCGCTGGCGAGAAAATCCTCGTATTCCATCTCCCCCAGCAGCTCCCCGCCGCTGGCCAGCGGGTCGTCGATGTCGATGACCAACGGCCGACTTTCCAGCATGTGCAGCGCCCTGCTCACGGTGCCCGACAGCTCCCGGTCGGTGAGCAGGACCTTGGCCTCGCCGTGCTGCAGCATGAAGGCAACCGTGCCCGGATCGAGCCGCGTGTTGAGTGTGTTGATCACGGCCCCTGTCATGGGAATGCCATAGTGGGCCTCGAACATAGCCGGGACGTTCGGCGCGATGACCGCCACCGTGTCCCCCGGGCCGACTCCCCGGCGCCGCAGGGCCGAAGCCAGCCGCCGGCAACGAATGTAAGTCTGCCGCCAGGTCTGGCGTCGATCACCATGGGCGAGCGCGACGCGCTCCGGATAGACTTCGGCTGCGCGGCGCAGGAACGACAGCGGCGAGAGGGAAACGTAGTTGGCAGCGTTCTTGTCGAGACCGAGTTCAAAGGGGCTCATGCTGTTTCTCCCGGGCCTGCGCAGCCGCTTTGCAGCCGCCATTTACGGGACTGTCAGCCTTTCGACAGTCGGGCGTGGTTCTTGCTGGAACGGGTTTGGCTTGACTGCGCGCGACGGGCGGCCAGACGCAGCCGCATGATACTCGATGAGAAAAACGCTGCGCGGCGGTTCTTTCCCAGGCCCCGCAAGCCGATTGGGTCCGCCGGGAAACCGATTGAGTCAGCTGGAACTTCTAAACCTGAGCCTGGCCCGTACAGATGCAGAAGCTGGTACGATCGCGTGCGGATGGGGGGCGTGAGCAAGACGCCTCCGCCACCCGCGTCCGCAAGTCCCGTGGCAACATGCCTGACCGAGCCAACCGGACGCTCATCTGCAGCGTCCTGTTCCTGGATATCGTCGAGTATTCCAAAAAGCCAGTCTCCGAGCAGCTTCAGATCAAGGAACAGTTCAACGCCCGCGTTTCGGATGCCATCCGAGACATCGCCGTCAACGATCGCATCATTCTCGACACCGGGGACGGCGTCGCCGTAAGCTTCCTCGGCGACCCCGAGGATGCACTGTTGGTCGCCATGAACCTGTCCCAAAGGTTTGCCTCGGCGCCCGAGCACGAACCCGGGGTCGAGGTGCGCATCGGAGTCAACTCGGGGCCGGTGCGCCTGGTGCGCGACATCAACGGCCAGCCCAATATCATCGGCGATGGCATCAACGTGGCGCAGCGCGTGGTGAGCTTTGCGCGCCCCGGCCAGGCGCTGGTCTCGCGCTCCTACTACGAGGTCGTGACGCGCATTTCCGAGGACTACGCGCAGCTGTTCGCCTATCAGGGATCGCGCACCGACAAACACGTGCGCGAGCATGAGATCTACGAAGTCGCCGCTGCCGCCAGCGACGCGGTGGAGTTCGCTAAGCGCCGCCACCGGGCCCGCGCCGCCGGGCGACCCGCCCGGGTCGACCTGGCAGCGAGCGCCGAGCCGGCAGCGAGTAGGCCGCGCCAGAAATGGCTCAGCAACCGCGCTCTGGCCTACGGTGCGGCAGTGGTATCGGTGGCCACCCTGATCGCCGCCATGGTCTCGTACGTTGGCGAACCCAGCGACGAGTCCCCCGCGAAGACAGCCAAGCCCGCGGCTCCGGAGCGGACCGAGCCGCGCGAGCCGGCCCCGCCCGCCGTCGTGGCAGCGGCCCCGCCCCCTGTCGTGGCGGCACGCCCGCCCGCTCTGCCCGTCGCATCCGAACCGGCAAAGCCGCCCCGCCCAGCCGCCAGGCGGAAGGACAGCGGCGCTGCCAAGCCGGCTCGCGTGGCACCAAAGGCAAACAAGCCCTCCTCGCATGCGTCGCACGCGAGGCCGGTACGCGCCGAGGCCAAGACTACTCCGGCGGTGCCGGCGCCGACGAAAGCCCCGGTCGCCGAGGCGCCCGCCCCGGCTTCGGCGCATGCCAACGCCAAGGCAGCGGTGGGGCCAACGGCGCTGATCATGCTCGCCGTCTCGCCCTGGGGCGAAGTCGTGGTGGATGGCAAGTCGGTTGGAGTCGCCCCTCCGTTGTCCGAGCTGGAGCTGGCCCCAGGCCGCTACCGTATCGAGATCCGCAACGGCAGCTTCAAGCCCTACCTGGAGACCTTCGACCTTGAACCCAACCAAACCATTAGAATTAAGTACAAGTTCAAGGAAGGATAGGAAAGGCTCATGCTCCGCTTGAGTGGCTGGGCGCTCACAATGGTGACTGTGCTTGTGCTCGGCGCTTGCCAAAGCAAACTCGTACAGGAATTCCCTTTCACCAAGTTCAAGGCCGAGAACATGCTCGACCAAGGCATCCGCGCGTACGACGATGGCAACTACAACGTCGCGGCGCGCAACATCCAGGGCGCGCTGGACGCCGGTCTGACCACGCACTCGCAGGCGCGTGCGCACAAGTACCTCGCCTTCATCGACTGTATCTCCGGGCAACAGGCGCAATGCCGCGAAGAGTTCAAGAAAGCCCTGGAAATCGAGCCCAACCTGGAGCTGAAGCCCGAGGAGGCCGGTCATCCGACCTGGGGTCCGGTGTTCCGCAGCGTCAAGGCGGAAATGCACGCCAAGCAGTAGCGCCCCGCCGTGAGCGCTTCCGAACCCCTTACCAAGCTGGGCCGCTATGAGATCCTGGCCGAGCTTGGCCAGGGTTCGATGGGCGTGGTCTACAAAGCCCGCGACCCGGCGCTCGACCGGGTGGTGGCCATCAAGACCATCAACCTCAACCTGCCCAAGGACG
The DNA here is from genome assembly GCA_041488255.1 of Gammaproteobacteria bacterium. Taxonomy (GTDB): domain Bacteria; phylum Pseudomonadota; class Gammaproteobacteria; order Burkholderiales; family SHXO01; genus SHXO01. The sequence continues at coordinate 40,069 of JBGPOV010000013.1, read as the reverse complement.
AGCTGGCCGAGTACGAGGCGCGCTTCTACCAGGAAGCGCGCGCGGCCGGGGGCCTGAACCACCCCAACATCGTCACCATCTACGATATCGGTAAGAGCGAGCGCGTCGCCTACATGGCGATGGAGTTCCTCGAAGGCGAAGAGCTGCGCGCCATCCTCTCCGCCGGACAACCGCTGCCGGTGGTCCAAGCGTTGGATGTGGCCTCGCAGGTGGCCGAGGGCCTGAGCTACGCTCACGAGCGCCACATCGTCCACCGCGACATCAAGCCGTCCAACATCATGGTGGTGCGCGATGGGCTGGTGAAGATCACCGATTTCGGCATCGCCCGCATGCGCACCACCGAAGTCAAGACGATGACCGGCATGATCCTGGGCTCGCCCAAGTATATGTCGCCCGAGCAAGTAGGCGGCAAACGCGCGGACCACCGCTGCGATCTGTTCTCGCTGGGCGTGGTGCTGTACGAGATGCTCACTGGCCAGGCACCGTTCCAGGCCGACAGCATTCACGGCATCATGTACCAGATCCTCAACTCTACGGCGCCGCCGCCGAGCCGGCGCGACTCCGAGCTGCCGGAGATCGTGGACCTGATCGTGGCCAAGGCGCTCACCAAAAGCGTGGAGGAGCGCTACCAAAGCGCCAAGGACTTGGCGACCGACCTTCAGGACTGCAAGGCGATGCTGCAGGGCCGCGCCACCGGGCCCGCCAAGTTCTCCACGGAGAAGCCGGGCCCGCCGCCCGCGCCCACGGCCACTCGGCGCCAGGACAAGCTCCGGACAATCAAGTCCCCCAGCGCGAAGGTGTCGGACAGCGTGGCGGAGAAGCCAGGGCTCATGCTGGCCAAGGCGTTCGATTCCTACGAGGCCACCATGCGGCTGGCCGCGATGACCGGGATGGACAAGGAACTGATGGGCTTCGCCGACACCGCGCCTGGTCGCAGCTCGGCCGGGAGCAACGGCGGCGCGACCACCGCGACCTGGCAGAAACTCACGGACGCGAGCTCCAAACGCGAGGCCCGCGCCGGCCACAGCAGCAGTTACACCTTGCTCTGGATTGTCAGCATCGCGGCTTTGTTGGGGGCCGTGGCGCTTTTCATTTTCCGCTAGCGTGATTCGTGATTACCAATTCGAAACGGCTCGTTGCTGGGTAGTTCCCAGTTACGAGTTACGCATCACGACCTTCACCGCCTCGTCCACCCGTTCCACCGCGATCACCTCCAGGCCCTCGATCCTGCCCTTGGGCGCGTTCGCACGCGGGATCAGCGCCTGCGTGAAACCCAACTTGGCCGCCTCGCGCAGCCGCTCCTGTCCGCGCTGAACCGCGCGCACCTCGCCCGCCAGTCCAACCTCCCCGAACACCACCAGCTTGGGCGGCAGCGGCTGGTTGCGCAGAGAGGACACGATAGCCAGCAGGATAGCGAGATCGGCGGCTGGCTCGTCGATCTTCACCCCACCGACCGCGTTCACGAATACGTCCTGGTCGAAGGCGGCCACGCCCGCGTGCCGGTGCAGAACCGCCAGCAGCATGGCCAGCCGGTTCTGCTCCAGCCCTACCGTCAGCCTGCGTGGGTTGGGCGCGTGCGACAGGTCCACCAGCGCCTGGATCTCCACCAGCAGCGGACGCGTGCCCTCCTGGGTCACCAGCACGCAGGAACCCGCCACCTCGCCGCCATGCTGCGACAGGAACAGCGCGGAGGGGTTGGCCACGACGCGCAGCCCCTTGTCGGTCATGGCGAACACGCCCAGCTCGTTGACGGCGCCGAAGCGGTTCTTGATCGCGCGCACCAGCCGGAAGCTCGAGTGCGTGTCGCCCTCGAAGTAGAGCACGCTGTCCACCATGTGCTCCAGCACGCGTGGCCCGGCGATCGCACCTTCCTTGGTCACGTGCCCTACGAGCAGCAGCGAAGTGCCAGAGGTCTTGGCAAAGCGCGTCAGCTGGGCGGCGCACTCGCGCACCTGTGCCACGCTGCCGGGCGCCGATTGCAGCGCCTCGGAGTAGACGGTCTGGATCGAGTCCACCACCGCGACTGCCGGGGCTCGCGCGGCCAGGACCGCGAGGATCTTCTCCAGCTGGACCTCGGCCAGCACCTCGAGGCTGTTGCACTCCAGACCCAGCCGGCGCGAGCGCAGAGCCACCTGCTGCGTGCTTTCCTCGCCGCTCACATACAGCGCCGTGCAGCGGCCCGACAACCGGCTGAGGGCCTGCAGCAGCAGGGTGGACTTGCCGATCCCCGGATCGCCGCCGAGCAGCGCCACTCCGCCTCGCACCAGCCCCCCGCCCAGCACCCGGTCCAGCTCGGCGATGCCAGTCTCGCGGCGCGGCTCCTCCACCGCGCTCACCTCGCCCAGCGTCTGCACCTGGCTGGCCTGCGCCAGCCCCTGGTAGCGCGCGGCCGCCTTCTCCGCGATAGTCTCGACCAGCGTGTTCCAGGCGGCGCAGTGCGGGCATTGGCCCTGCCACTTCAACGTCTGACCGCCGCACTCGCTGCAGCTGTAGATGGTCTTGGGCCTTCCCATCGCCGCTACTCCAACTCGACAACCGGCACCCGCGCCGCCAGCCCACAGAGCAGTTCGTAACTGACGGTTCCAGCGGCGGCCGCCACCTCCTCCACCGGCATCCCCTCCCCCCACAGCACGACCATCGAGCCGATGCCGGCGTCGGGCAGATCCGTAAGGTCGACGCACAACATGTCCATGGACACGCGCCCCACCGTGCCTGTGCGGCGCCCGTTCACCAGCACCGGCGTACCGGAGCCAGCGTGGCGCGGATAGCCATCGGCATAGCCGCAGGCCGCTACGCCGATGCGCATGCGACGCTCGGCGGTGAAAGCACCGCCATAGCCCACACTGTCGCCGGGCATCAGGCTCTGCACCGCGATGATGCTGCTCTCGAGCGTCATGACCGGCGTGAGACCCAGTTCCGCCGCGCTTTGGTCTGCGAAGGGTGAGGCGCCATAGAGCATGATGCCGGGCCGTGCCCACCCTTGCGTCACGGCCGGATAGCGCAGCAGCGTGGCGGAGTTGGCGGTGGACACCGGCAGGTCGAGGCCGGCGGTTGCACGCCGAAAGATTTCCAGCTGCCACTGGATCCCGCGGGCGTCGTCGGCGTTGGCGAAGTGGGTCATGAGCGTGATCTCGCCCACGTTGCCGGAGGCCTGCAGCCGCGTCAGCGCGCCGCGCAGCGCGTCGGCAGGCAGCCCGAGCCGGTTCATCCCCGTGTTCACCTTGAGGAACACTGCTACGCGCGAGGTCAGCCGCGTCTGCTCCAACATGCGAATCTGCTCGGGACTGTGTACCACCGCGGTGAGCCCGTGCTCGCAGAAGCAGGGCAGTTCCAGCGGCTCGAAAAAGCCCTCCAGCAACAGGATGCGCCGGTCGTGGCCGGCCTGACGCAGCCGCACGGCGTCGTCGAGATCGAGGACCGCGAAGCCGTCCGCGTGCTGCAGCGCGCCGGCCGCTCTCAACAGCCCATGGCCGTATGCACCGGCCTTGATCACCGCGAGCGGCCGCGCCTGCGGCGCCACGCGCCGAGCCAGCTCCAGATTACTGCGCAGGGCGGAAAGCCGGATGGTTGCCCGAATTGGCCGTGCCATTAATGCACCTGGAAGGAAGACGGCTTGCGCCGGTATCTGAAGGACGCACGCACGCGTTGCCTGTCCTCGGGGATGCCTTCATTTCGTGGTATAAAGTCGCGGCCCTCGGGACAGGGCTCTGTGCGCGCACGCGCAAACACGCAGGTTAGGCACAGATCACAACACCAACAGGCTGGATGATCCGCGGCTTCCATACAATCCTGGCGGCGCAGTTTTTTTCCGCGCTCGCCGACAACGCTCTTCTGTTCGCAGCCATCGCCCTGCTCAAGGACCTGCACGCGCCAACCTGGCAGACGCCGGTGCTGCAAGTGTTCTTCGTGTTCTCCTACATCGTGCTCGCGCCGTTCGTCGGCCCAATGGCGGACGCCATCCCGAAGGGGCGCGTGATGTTCATCAGCAACGCGGTCAAGATCCTCGGTTGCCTGGCCATGCTGTTCGGGCTGCATCCGCTGCTCGCCTACGGTTTGGTGGGGGTAGGTGCAGCGATGTACTCTCCCGCGAAGTACGGCATCCTGACCGAATACCTGCCGCACGGGAAGCTGGTCTGGGCCAACGGCTGGATGGAGGGTCTGACGGTGGCCGCCATCATCCTCGGCGCGATCCTGGGCGGTTTCCTGGTGGGCGGCAAGTTCTTCGACTTTGCCGCGACTCATTTCTCTCACCTGCGCCACCACAACTGGGTGACCAGTGGTCCGGGGTATGCCATCCTGGCCGTGCTCGGGATCTATGTGGTGGCGTCCGTGGTGAACCTGTACATCCCGCGTGTCGCCCTCGATCACAAGCTGCCCAAGAAGACGCCGCTGTACATCATGCAGGATTTCTGGCATTCCTTTAGTCTGTTGTGGCGCGACCCGCTGGGCCAGGTGTCGCTCGCGGTCACCACCCTGTTCTGGGGGGCGGCCGCCAGTCTGCGCTTGGTCGTGCTCGAATGGGCCGGGCCCGCGCTCGGCTTCACATTGTCCAAGGCCACCCAACTCACAGCGGTCACCGCCATCGGCATCGCGTTCGGTTCGGTGCTGGCGGCGAAGTTCGTAGCATTGAATCGTTCGGTGCGAGTGCTTCCGGTCGGAATATTCATGGGTCTCGGAGTGATGGCGATCTCGCTGATCACCGATTGGCGCCTGGCCATGCTGACGATGATCGCGGTGGGCGCCATGGGTGGCTTTTTCCTGGTGCCCATGAACGCGCTGCTCCAGCATCGCGGCCATCTGCTGATGGGGGCCGGGCACTCCATCGCCGTGCAGAACTTCAACGAGAACATCAGCATCCTCATCATGACTGGCGCCTACGCGGCGATGGACCGCTCCGGCATGAACGTCAACGCCATCATCATCGCCTTCGGCCTGATACTGGCGGCGTGCATGTTCTGGTTGTGGCGCAAGCACGGGCATGATCAAGACTGAATGCAGTTGATGGCCGAGGCGAGAGGTAGAGCAACTCGACCGGCTACCATTTCGCGCCCCCGCCTCGCCGCTTGGCTCTAGCCTCCAGCCTGTAGCGTCGGACCATCCAGACGCCGATCCCCGCCAGCAAGAGCGCGCCCAGCACCAGCGCCTCGTAGCGCTTGGCGTCGCGCAGGAACATCTCCACGGCTTGGCCGAACAGATACCCGGCGCCGCCGATCAACGTCGCCCAGATCATCGCGCCGACCAGGTTGACCACAGCGAAGCGCACATGCGACACCTGGGACATCCCGAGCAGCACCGGCCCGGCGACCCGCAATCCGTACATGAAACGTATGCCGACGATCAGCCAGTCTTGGTAGCGCTGCACCAACCCCTCCACGCGTGCCGTCTGCGCCCGGATGCGCGAGAAGCGCTCCAGTATCCGGCGCCCGCGAAGCCGCCCGAGCATGAAAAAGAGCTGGTCGCCCACGAACCCGCCGAAGGTCGCGACAGCGATCACCAGGCCCAGGTGCAGATAACCCGCATGCGCGGCGAAGCCGGCCATGATCAGCACCGTCTCGCCTTCGAGCAGCGCGCCGATGAGCACAGCGATGTAACCGTAGTGCTGGATCAGCTCCTGCAGGTGGTTCGGTTCCATATGCAAAGGATGAACCACGGAGACACGGAGAGCACGGAGGAAAGCCAAACCGGATCAACAATAACCGCCCCACACGCGAGAAGGACAACAGACCCATTCTGGTCTTCTTAGCGTCTTGGCGGTTCAACTTGTGGGGGTGGGTTTCTCCGCGCTCTCTGTGTCTCCGTGGTTGAGCGGGTTAGAGAACGACTGGTCTATCCGGAAGCTCGCCGGGGCCGGCGCGCTGCTGCGGGAAATGCCTCTTCAGATGTTCGCCGACGGCGCGGATCCCTTCCACCACCCCGGCCTCGTACTCGCCTCGGCCGAAGCGCTCCTCCATGCGGCGGCAGATCTGCTCCCACCCTTGCCCCACATGTGCGTGAACCCCGCGGTCAGCGATGATCTCCACATCCCGGTCCGCCAACAGCAGATAGATCAGCACGCCGTTGTTGTGCTGCGTATCCCAGACGCGCAGCTGGGAGAATACGTCTAGCGCCCGCGCGCGTGCCGATCGCCCGGCCAGCAGCTGAGGCAGGTCGAGCGCGTGCTCGACCGCAAAGCGCACCTGACCCTCATGTGTCGTCTCTGTTTCCTGGATCGCACGCTCCACCGCGCGCAGCGAGGACGCCGGGAATGCGCGGCGCACGCTCCACATCGTGGTGAACAGGTGCCGGAAGATGCGCTTGAGGTGCATGCTCACCATCTGCCCGACGCGCCACCGCCACCGAAGCCGCCACCACCACCGCCGAACCCGCCACCACCGAAGCCGCCACCACCGAGGCCGCCGCCGCTGCCCCAGCCCCCATAGCCGCCCCGCCCGACGCGCGGTACGCCGCCGAACAGCGTGAAGACGAAAGCGACCAGGCCGGCAACGGCCGCTGCCGCCAGTGAGCTCACCAGGAACCAGGCAATGACGCCGGCGACGCCACCAATCAGGCCGGCCGCCGGCAGACGCCCGACGACCGCGCGCAGCAAGCCGCCGGCTACCACCACGAGGATAATGCCAATGATGAACAGGGAATGCAGGTTGCCTGTGTTGAAGTTGCCCGGAGCGCGCCACTGCTTCTCCGGTGGCGGCAGGGCTTCACCGTCTACGACCTTGATCATTGCGTCAACGCCCGCATCGATTCCGCCGTAGAAATCCCCCGACTTGAAGCGCGGGACGACGATGTCTTCGATGATGCGCTTGGCGATGGCGTCGGGCAACGCGCCCTCGAGTCCGTAGCCGACCTCGATGCGCAACGCGCGATCGTCCTTGGCCACCAGCAGCAGTGCTCCGTCATCCACGCCCTTACGCCCCAGCTTCCACTGCTCGGCCACGCGGATGGAATACTGCTCGATGGACTCGGGGTTAGTGGTGGGGACGATGAGCACCGCGATTTGACTGCCCTTGCGCGCTTCGAAGGCCGCCAGCTTTTGCTCCAGACGTGCGGCCTGGTCAGGCGCCAGCGCGCCGGTGAGATCCGTCACGCGCGCCTTCAACGCCGGGACCTGGGTCAGCTCTTGCCCCCAGGCCGCGGGAAGCAGCGCTAGAAGGCAGACAAGCAGCCCCGCGCTGCGCGGGGCCGGCATGAAGCGCATCCGCTACTGCTTCGCGGGCGTGGGCCCCGGCTTACCGCCTGCCGGGGCGGGCGCCTGGTTCCCGGCGGCGCCCGGTTTGCTGAAGTCGACCGCGGGCGGCTTGGCGATTGCCGCTTCATTCTCCACGGTGAAGTTGGCTTTCGGCTTGTAGCCGAACACCATCGCGGTCAGGTTGACCGGAAACTGCCGCACGGTCGTGTTGTATTCCTGCACGGCCTTGATGTAGCGCTGGCGCGCGACCGTGATGCGGTTTTCCGTGCCTTCCAGCTGGGCCTGCAGGTCGCGGAAGTTCTGGTCCGACTTGAGCTGGGGATAGTTCTCCGCCACCACCAACAGCCGCGACAGGGCAGAGGTGAGCTCACCCTGGGCCTGCTGGAACTTGGCGAACGCCTGGGGATCGTTGACCAGCTCCGGCGTCGCCTGGATGCTGCCCACTTTGGCACGGGCGTTGGTCACGCCCAGCAGCACATCCTGCTCCTGCTGCGCGTAACCCTTGACCGTGCTGACCAGGTTGGGGATGAGGTCGGCGCGGCGTTGGTACTGGTTGATCACCTCGCTCCAGGCGGCCTTGATCTGCTCGTCCTGGGCCTGGATCGTGTTGTAACCGCAGCCGCTCAGGCCCATGGTAGCGCCGAGCAGAGTCAAGACCATTAGCCATCGATTCATTCGCGATCTCCTCATGCAAGGGAACGGGAAGCAGCGCTTAGTTGAGGCCGGGCTGCTGGGCTTTCAACCCGTTCATCGTTTCTCGCGCGTAACACAGGTCTTCCCAGGCCTTGGCTTTGTCGGCCAGGTTGCGCAGCAGGTACGCGGGATGATAGGTGACGATCAACGGCGTGCCGCGAAAGTCGTGCAGCCGCCCACGCAAGCTGCCGATGCTGGCCTCAGTGTGCAGCAGGTTGGAGGCAGCGGTCTTGCCCAGCGCGACGATCAGCTTCGGTTCGATCAGCTGGATCTGGCGCAGCAGGTACGGCTCGCACCGGAGCGCTTCGAGCGGCTCGGGCACCCGGTTGCCCGGAGGACGGCATTTTATGACGTTCGCAATGTACACATCGTGTCCGCGCTTGAGCGCGATGGCCGCAAGCATGTTGTCCAGCAGACGCCCGGCTTGCCCCACGAACGGCTCGCCGCGCGCGTCCTCCTCGGCGCCTGGGCCCTCTCCGATAAACAGCCAGGCGGCTTTCTCGTCGCCCACGCCGAACACGCTCTGGGTGCGCGCTGCGTGCAACGGGCAATCCGTGCACGTCTTCACCATCTGCTTGAGCTCAGCCCAGCCCGAGCGCAGGATACGCGCGCTGCGGCCCTCCTCCGGCTCGACGCCTGCGGCGGGGGCCGGCGGCATCGCGTCTGGCTCGACCGGAGCGATCTGCTCGGCCGCCTGCCGCACGCGATCGCGCGGAATCCAGAGCGGGAGCAGTCCCAGCTCGCGTAAGAGCAGTTCCCGTCGCTTGTTCTGCATGGGCATAGCCGGTGGCGCGTGACTCGTGGTTCGTGGTTCGTGATTCGTGGCTCGTGACTCGTGATTCGTGATTTGTGGCAGGCTAGTTCACTCCACTTCCTCCTTCATCTCCTTCACTGTTCTGACTGCCACAGATCCAAGCCCATCAAGATGGCGTCCTCGCGCCCGGCGCCAGCCGGATAGTAGCCATGTCGGACGCACAGCTCGTGGAAACCGGTGTCTGCGTACAGCGAACGCGCAGCCTCGTTGGACGGACGCACTTCCAGGAAGATGCTCTGCGCCTCGCAGCCCCGTGCGGTGGCGATGAAATGATGCAGCAGACTGCGCCCCAGACCGCGCCCCTGCCAGTCCGCCGCCACACTCAGGTTCAGCAGGTGCGCCTCTCTCACGCCGATCATCAGCACGCCGTAGCCGGCCACAGGGCCGCCGCACTCGATGACCCAGCAGCTGTAGCCAGCCTGCAGCGAGTCGCGGAAATTCCCCGGCGTCCACGGATGCGTGTAGATGGACCGCTCGATGGCCAGCACCGCATCCAGGTCGGCCGCTCGCATGGGGCGGAAGACGGGCGCTGCCGACAGGACGGCGCTCATGGGTGTTCGGCCCGCGTGGCCCGTGACGCCTTCAGGGCACGGCGCTCCTCCAACGTCAACGCGACGCGGTCGCGCAGGTAGACCGGGTGCGCCTCCTCGGCCGCCACCGTCAGTCCCAAGCGCACCATGTCGGCGGCGAGCGCTGCGATGTCCTGCGCGTGCGGGTGAAGCTCGGCGCGCGTCTCGGTCAAGCGCCCGGCATATCGCTGCGCCAGCACCGCACCGTGGACGGCGAAGCCGCTGCCGGCCCCGACCCAGCCACCGTCCTCCAGATCTGGCGCCGCAGCAGGCGCGCATAGCTGGGGCGGATGCACGATGGCCCATTGCCGGTCGGAACCAGACCCAGCCCCGCGCTGGAAGGCCCCGAAGTAGAGCTCGCCCATGCGCGCGTCGAGGCAGCTCACGACGCGGTCGGCGCCACACGCGTGAGCTACCGCCAGCAGTGTGCTCACCCCCGCGACCGGCACACCGGCGGCGAAGGCAAGCCCCTGGGCCACTCCGCAGGCGATACGCAGCCCGGTGAACGAGCCGGGCCCGGCCCCAAACGCGATGGTATCGAAGGCCGCGAGCCCCGCTTCGGCCTCGTGCAGCAACGCGTCGATCATGCGCAAGATCAGCTCGGAGTGCCGCTGGCCTGCCAGCTCCTCACGGGCCAGCACCCTGCCGTCGAGCCACACGGCGGCGGAGCACCATTGCGAGGACGTCTCGAGCGAGAGGATGTTCAAAACGAGGAGGGCGAAAGGGCCCGCACCGCAAATGCGGCGCCTGCCGGAAAGACAGGAGATGCCGTCAAAGTGGCATCATTCTAGCGGATTTGGCGACAGGTTTAGTTGCTATAATCGCTGCGAGTCCGGCGACCCCCCCGCCAGTCGGTCGTGCCATGTGTCAGCGCGGACGCGCGGGTCTCCGGCCCCAAACACACCACACCGGTCACACTCGGGAGGAAGGACCCATGCCTCAGTTGTTGCGCCGCTTGTGCGCGCTCGCTATCGTTTCCGTTTCCTCCCTGTTACTGGCTGGCGCAGCGCTGGCGCAGGAGCCGCTGCGCATCGGCGTCATCACGTTTCTCTCGGGCCCGGCGGCCGGACCCTTTGGCGTACCGGCGAAGAACGCCGCCGACCTACTCGCGGAGGCCCTCAACCAGGGCGGCCAGATCCCTGGCCACGGTCAGAAGGGCTTCGGCGGCCGACCCATCGAGCTGGTCTACGTGGACGAGGCCGGTGGCCCCTCCAAGGTGGTGACCGAGTACCGCAACCTGATCGACCGTCAGAACGTAGATCTCGTGATAGGGGTGATCTCCAGCGGCGACTGCCTCGCGGTGGCGCCGGTCGCCGAAGAAATGAAGAAGTTCACGGTCCTGTTCGACTGTGCCACTTACCGGATCTTCGAAGAAGGAACCTACAAATACGTTTTCCGCACCACCACCATGGCTACCCAGGAGAACGTGGCCGCGGCACGCTACATCACCGAGCACTTCCCGAACCTCAAGACCTTCTCGGGCATCGACCCGAACTACGCGTGGGGCCAGGATGCGTGGGCGGATTTCACCGAGGCCATGAAGATCCTCAAGCCTCAGTCCCAGATCGGCACCATCGTGTGGCCCAAGCTCGGCGCCGGCCAGTACGGCGCCGAGATTTCCGCATTGCTGGGCAGCGACGGCGAGGTCATCCAGAACGGGCTTTGGGGCGGCGACCTCGAGGCCTACATCCTGCAGGCCGGCCCGCGCGGGCTGCTGGCCAAGATGCCCAATATCATGCTCACCGGCGAGACCGTCATCGAGCGTCTGGGCAAGGACCTTCCGGACGGGACCATCCTCGGTGCGCGCGGCCCCAACGGTGCCTTCGCGCCGGCGAACGCGCTCAGCAAATGGTTCAACAAGGCCTACCGGGACAAGTACGGCTTTTCTCCCGTATACGCCTCGTATCACATGGCCACGGCCTTCTTCGGCGTCAAGGCCGCCTACGAAAAGGCACAGGCCGCCAACAAGGTCAAAGAGCCGACCATCGACCAGCTCATCGCGGCCTTCGAATACCTGAAGTTCGAATCGGCGTCCGGCACCGTTGACATGGCGTTGGGCAAAGGCCATCAGGCGGTGCAGCAGGTCCCCTATGGCACGGTGCGAAACGTGGACGGGAAGGTCACGCTGATCAACATCAAGTACTACCCGCCCGAGCTGATCAGCCCGCCCGAGGGGATGAAGAGCGTCGACTGGATCCGTTCCGGGTTCAAGCGCAACTAGGGACTTGAACCGCCGAAGCGCGCACAGTGCACACAGCTTTCAACCCAGAGGCGCATGCGCTGCGGCACGCCCTGGGAGGTGGTGGTCCGAAACAACGTGCCCCGCATTCGCACGGGCGCATCATCCGCTTCGCCTTCGAGCTGGCGAAGAGGACCGGACGATACGCGTGACTTCAGGCACAAGTCCAACGGCATCAACTTCAGCATGCCCTTCTGAGACGAAGGATTGTCCGGGCACCGAGGGCATGATCGACTGACAGCACGAGGCGGGAGAGACCATGACAAAAGATCCGAAGACCTTGAACATCGCCGGGCGCCGTGGCGCCATCAAGAAAACCGTCGCGCTGGGCGCCGCGGCCGCCGTGGCGCCGCTCGGCTTTCCCGGCATCGTGCGCGCGCAGTCCGATGCCATCCGGATAGGACACCTGACGCCGCGCACCGGCTTCCTAGGCCAGGTGGGCGAGTACGGGTTCCGCGGCGCCACGCTCGCGGTGGAGGAATTGAATGCGTCGGGTGGTGTCCTCGGCCGCAAAGTGGAGCTGATCGCAGAGGACAGCGTGAATCCGGCCACCGCCGTCAACAAGGCGCAGAAGCTGATCGAACGCGACAAGGTGGTGGTGCTCGTCGGCGAGGTCAGCTCGGCTTCCGCCGGCGCCATCGCAGAGCAGGCGCTCAAGTACAAGATGCCCTACTTCAACACCGGCGCCAACTCCGACGCCTTGCGCGGCCAGAACTGCAACCGCTACATGTTCCACGTAGAAGGGTGCAACACCATGTACACCAAGACCATCGGGACATGGCAGAAGGAACACAACCTCATCAAAGGCGCCAAGTGGTACTTCCTCACCGCGGACTACGCCTTTGGCCACGACCTTTACCGGGTGTCGTCCCGCTTTCTGCAGGACAACGGCGGCATCGTGCTCGCCAACGACATGGTGCCCACCAATACCGCCGACTACAGCGCCTACATCCTGAAAGTACGCGCGCTCAAGCCCGACTTCGTCTATCTGAATCTGGCCGGGGTGGACCAGACGACCTTCCTCAAGCAGTACAAGGAGTACAGCCTGCCCTTCCCGCTCGCCGGTGGCGTGATGGACACGGTGCCGTTCTGGGCCGCGGGGCTCGACAACCTATCCGGGCACTGGCAGAGCTTGTGGTACCACGGCCTCAAGGTGCCGGCGGCCCAGGGTTTCACCAAGCGCTTCTGGGACAAGTTCGACGGACCGCCCGACAATCAAGCCTGGGGCGACTACGTGGGCGTAAAGATCGTGGCCCAGACCTTCGCCGAAACGAAGAGCACGGACCCTGTCGCGCTTGTAGCGCACTTGGAGAAGGGCGCCAGCTTCGACATCCTCAAGGAGCGCCAGGGCAGCTTCCGCACGTGGGACCACCAGCTGCTGCAGGAGATGTACGTCGTGGTCGTCAAGGACAAGGCGCATTCGAAGGACAAGTGGGACATCTTCGACATCGTGCGCCCGGTGCCCGGGCCGAAGGACTCCCTGGAGTTGATCCAGCCCACGCAGGCCGAGAATCCGTGCAAGATGGGATGACCATCGTCCCAGAGCTGGTCCTCGAGCAAGTCGTCAACGGCCTGCTGGTCGGATCCTTTTACATCATCTTGTCGCTCGGGCTGTCGCTCATCTTCAGCCTGGGGGGCGTGGTCAACCTCGCCCACGGTGCCTTCTACGCCGTCGGGGCATACTTCGCCTTCGAAGTCGAGAAGCGCGCGGGCTTCTTCGGCGCCATGGCGCTCTCCCCGATCGGCGTGGCGCTGATCGGGATCGTGGTCGAGCGGGTGTTCCTGTCGCGCCTGTACAGCAGGGATCCGGCGCTGGGTCTGCTGTTCACCTTCGGCCTGGCCATGGCTGCGGAGCAGGCGCTGCGCATGATCTGGGGCACGACCGGCCTGCCGTTCTCCATCCCCGACGCGCTCCGTGGCCAGCTTCACGCGGGAGATTTCATCTACTCCTACTACCGGCTCACCATCCTGCTGGTTACGGCCGTAGCCGTCGCCGGTTGCTGGTGGCTACTGAACAAGACATCCTTCGGCATGATCGTGCGAGCCGGCGTGCGAGACCCGGAGATGGTACGCGCTATGGGGATCAGTCTGCGGCCAGCACTCACGGCGGTCTTCGCGCTCGGCGTCGGGCTGGCCGGCCTGGCCGGCGTCATGTCGGCGCCGCTGGCGGGCGTTCAGCCGGCGATGGGCAACGAAATCCTGACCGCCAGTTTCGTCGTTGTGGTGATCGGCGGCCTGGGGAGCTTCTGGGGCGTGGTGCTGGCCGGCCTCCTGGTGGGCGTGGTGCGCGGCGTCACGGTGTACTTCTATCCTCCTGCGGCGGAAGCATCCATGTACCTGTTGATGGTGCTGGTGCTGTTGTTCCGCCCGCGCGGCCTGATGGGCGAGAAATTCGAGAAGTTCGAATAGACGCCTATGAAGAACCCACGAGGCGAGCGCCAGTGAGCGAAGCGACCAGGCGCCCACGCCCTCCGGCAACAGAGGCCGAGAGGGACCGTGCTGCAACCATTCGCCCAATGGATCGCCCATGCGCGACTTCCGAACACCTTCGAGGTCGGGCATGCAGGGGCAAACAGTGAGCGAAGCGACCAGGGGCACGCGGAGGGAAGAGGAACGCAGACGCTCGCGAGAGGAGGCGCAGCGCTGGGCGGCGGAGCTGGTGGCGCGTTTCTGCGCCGCGCTCGGCGCCGACGAGCGCACCGGTGTCCTCGCCGAACTCGACCTGCCGCACGTCCTGGATGAGGACGCTGCGCTCGCGCTGTATCTCTCGCAACCGCAACTGACGTCCGCATTCATCCAGCGTCACCTCCCGCGAGGACGCCGCGCCGACGATGCGTACTCGCCCTGGCACCGGTTGATGGGGCAGGCGCAGGCGCGCGGCGACGAGCCGCTGTATTTCGCCCTGTATCGGGCCCAGGGCACGCCGGAGCAGTGGGCGCGGGACACCAGCCAGCTGGCTAGCCGCGTCGCGGACGCGCAGTTGCTGTGTGTCGAGCTGCGACGCCGGCATCCGAATCGATGGCGGCCCGACGTCGGACCGCAGCTCGCTCAGCTGGCGCAGGAGCGGGGCGAACACCTGCTCCCATACCTGTTGGAGAACGCGCACGAAGTCTGGTCTGCCCGCCGGCGGTTCGGCTACGAACAGATCACCGACCTCGCTCGGCGCGGGGGCTGGCTCGAGCTGTGGGCCACCCTGCTCGGTTCTTGTGCCTCGACGACCGAATACGACCAAGAGATGCTGAGCCTGGTGCAGGACCAGACCATGCCCGAGCCGCAGTTAAGTCAGCGCCTGCTGTTGCTGGCCGGTGCCGGCTCGCGGCGCCCGCCTGGGCGCCGCGTGAAGCCGCTTCGCGACACCACGCTGCTCGCGCTATACGATCGCTTCCCGCAATTCGCGCGCGGGCCGTTTCGCCACGAGTTGGACCCGTCGCCCGCCCGCCCACGGTCCGGGCTGATGGAGCTAGCAATCGAGCGCCGGGACGACGAGCTGATCGATCTGGTCGCCGCGCGCCTGGCCGTGCGGGCGGAGCGGTCCGGAGCGGAACGGCTGCTCCAGGTCGCGGCGATGACGGCACATTACCTGGAGACCGCGGCAACCGACGCGGCCGCTCTAGGCCTGCGTGCGAGCGGAATTCTCAGACGCGTGCCGCCGCGGTCGATCCACCATCCGCGCGAGCTGGTGCGCCGCAATCCGCTCGCTCGTCTGCTGTTCGAGCGGGCCGCGGAAGCCTGCCTCGCAACTCCAGAGGCGGCGGCGGATCTTCTCCGCGCCGAGGACGACCACGTCTGCGCCATCGCCGTGCGCGCGCTCACCGGCGACGACCCTCGCGCAGTTGTGCTCGCCCGCCAGAACCGCGCGCTGCTGCTCGCCTCGCTCGAACGCTCTCTGCCTCGCACGGTCGCGCGGCAGGCGCTGCGCACGCTGGACCGGCTGGCAAACGATCCGGCCGGGGCGGCGCAGCTCCTGGCCTGGGCACGCCGCGCCCTGGCACGACGCACTCCGCCTGACGCCTTGCTCGCACTGGTCGCGCGCCAACTGAGCCGGCATCCATTTCTGCAGGAGGCGGGCGAGAAGCCCACGGTGTACCGGAGAGCGGCGAAATGAGCGCACCGGCAGTGGACCGCGCCCGTATGGAGAGCGCCCCGGTTGACAAGAACGCAGAGCACGGTGATAAAGGCAAGTGAGAGGGCGCGCTGGCGCGCAACCAGCCAGCAGTGCCCCGGTGCTTCGCCGGGGCGGCGCCTTGAGCGCATTACCTCGCCACGGTTCCCCGCGCGCAAGACGCGGGGAGGCCATGAGTCCAGAGCCTCGCAAGTGGTCGCCCGACGCGCCCTCTCGCCTGCACCAAGGTTCACGGCCAGCCCGTCGAGCCGGGACCTGAATCGGAGAGCCGGCGGTGCTCATTGAGTTTCTCCGCCGCGTGTTTGCGCGCAAGGCGGTCAGGCGCGACGCCGCTGCGGCGCAGCCGAGCACGAGCCCGGCGCCGCCCCGCCCGCCACCTACACGCGCCGCATCACGCCCGGGGCAGGGGGCCGCACCGCACCCACAGCCACCGCCGCTGCGAGGGCAGGTCACAACGCCGTCGTCGCAGCCCACAGCGCAGCGTCCAGCTTCCCCACCCGCCCCGGCCACGCCCGCGGCGACTGCGGCGAGCTCGCAGCCCGTCGCCAGACCAGCCGCCGTAGCGGCACCCGCCTCGCCGTTGCCCAAGGCGGTGGACAAAGTCGAAGCCCCCGTCGCCGCGACGCCTGCGCCGCTCAAGCCGAGTCAGCGCCGCCTGGCTTTGCGGGACGAACGTCTGGGGCGCAAGCATGCGGCCCCAGAGCACATCGTCACCGCACGCCGGCGGCACAAGAAGTACTTCACCGGCGACGAAGCGCGCCACCTGTTCTCTCCCACCATGCGTACGCGCGACCGTAACCTCCGCGACCTGGTGACCGACGAGGCTCAACTCGCCCGTTACGGCCTGCCAGTTTGGCGGACGGAGGAGGCACTCGCAGCCGCGCTTGGGGTGGAGCTGAAGGCGCTGCGCCACTTCTCGATTCACAGCGCCAAGGATAGGGGCACGCACTATGTGACCTTCGCGATCCCCAAGCGCAGCGGCGGCGAGCGCCTGATCATGGCACCCAAGGCGCGCCTCAAACGCTTGCAGCGCCGGCTCAACGCGCTGCTGGTCAGCAGGCTGCCGGTGAGCGAATTCGCGCACGGCTTCCGCAACGGCCATTCGGTGCGCAGCAACGCCGAGCCACACGTGGGCCGGAGCGTGATCCTGCAGCTCGACCTGCAGGACTTCTTCGGGTCCATCCACTTCGGGCGCGTGCGCGGGCTGCTGATCGCGTTGGGCTACGGCTACCCGGTGGCAACAGTGCTTGCTGCACTGATGACCGACGCACCCCGCCAGCCGGTGGTGGTGGGCGAAACGCGCTTCTTCCCACCGGCGGGGCCGCACGCCTGCCCGCAGGGTGCGCCAACCAGCCCGGGACTGAGCAACGCGGTGGTGGTCAAAATGGACCGCCGGCTGGCGGGCTTGGCGCGGCGCTACGGGTTCGCCTACACGCGCTATGCCGACGATCTGACGTTCTCGGGAAACGACATCGCGGCGGCCCACGCGCTGCGCCTGCTGGCGCAACGCGTGGTGCAGGAAGAGGGCTTCGCACTCAACGAGAGCAAGACGCGAGTGACGCGCAGCGGCTCGCGCCAGACGGTGACCGGCGTCGTGGTAAACGATGTGCTCGGATTGTCTCGCCAGGAACGGCGCCGGCTGCGCGCGGCCATCCATCGATATGCCAGCGCCCACGCCGCGGGCAACGCCGATCCTGCGCTGCTGGCGCGGCTGGACGGCAAGCTCGCCTACATTTCCATGCTCAACGCCGGTCAGGCGCGCCGGCTAGCGCCGCGCTGATCCTCCGGATGAGCCCCGGTTCACTGCGCCATCCCCTGGTGATCATGGCGGTGGCGCTGGTCGTGCTGCCGTGGCCAGTGATGGCTGCCGGTTACACCTGGGGCACCGCTGCCGAGATCGCGATCTTCGTCGTCGTCGGGCTGGGCTTCAACCTGCTGCTCGGCTACACCGGCCTGCTCTCTTTCGGGCACGGATTGTTCTTCGGGCTGTCGGCCTATTGCACTACGCTCACCCAGATCCACTGGTTCCCCAACAGCGTGGTGCTGCCTTTCATTTGCGGCGTCGCGTTTTCCATGCTGCTCGGGTGGGTGGTCGGGTTCCTGGCACTGCGGCGCCGCGGCGTCTACTTCTCTTTGCTCACCCTGGCGTTTACCGCACTCACCTTCTACATCGTGTTCCGCTGGACCAGCTTCACCGGCGGGGAGAACGGGTTGTCCGGGCTCAAACGCCTGCCCTGGCTGGGGCTCGACCTGGGCGACGAGCGCGTGTTCTACTACCTGGTCGTGGTCATCGTGCTGGCCACGGCTTGGTTCGTCTGGCGCGTGGTGCACTCGCCGCTCGGCTCAGTGCTGGTGGCGATACGCGAGAACGAGCAACGCGCGCGCTTCGCCGGCTACTCGGTTCAGCGCTACAAGCTGGCCGCGTTCACCACCTCCGCCACGATCACCGGCCTGGGCGGCTGCCTGTTCGCCTATCTCAAGCTGTTCATCTCCGCCGACCTGGTGAACCCGATCTTCTCCGGCGAGATCCTGGCCATGACCATCTTCGGCGGCATGGGCAGCTTCCTGGGACCGGCGCTGGGCACGCTGTTCTACCTCATGTTCCGCGCGGTGGTCTCCAGCTACACCGCGGCCTGGCAGTTCTGGTTCGGTTTGCTGTTCATGGGCTTCATCCTGTTCTCGCCGCTCGGGCTGGTCGGGCTGGGAGAGCGCGTGCTGGCGCCGCTGCGGCGCCAACGCGAGCAGGCGGCGGCCATGGCCGCACGCGTGGCACCGCAGCCCGGCCAGGAGGCGCCGGGGTTCCTGCGCGACCATGCGCCCGTCATGGGGGCGCTGGTGCGCTGCACCGGCGTCACCAAGCGATTCGGCGGCTTCACCGCGGTGGACCGCGTGAGCCTCGAGGTGCGCGACCGCAGGCTGCACGCGTTGATCGGGCCCAACGGCGCGGGCAAGACCACATTGTTCAACCTGATCTCCGGGATGTTCGCGCCCGACCAGGGCAGCGTGCAGCTGGCCGAGCAGGGGATCGGCGGCCTGCCGCCGGAAGCGGTCATGGCGCGCGGAGTGTCACGCTCGTTCCAGATCACCAGCCTGTTCCCGTCGCTCACGGTGTGGGAGCACCTGCGTCTGGGCGTGCAGGCGCGTGCGCATCGCCGCTTCCATCCGCTGATCCCGGCGAGTTCGCTGGAGGAGGTCAACGCGCAGACCCGCGAGCTGGTCAAGTTCCTGGGCCTGCAGGGCGTGGAGAGCGCGACGGTCGCCGATCTCTCGTACGGCGGACAGCGCCTGGTGGAGATCGGCGTGGCGTTGGCAGCCAAGCCGCGCGCGCTGCTTCTGGACGAGCCTCTGGCCGGTCTGGCGGCGACCGAGCGCGAGCGGATCACTGCGCTGATCCGAGGGTTGACGCAACATATGGCGGTGCTGCTCGTGGAGCACGACATCGACCGCGTTTTCGCCATCGCCGACAACATCACCGTCATGAATGAAGGCCGGGTGCTGCTGGAGGGCGACGCGGAGACCGTGCGCGGCAACGCCGACGTGCAGCGCGTGTATATCGGTGGGAAAGAGCGCGCTGCACCACGAGAGCAGCGCGCCGCGGCGGCGGCCGGCAGACCATTGCTCGGTCTGTCGGGCGTCAACACCTACTACGGCAAGAGCCACATCCTGCACGATGTGAGCTTCGAGGTGCGCGAAGGCGAAGTCGTGGCGCTGCTCGGGCGCAACGGCGCGGGAAAATCCTCGACCTTCAAGAGCATCCTCGGCATCGCGCAGCCGCGCAGCGGAACGGTCAGCTTCGGAGGGCAGCCCATCAGCGGGCGCTCGCCGGAGCAGATCGCGCGCTTGGGGGTCGGCCTGGTGCCACAGGGGCGGCGCCTGTTCGCCGGCCTCACGGTGGAGGAGAACCTGCGGCTCGGAGCGCTGTCCCGCAGCCGGGGCGGCGGCGTGCGCTGGGACCGCGATCGGATCTACGGCTATTTCCCGCGCATCCGCGACAAGCTGAATGCCAAGGCCGACCAGCTCTCGGGAGGAGAGCAGCAGATGGTGGCCATCGCCCGCGCCCTGTCGGGCAACGTCGAGATCCTGCTGCTGGACGAGCCCTTCGAAGGCCTGTCCCCGGCGATGATGGAGGAGGTGTTCAAATCGCTCGAGCAACTGCGCAGCCAGATCTCGATCCTGATCATCGAGCATCACCTGGACATCGTGCTGTCGCTGGCCGACCGCGCCGTGGTGCTCGACCGTGGCCGTGTGTCGCACGAAGGGCCCGCGGAGCCTTTGTTGACGGACCTCGAGTTTCGCAAGAAAGTGCTCTGGCTTTGATTGAACCACGGAGACACGGAGAGCACTGAGGAAAAGCAAACAGGATCAATCATGGAGGACCCACAGGCCAATGAGAAGAGACCGCAGATCTGTTCTGGTCTGTTAGCGTCTTGGCGGTTTAAGTTCAGGATTTGGATTTCTCCGTGCTCTCCGTGTCTCCGTGGTTCAATCGGTTTTGGGTGTTGTTTGGCGCTGTTGGCGGCTTGGCGATTCCTGTATTTTGACTTTGGGGGTTAGATGGAACTGACACTGAAAGGACAACGCGTGCTGATCACCGCCGGAGCCGGCGGGATCGGTCGGGTGATGGCGCAGACCTTCGTAAAGGCCGACGCTAAAGTACACGTATGCGATGTAGTCCAATCGGCGCTCGACGAGACGGTCAAGGCGCTCGGCGTCACAGCCACCCTGTGCGATGTGTCGGACCTGAAGCAGGTGGATCAGCTCTTTGCCGACGCCAAGAAGCGGCTCGGAGGCCTCGACGTCCTGGTCAACAACGCGGGCATCGCCGGGCCCACCGCCAAGGTTGAGGACATCGGCGTCGAGGACTGGCGGCGCTGCATCGACATCGACCTGAACGGCATGTTCTACTGCACGCGTCTGGCGGTGCCGATGCTGAAGGCCGCCGGGGGCGGAAGCATCATCAACCTGTCGTCGGCCGCCGGGCGTCTGGGCTTCGCCTTCCGCACGCCCTACGCGGCTGCCAAGTGGGGCGTGGTCGGCTTCACCAAAAGCCTGTCCATGGAGCTGGGCACGGACAATATCCGGGTCAACGCCATCCAGCCTGGCGTCGTGGAGGGCGATCGCATCGATCGCGTGATCGAAGCCAAGGCCAAGGCGCTGGGCATCAGCTTCGAGGAGCAGAAGACGCGCTTGCTGGAGAAGGTGTCGATGCGCAGCATGGTCAGCCCTCAGGACATCGCCAACATGGCGTTGTACTTGGCGAGCGACGCAGGCAAACACGTGACCGGGCAGGCGATTTCCGTCTGCGCCGGGCTGGAGATGCTGGGTTAGCCACGGAGACATGGAGAGCGCGCCGAAACCCGACGCCAAAACCGAATGAACTCGCCACCACGGCGACACGCAGAGCACGGAGGAAAGGCAAACCGGAACAGGAGGACCCACAGGCCAATGAGACGAGACCTCAGACCGGTTCTGGTCTGTCAGCGGCTTGGCGGTTCACGCTCAGGGTTTGGGTTTCTCCGTGCTCTCCGTGTCTCCGTGGTTCAAGGATTCTGTGTTTCTGGGCGTCTTGGCGGCTCATATCAGGTCTGGAAGGGAGGTTGATGGAAAAGATCGCAATCATCGGCGCTGGGCTGATCGGCCACGCCTGGGCGATGGTGTTCGCCCGCGCCGGGCATCCGGTGAAGCTGTGGGACAGCGATGCGGCCGCAGTTCCGACCGCGCTGCGGCTGATCGAAGAAGGAGCCCGGGAGCTGCGACGCTTCGGGCTGATCACCGAGGACCCGCGGACCGTCAGTGCGCGGGTGACCAGCACCACGACGCTGGCCGAGGCGGTGAAGGACGCCGACTACGTGCAGGAGAACACAGCCGAGCGGGTGGACGTGAAGAAACGGGTCTACGCGCAGATGGACGCGGCGGCCAAGCCCGATTGCATTCTGGCTAGTTCGACCTCGACCATCCCGGCCTCGGTGTTCAGCGCAGGGCTCAAGGGCAAGCAGCGCTGTATCGTGGTGCACCCGGTTAACCCGCCGCATCTGGTGCCGGTGGTTGAACTGTCCCCCGCGCCATGGACCTCGCGCGACGTGCTGGAGCGCAGCCTGATGCTGCACGAAAAGGTCGGCCAGGTGCCCGTCATCGTGAAGAAAGAGGTGCCGGGATTCATACTCAACCGCCTGCAAGCCGCACTGCTGAACGAGGCGTGGCGGCTGGTCAAGGAGGACTATGTGACGGTGGACGATCTGGACAAGTGCCTCAAGGACGGACTGGGACTGCGCTGGTCCTTCATGGGCCCGTTCGAGACAATCGACCTCAACGCCCCGGGGGGCGTGCCGGATTACGCTGAGCGCTACGGGGCGGCGCTCTATGAGATGATGAAAGATGTGAGGCTGGAGGCCTGGGACGAGGCCTTGATCCAGAAGATCGACGCCGCGAGGCGCAAGATGCTGACCCAGGAGCGGCACGCGGAACGCGAAGCCTGGCGCGACCGGCGCCTGATGGCGCTGATCGCCCATAAGCACGCAATGGATGCGAAGGAGCAAAATTGACCACGGAGACACAGAGAGCGCAGAGGGAAAACGAGTCTTAAAGCAATGGCCCACCGAGCGCGACCGGCGCAACGCGCGGTTTGCTACCCGGTGGCTTCTTGAAAGGTTCTCCCTGTTGGTTTTCTCCGTGCTCTCCGTGTCTCCGTGGTTCAAACAGTTTTAGATAACGCAGCGGAGCGGAAAATGGCAGAACGCAAAGTCATCATCACCTGCGCCATGACCGGCGCGATCCACACCCCCACCATGTCGCCCTACCTGCCGGTGACTCCCGACGAGATCGCGGAGGCCGCGATCGGCGCGGCCAAGGCCGGCGCGGCTATCGTCCATCTGCACGCGCGCATGCCCGAGGACGGCCGGCCCACGCAGGACCCGGCGATGTTCAAGCGCTTTCTGCCCAAGATCAAGACAGCGTGCGACGTGGTGGTCAACTTGACCACCGGCGGCGCCCCGACCATGAGCGTCGAGGAGCGGCTGCAGCCCGCTCTGCAGCTGAAGCCCGAAGTGGCCTCGCTCAACATGGGCTCCATGAACTTCGGGCTGTACGAGATGATCCCGCGCTACAAGGAATGGAAGCACGGGTGGGAGCTGCCCTATCTCGAGGGCAGCCACGACCGCATCTTCAAGAACACCTTCAAGGACATCGCCAACATTCTGCAATCGTGCAGCGGCAACGACACACGCTTCGAGATCGAGTGCTACGACATCGGGCACCTGTACACCGCGGCACATTTTCTGGATCGGGGCCTGGTCAAGCCGCCGCTGTTCATCCAATCGGTATTCGGCATCCGCGGCGGCATCGGTCCGCACCCGGAGGACGTGCTGCACATGAAGCGCACGGCCGATCGCCTGTTCGGCGAAGACTACCAGTGGTCGGTGCTGGGCGCCGGGCGCAACCAGATGTTCATCGCCACCCAGTCCGCGGTGATGGGCGGCAATGTACGGGTGGGCTTGGAGGACAGCCTGTGGATCGGCAAGGGGCAACTGGCCAAAACCAACGCCGAGCAGGTGTCCAAGATCCGGCGCATCCTCGAAGAGCTGGGGCTGGCGGTCGCTTCCGCCGCCGATGCGCGCCAGATCCTCAAGCTCAAGGGCAAGAACAACGTGAACTTCTGAGCTCGCCCATGAAGACCCTCGAAGACCAGATGGCCTTTTACGCCGCGTACCACCAAGACGCGCGCAACAAAGCCATCCATTTTCTCGGCGTGCCGGCCATCATGCTGTCTTTGTTCATCCCGCTCAGCTGGCTGCGACTCGAACTGGGCGGGGCGACCGTGACGGGTGCCATGCTGCTCGCAGGGCTGGTGCTGGCCTACTACTTCTTCCTCGATGTGGCGCTTGCCGTCGCCGCGGCGGTCATCGGTGCAGTCTTGGTGTTGACCGGCGATCTGATTGCGCGCGAACCAAGTTCGATGGCTATGGCGTGGTTCTCCGCGCTGTTCGTCGGCGGCTGGGCGCTGCAGCTCGCCGGTCACGCCTTCGAGGGCCGCAAGCCGGCGCTAACCGATAATCTGTTTCAAATTTTCGTGGCGCCGATCTTTCTGTGCGCTGAGGTGTTCTTCGCGCTGGGCTACAAGCCCGAGCTGCGTGCCGCGGTGCAGCGGCACGCATTGGAGCTGCGTTCCACAGCGGGCCTGCGGGGGCATCAGCAAGCGTGAGACCTCAGGGTCGTCCGGAGCGTTCAGGCGTATCAGGGGGTCGCATGACCAAATGTAGGGCGTGGGGCATCGCGGCAATCGCCGCAGCCGTCGCTTGCATCGGTGCGCCGGGCTCGCAAGCTGGGCAATGCCGCCTGCAAAGCCCTGCGCACCGGGTCAGCGTGCTCGAGCTATACACCTCCGAAGGTTGCAACAGCTGTCCTCCGGCCGATCGCTGGTTCAGTGCCCTCCCACAACAGGGCATTCCGCTGCAGACGGCGGTCCTGCTCGCATTTCATGTCGACTACTGGAATCAGCTCGGCTGGCCCGACCGCTTTTCTCAGGCCCGCTTCAGCCAGCGCCAGCGCGAGGTGGCGACACGCGCCAGCAGCGGAGTGATCTATACGCCGCAGCTGGTTCTCGATGGACGAGACCTGCGGCAGGACTATAGCGTAGAGCAGCTGCGCTCCACGCTTAGCGCGATCAACCGTGAACCAGGACAAGCCAAGATCCAAGCGGAGCTCTCGAACTCTGCCGACGGGCTTCGAATTATCGCTGAGATCGAGGTCCTCGCCGCCGCACGCGGCCAAGGCGTGCGGACTTGGATTGCGGCCTTTGAGAACGGCTTGCACAGCCGCGTGACCGCCGGTGAAAACGCGGGCAGGTTACTGCAGCACGACTACGTGGTGCGCGAGCTCGCGGGCCCATTCTCGATCGGCACCGACGGCCGCGTCCGGCTCGACCATCAGATCAAGCTCCAGCGGGACTGGGATGCGCAGCATTTGGGGGTTGCCATCTTCGTCGAGCGCGCCAACAGCGGGGAGATCCTCGAGGCCACCGCGATGTATCCGATCTGCGCTTCCTAGGCCGCCGCGGGAACGCGCTCAGCCGCCCGACTGGCGAATAATCGCGCTGGCGCAGGCCGATGTCTGCGTTCACGGTTGGCTCGCGTTTCGTCGGGGAGTGTAACAAGACCGCCGCTACAGCACGAGATCCGTCTGCGGGTCGATCAAGTGCATCTGGTTCAGGTCGGCGCACAGCCGCATGGGCTGCCCAGGCGCGCTGGCGCTGCTCGGCTCGACCCGGCCGCACACCTCCGCGCCGTTGAGCTTGAAGTACACCATGGTCTCCATGCCCATGGGCTCGACCACGTCCGGGGTAACGGAGAACTGGCGCAACTCGCCGCGCTCGTAGCGCGGATCCGTGATGTGCTCAGGGCGCAGGCCGAAGATGAGCTCCCGGCCGGCGTGGGACTGGTAGCGGGCGAAGCGGCTCTGTGGCACGGGGAAGGATAAGGCCTGCGTGAGCCGAACGCCGAGCCCCGACCCGTCGTGCTCGAGACCGCAGGGCAGGAAGTTCATGGCGGGCGAGCCGATGAAGCCGGCGACGAAGCGGGTGCGCGGCGTGTGGTACAGCTCCTGCGGCGTGCCGATCTGCTCGATGCGGCCGGCGTTCATGACTACCACGCGGTCGGCGAGCGTCATGGCCTCGACCTGATCGTGGGTCACGTACACGGTCGTGGTCTTGACCTTCTGATGGACGCGCTTGATCTCGGTGCGCATCTGCACGCGCAGCTTCGCATCCAGGTTGGACAGCGGCTCGTCGAACAGGAACACCTTGGGGTTGCGCACGATGGCGCGGCCCATGGCGACCCGCTGGCGCTGGCCGCCCGAGAGCTGCTTCGGCCGCCGGTCCAGCAGGTCCATGATGTCCAGTATGCGTGCGGCGTGCTCGACTCGCTCGCGGATCTCGCTGCGCGGGGCGCGTCGCAGCCGCAGGCCGAAGGACATGTTCTCGAACACCGTCATGTGCGGGTAGAGCGCGTAGTTCTGGAACACCATGGCGATGTCGCGGTCCTTGGGCGGAACGTCGTTGACCAGCACCCCGCCGATGTAGATCTCCCCGTCGGAGGCGTCCTCGAGGCCCGCGATCATGCGCAGCGTGGTGCTCTTGCCGCAGCCGGACGGGCCGACCAGCACGACGAACTCCTTGTCCGGGATGTCCAGGTCGATGCCTCGCACCGCCTCGACTTCATCGAAGCGCTTGACGACCTTGCGCAGTGCGACGTCAGCCATGCTCGACCTCCCGTTCCGTGCGGTCCATTCTCCCCCGCGCCAGGCTTTGCAGGACAAGGCATTCAAAAACTATAGCAACAAATCCCGGTCGGCGCGTGGTTGGGAAACCGCGAGCTCCGACGCCGCGGCCCGGCCTTGCGCTCGCTGTCCGAGTCGGTTTGACGCCGATGCAGCGCGGAAGTACGCTCTTGGCACTCGAAGTTGACCGCAGCGCGCCCTCGTACCCATGCCCTTATCCAGTCGGACTGGGCAGCGTGGAGCGGTTGCATCTCGCTCACCCTGGAAGGTTGTGATGAAAACCTACAAGATTGCGGCGATCCCCGGCGACGGGATCGGAACAGAGGTGGTGTCGGCCGGCCTGCAAGTGCTGGAGGCGTTGGCTAAGCGTGACGGCGGATTCACGCTGCAGGTGGAGCGGTTCCCGTGGGGCAGCGATTACTACAAACAGCACGGCCGCATGATGGCGGCCGATGGCCTTGATACGCTGAAGAGCTTCGACGCCATCTACTTCGGCGCTGTGGGCGCCCCGGACCTGCCGGACGACGTCACTTTATGGGGCTTGCGCCTGGCCATCTGCCAGGGCTTCGACCAGTACGCGAACGTGCGCCCCACGCGCGTGCTGCCGGGCATCGATCCGCCTTTGAAGCTGAAAAGTCCCGGGGACATCGACTGGGTGATCATCCGCGAGAACAGCGAGGGCGAATACGCCGGCCACGGCGGCCGCGCGCACCGAGGTCACCCGGAGGAGGTCGGCACCGAGACCGCGATCTTCACCCGCACAGGCGTCACCCGCATCATGCGCTTCGCGTTCGAGTTGGCACGCCGCCGGCCGCGTAAGCTGCTCACTCTCATCACCAAGTCCAACGCGCAGAAGCATGGCATGGTCATGTGGGACGAGATCTTCTACGAGATCGCGCGGAGCTTCCCAGATGTGAGTACCGACAAAATGCTGGTGGACGCGGCCACCACGCGCATGGTGCTCAAGCCCCAGACGCTGGACGTGATGGTCGCCACCAACCTCCACGCCGACATCCTGAGCGATCTGGCCGCCGCGCTCTCCGGCAGCCTGGGCATCGCACCTACCGCCAACCTCAACCCCGAGCGCAAGTACCCGTCGATGTTCGAGCCCATCCACGGCTCGGCTTTCGACATCGCCGGCAAGGGCATCGCCAACCCGATCGGGACCTTCTGGAGCGGTGCAATGCTGCTGGAACATCTGGGAGAGAAGCAGGCCGCGGCGCGGTTGATGGCGGCCATCGAAGAAGTCACCGCAAAGCGCGTCTTTACCCCTGATCTCGGCGGCACTGCCAAGACCGCCGCTGTCACCGCGGCCGTCATTGCCGCAATCGACACGGTCAAACTGCACGCTTAGAGAAGGGATGATGCCGCCGGCAGGTGCGGTGGCGTTACCCCGCTACGGTTGACAGATCGCCTTCCATAATGTAGTCTATTTTGCGCTACAATATGCACTACAGAAGCCTATGTCCGTCCTCAGTCTAAGGCTTCCAGAGGATCTTGAAGCGAAGCTCGAAGAACAGGCACGCCTGTCGAACAGACCGAGATCCGAGCTCGCACGGGAAGCCATCGCCGACTACCTCGCGCGCCTGGAGCGTGAACGGTTCCTCTCCAGCCTGGAGACGGCAGCAAGAAACCTCGCTTCGGATCCCAGAAGCAACCGCGAAGCGCTGAGCACCGCGGAACAGTTCCTGCCGCTCGAAAACGAGGCGCTTGCGTTGGGCGAACCCCGCTCGGAATATCGCGCGGCGCGTGTCACCCGGACTCGAACAAAGGGCAAGCGTTGATGCAGCGCGGCGAGGTCTGGGTCGCCAATCTCAACCCCGACAAGGGGGCCGAGGTCGGAAAAATCCGGCCGGTGGTCATTTTCCAGGAAAACCGCGTCACCGTTGCTGGGCTCCCGACGGTCATCGTTCTCCCACTGACGAGTCAGCTACGCGAGGGACTCGAACCGTTGCGAGTCGCAGTCCGAGCCCGGGACCGACTTACCAAGGACTGCCACGTCATGGTCGAGCAGATCCGGGCCATAGACCGTGCCCGCATCGCGGACGGGCCGCTAACCAAGCTCAGTCCCGACGAGATGAGGGCGCTGGAGAGGAGCCTCAGGGGCGTGCTGGGGATGTAAGCCTCACTGCACCGCGCATCAGCCTATCGCAGCGTTCTGTCAGGTGCAATGGAGCGAGTTCCGCGAACAGGTATCATCTCAATGTCGCCGTTACAAGACCCGAGGCGCAGATATGCAAAGAACGCTTGAACCTGAAATCATGGATGACGAGCAACAGGCGCTCGTTTATGCGCAAGCGGATTTCTCGAGCTCCAACCAGTGGTATGTCGACCACCTGCTGGCTGACTATCCGGACCACCTGGGGAAGGTGGTCGACATCGGCTGCGGACCCGGCGATGTCATGCTCAGGCTCGCGACGGCACGTCCAAACATTCGCATCACGGCGATCGACGGTTCCGCTGCAATGATCGACCTGGCCCGCGAGGCGGTGCGCGCGGCCAACCTGCAAGCGCGCGTTACGCCGATGCAGGGTTACATTCCGGGATTGGCGCTGGACGAGCACAGCTTCGATGCCATCCTCTCGAAGGACCTGCTGCACCACTTGCCCGAGCCCATGGTACTGTGGAGCGAAGCGAAGCGATTGGGACGGCCGGGCGCGGCGGTCTACGTGATGGATCTGATCAGGCCGGCCACGCACCAGGATGCACGCAACATCGTGGAGACCGTCGCGCCCGACGGGCATCCGATTCTGAAAGAGGATTTCTACAACTCGTTGTGTGCGGCGTTCACAGTCCAAGAAGCCAAGGCTCAGTTGAAGCAGGCGGGGCTGCCACTGGAAGTTGCCCAAGTAAGCGACCGGCACCTGGTAATTAAAGGGGTGCTAACGTGAAAGCGTGAGGAGCGAAGGTGAAGACGTGAAGAGTGACCGGAGATCCCCTTCACCTCGACCTCCTCCAGTGGGGCCGATAGTGGGCCCTATCGCTGCTGCGCCAGCTCGTTGAGCCGGTCCAGCAGCGCCTTCTTCTGGTCCTGCATCGCTCGGTAGCGAGCGTACATCCGGTTGAGGTCATCGGTGTATTGCTTGATGCGGTATTCTCGCTCCGACTTTTCGAGCACCACATCGTCGTAGTTCGGCGGCGGGTTGCCCATCGAGTAGTCCGGCGAGTTCTGGATCACTTGCGGATATTGCGCCTCGATCTCGGTGCGGCGCAGCTCCTGGATCATCTGGAACTGCTGATACACCGACTGCTGCTCCTGTTGCAGAAGATTCAATTGGGACTCGAGGCGCCTCATCTCCGCGTCCGTGGCGGGATCGGCGAACGCCAGGCCCGCCAGTAGCAGCGCGAACGCTATCAGGGTTGGTTTCATGTCCGGCTCCTACTTCGCCTTCAGACCCAGGTGGCTGAGATCGGCCAGATACGCGGGTGGCTCCATTGCGCCGGCGAGCCGCTCGTCAGGCAGAGGCGGTTGCATCACGCTCTGGACCGGCACGACGCCCGCCCATACCGGCCAGCTGTAATCGTCCTCGTTATCGTGCGGCCACCCTGTTCGCACTTTGGCGGAGCCCTCCTCGATCGCCATGCCCAGCACCGTCGTCGCCTTGATCTCTTGAGTCGTGGCAGGACGCAGCTGCTGCCACCGGCTCGGGAACATCCGTTCCAGGAAGTTTTCCAGCGCCTGCAGCTTCGCGCCATCGTCCTCGATCTTGCGGGCCCGGCCGAACAGCATCACCGAGCGATAGTTGATCGAGTGGTTGAAGCCGGAGCGGGCCAGCACCAGACCATCCAGATGCGAGACGGTGAAGCAGACGTCCACGCCCTTTTCCACGGTGCGCAGCATCCGGCTAGCGCTGGAGCCGTGCCAGTACACGCGGGCGCCCTCGCGCCAGTACGCGGTAGGCGTGACGTAAGGATGCCCGTCGATGATGTACCCGACGTGACACAGCAGCCCCGCATCGAGAATCGACGCGATCGTGTCGAAGTCGTAAGCGCCGCGCTCACGCAAGCGCTTGATACGCGAACGGGCGGTGGGAGTCAGGTCGGTCATTGGGTGCCTTCCGTCGAGTGCTCAGCTATGTCAGTAGCCCCGGCCGCGGTCCACCAGTCCGAGCGGCGGCTCGCCACCATCGATGCGGCGGATGTTGTCGATCACCTGCGACACCATCAGCTCGGCGATCGCTTGTGCGGCGACGTGCGGCGTGACGACTACACGCGGATGGTGCCAGAAGGGGTGCTCGGGCGGAAGCGGTTCGCGCTCGAAAACGTCGAGCATCGCACCGCCGAGCTGGCCCTGGTCCAGCGCGGCGAGCAACTCGCGCTCATCCAGGTGTGCGCCGCGGGCGATGTTGATGATGCAGGCGCCGCGTGGCAAGCGTGCGAAGGTCGACGCGCTCAGGATGCCTGCGGTGTCGGCCGTCAAGGGAAGGAAATTCGCGAGGATCTCGGTCTGCCTTAAAAACTCGTTCAGACCTTCTTGCCCATGAAAGGTCGTCACGCCCGGAATGTTCCGGGGCGTGCGGCTCCAGCCCACGACCTTGAAGCCGAGGGGGACGAGCTTGCGGACGAAATCGCCGCCCAACACGCCGAGCCCCATGATGCCGACCGTCCGCTGCGGCGCCGGGACCGCAGGCAGCTGTCGCCACTGCGCTCGCTGCTGCTGCTCGGCATAACGCTGCATGTCGCGATGGAAGTGAAGCACGCCGTACAGCGCGTACTCGGACATCTGGGCCGCCAGCCCAGCATCCACCATGCGCGCGATGGGTACCCGGTCGGGGAGCTCTGGATCCAGCAGGATGTGATCCACGCCCGCGGCCAGCGAAAGGATGGCCTTGAGGTTCGGCAAGCTCGCCAGCAACCCGGGCTTTGGCCTCCACACCAGCGCGTAACTCACGCGCGCGGGTTCACCCACATCCGGCCAGAGACGGAACTCCATCTGCGGCAGCTCGCGGGCCAATGCCTCGCGCCACGGCTCCGGCGCGTCGGTGTCGCTGTAGAACAGTAATGACATCTAGTTTGAACCACGGAGACACAGAGAGCACGGAGAAAAGCCAGAACGAGTGAAAGCTCGTCGCCGGCAGCGCGATAAGGTCTCGCCGTTGCCCTTGTCAGCTTTATTCCTCTGCACTGTCCGTGTCTCCGTGGTTAAGCAGGTTTGCGGTTTGCCTCCGGCCAGCGGCCGATGACGGTGTAGCGCGAGCCTTCGGCATTGAGGTCGGACCGCATCAAAACGAAGTCGTCGACCCGCCACGCCACGGGCGCAAGCGTTAGATCAACCGGCCTGCACCGGGCCTTTCGCACGACCGTGACGTGTGCCGCGTAGGGCCGTTCTTCGACGCGAAATCCGGTGTCCAGCAGCGCGGCTTCGAGGCTGCCGACGAGCGACAGCAGTGGCTCGGGCGTTGCGCGGGGCCCCACCCACGCGACGCCGTTGTGCCCCCAGCATCCCGCCGTGTCCACGGTGAAGGCGAATGGCTCGAACGCGGCGCGGGTCCCGACGGCCCGCACTTCGTCCAACCGATGCAGGGCGATGTCCCCGAGGAATGTCAGCGTCAGATGGATCGACTCCTGGCGGGTGAGCTTGCCTCCCACCCGGCACTGCAGGTCGCGTCCGTGTTGGGCCAACGCCGCCTGAACCCCCGGGTCCGGCCACAAGGCGAAAAATACCCGGGCCTGTGCCGGGCCTTGTCGAACAGCCCGTTCACGCGCTCCGGCGGAAGGCGATGGCTGCTCGGCGCTCACTTCGCGGCGGGCGGAGGAGAAACGGCCTCGATGAGCGCGACGGCCTGGGCCGCGATGCCTTCTCCTCGCCCGGTGAAGCCGAGACGCTCGCTGGTCTTGGCTTTGATGTTGAGCTGCGACTCCGAGATGCCCAGCGTCTGCGCGATGCACGCCATCATCGACGCGACGTGCGGCGCCATCCGCGGCGCTTGCGCGATGATGGTCGCGTCCACGTTGACGATGCGGAACCCGTGCTGATGCAGTTGCGCGGCGGTCGAACGCAGCAGCCCGCGGCTGTCGGCGCCGCGCAGGCTGTCGTCGGTGTCCGGAAAGTGGCGACCGATGTCGCCTAGCCCTGCTGCGCCGAGCAACGCGTCGCAGATGGCGTGCAGCAGCACGTCCCCGTCGGAATGGCCGAGCAGGCCGCGGTCGAACGGGATGTCCACCCCGCCCACTATCAGCTTGCGCCCGGGGACGAGCGCGTGGACGTCAAACCCCTGCCCAATTCTTAAATCCATGCTTGAACCACGGAGACACGGAGAGCACGGAGAAACCCCAAAGACCAGTCAATAACCTACGGACAACCTTTAACAGTACGGTGCTAACGCGGACGCCTACAGCACAACGCGCATGATGCCATCTCTGAGCGTCTTATCGTTGAAGTTGATCACTAGGCCGAGTCGGCAGCCCGTAGCCTTGAGATAAGAGATCATCTGGGCACGATGAATCGGCCCTAGTTTCTCCACCGCCTTCAGTTCGAGCACCAGCTTTGCTCCGACCAAGAAGTCTAGGCGCCCCTGGCCCACTTCGTACCCCTTGTAGGACACAGAAACGGGCTTCTGCCGCTCGGAAGGGATAGCCGCCGCCTGCAGCTCAACCTCGAGCGCTTCTTCATAGACGGACTCAAGGTACCCCGGGCCTAGCACCCGATGCACTTCGATAGCAGCGCCGATAACCCTCGTTACAAGCTCGTTGAGCTCGATCGGAATGCCTTTCTCCGTGCTCTCCGTGTCTCCGTGGTTCACTGGGGTACGCCTTTGAGGATCAACTCGGCCAGAGCGAGGTCCTCGGGATACGTGACCTTGATGTTCGCGGCGCTGCCCATAACTAATCGCGGCCGGTGGCCGAGCTGCTCCATGGCGCTGGCTTCGTCCGTGGTGTGGGCGGGGTCAGCGGCGCGCAGGGCATTGAGCAACGGCGCGAAGCGGAACATCTGGGGCGTCTGCGCCTGCCACAGCTGCTCGCGCGGCTCGGTGCGCAGCACCCGGCGCTCGCCGTCGTTGCGCTTGAGGGTGTCGGCTACCGGAATGGCCAGAAGGCCCCCGCCCTCGCCCTGCGCGAGCTCGGCGATGAGCCGGTCGATCAGTTCGTCGGTCAGGCAGGGCCGCGCGGCGTCGTGCACCAGCACCCAGTCATCGGGCTGCACTTCCGCTCGCATCCGATCGAGCCCATGCATGACGCTCTCGGCCCGGGTCGTGCCGCCACAGAACAGCGGCACCAGGGCGTCGCCGAACTGGGTCCAGTCGCAGCGCAGAAACAGCTGGTCCTCGGGATGCAGGACAACGAAGGTACGGCGCAGGCGCGGGTGGCCACACAGGTGCTCGAGCGCGTACCAGAGCACCGGCCGTTGACCGATGGTCAGGTATTGCTTCGGCAGCGCCTCTCCCATCCGGGCGCCGGTTCCCGCAGCTGGGACCAGGCCAAAATAGCCCGCCATTGCGCCCTCGGTTGTGATTGCTGCCGCTATTATCCAGGCAGTCGCCTAGCGCTGCACGGCCGGCTCACGCTCATCTCCTGTAATCTACAGTTTTGCCCCATCGATGCTCAATCTCCCGGTCCCCGCACCCGGTTCGCGCAGCTGCGCAAGCGGCCTGCATGGCTCCAGCGACTCTCTGGCCATTGCCGAGCTGAGCCGCCAGCGGCGCCCTCTCGCGGTGCTCACCAGCCAGGCCTTGGACGGCCAGCGGCTGGCCGAAGAGATTCCGTTCTTCGCGCCCGCGCCGCGGGTGCACTATTTCCCGGACTGGGAAACGCTGCCCTACGACAGCTTCTCGCCGCACCAGGATCTGGTGTCGGAGCGCCTGGCCACGCTGTACCAGATCGCGCACGGGGCCTGCGATGTCCTGATCGTCCCGGTGACCACCGCTCTGCAGCGCCTGCCGCCGGTGGCGTTCCTCGCCGCCTACAGCTTCTTCCTCAAGCAGGGCGAGCGCATCGATCCGGAGACGCTGCGCCACCAGCTGACGCTCGCAGGCTACAGCCATGTGACCCAGGTCGTGTCGCCGGGCGAGTACAGCTTTCGCGGCGGCGTGATCGACCTGTTCCCGATGGGCAGCGCCCTGCCCTACCGTATCGATCTGTTCGACAACGAGGTGGAGAGCCTGCGCACCTTCGACGTCGACACCCAGCGCTCCATCTACAAGGTGAACGACGTGCGCCTGCTGCCCGCGCGCGAATTCCCCACCGACGAGGACGCGCGCACCCGGTTCCGCCAGAACTTCCGCGAGAAGTTCGAGGGCGATCCCTCCCGCAGCCAGCTGTACAAAGACGTGAGCAACGGCACGTTCCCCGCGGGCATCGAGTATTACCTCCCGCTGTTCTTCGAGACCACCGCGCTGATCACCGATTACCTGCCGCCGGAGACGGTCGTGGTCCTGCACGGCGACCTGCTGGGACAGATGGAAGGGTTCTGGCGCGACACGCGGTCGCGCTACGAGCTGCTGCGGGGCGACCGCGACCGGCCCTTGGCTGCGCCGCAGGAGCTGTTCCTGCTCCCGGACCAGCTGTTCGGCGCCATCAAGCCCTTCGCCCGCATCGCACTTGCGGATGAAGGGGACGCACACCGGCTTGGGATCTCGCCTCTGCCGCCGCTGCAAGTGGACCGGCGTGCCGACAATCCGCTGCACAGCCTGCGCGACTTCGCAGGGCAGTTTTCCGGCCGGATCCTGTGCATGGCCGAGACGCTGGGCCGGCGCGAAACCATGCTGGGCTACTTCGCGGAACACGGTTTGCCGCTGAGTCAGTGCGACGGCTTCAGCGCGTTCCTGGCGCACAGCGAAAAGCTCATGCTCGCGGTCGGTCCCGTGGCTCGCGGTTTCATCGTCGACGACGGCCGCTTCGCCATCGTCACCGAAAACGAGCTGTACGCGTCCCAAGCGCGCGCCCGCGACCGCCGCGAGCCGGCCAACCGTCTCGTGGCCGAGCACATGCTGCGCGACCTCTCGGAGGTCAAGGTCGGCGATCCGGTGGTGCACGCCCAGCACGGCATCGGGCGCTACCTGGGGCTCGTCACCATGGATCTGGGCGAAGGCGCCACGGAGTTCCTCGCGCTGGAGTACGACGGCGGAGACAAGCTCTACGTGCCGGTCTCGCATCTTCAGGTGATCGGGCGCTATAGCGGCGCCGCACCCGAGGCCGCCCCCCTGCACAAGCTGGGCAGCGGGCAGTGGGAGAAGGCCAAGCGCAGGGCCGCGGAGCAGGTGCGCGACACCGCGGCGGAGCTGCTCAACCTCTACGCCCAACGCGCCGCGCGCAAGGGCCACGCGTTCATGCTCAAGCCCCACGACTATGAGACCTTCGCGGACGGGTTTCCCTTCGAGGAGACGCGCGACCAGGCAGCCGCCATCGATGCGGTCATTACCGACCTCACCGCCGGCAAGCCTATGGACCGGTTGGTGTGTGGAGATGTGGGGTTTGGCAAGACAGAGGTGGCATTGCGCGCCGCCTTCGTCGCGGTCCTGGACGGGAAGCAAGTCGCTGTTCTGGTGCCCACGACGCTGCTGGCCGAGCAGCACTTTCAGACCTTCACCGACCGCTTCGCGGATTGGCCGGTGAAGATCGCCGAGCTGTCGCGCTTCCGCTCCGGCAAAGAACAAGAGGCGACGTTGAACACGTTGGCGCACGGCGAGACCGACATCGTCATCGGCACTCACAAGCTGATCCAGGATCGGGTGCGGTTCAAAAACCTGGGCCTGGTCATCATCGACGAGGAGCACCGCTTCGGCGTGCGCCACAAGGAACGGCTCAAGGCCCTGCGCGCCGAAGTCGACGTGCTCACGCTTACCGCCACGCCCATCCCCCGCACGCTGGCCATGTCGCTGGAGGGTCTGCGAGACTTCTCGGTGATCGCCACTGCCCCGCAGAAGCGCCTTGCCATCAAGACCTTCGTGTCGCGCTCCTCCGATGGTCTGATCCGCGAGGCCGTGCTGCGCGAGCTGAAGCGCGGCGGGCAGGTGTACTACGTGCACAACGAAGTGGAGACCATCGAGAACAGCGAGGCCCGGCTCGCCAAGCTGCTGCCCGAGGCGCGCATCCGAATCGCCCACGGCCAGATGCCGGAACGGGAGCTCGAGCTGGTCATGCGCGACTTCTACCAGCAGCGCTTCAGCGTCCTGCTGTGCTCGACCATCATCGAGACCGGTATCGACGTCCCGACCGCCAACACCATCATCATCGACCGCGCCGACAAGCTCGGCCTGGCCCAGCTGCACCAGCTTCGCGGGCGCGTCGGGCGCTCGCATCACCAGGCCTACGCCTACCTGCTGATACCGGACGAGGGCGCGGTGACAGCCAACGCGCGCAAGAGGCTGGAGGCGATCCAGTTGATGGAAGAGCTGGGCGCCGGCTTCTACCTCGCCATGCACGATCTGGAGATCCGCGGCGCCGGCGAAGTGCTGGGCGAAGCGCAGAGCGGCCAAATGCAAGAAGTGGGCTTCAACCTCTACACCGAGATGCTCAACGCGGCGGTGAAATCGCTCAAAGCGGGCAAGGAGCCGGACCTGTCACAGCCTTTGGCGGTGAACACCGAGATCAACCTGCACGCGCCCGCGCTGCTGCCCGAGACCTACTGCGCCGACATCCACGAGCGGCTGGTGCTCTACAAGCGCCTCGCCAACTGCGAGACGCTGGACGAGCTGGAGCTGCTGCAGGAGGAGCTGGTGGACCGCTTCGGACTTCTACCCGAGCCGGCCAAGGTGCTGATCGATAGCCACCGCCTGCGCATCGAAGCCAAGCCATTGGGCATATCGAAGGTGGACGCGGGACCGGAGAGCATCGTGCTGCAGTTCGTGAAGGACCCGCCGATCGACCCGGGGCGGATCATCCAGCTCATCCAGTCCAGACGCAACTTCAAGCTCTCGGGGCAGGATCGGCTGCGGGTCGAGGAAAAACACGCACCGGTGAGCGAGAGGACTCAGAGGGTGCGGACTATTTTCCGCGAGCTGAGGCAACCGGCGGCTGCAAAGGCCGACGCGAGGTAACGCGCGCCTATCCGCCGAGGGTGGCTGTCTTAACGCCGACGGCATGTCCAGGCTAGAACCTATTAATTTGAGAGGTTCGAGTCGCGCGCGTAGCGGCAAGCTCTTCCGCCCCCTCTTTGGGTTATGATGATTTGAGATGTTGATGCGACACGAGCAAGATCGCGCAATCAATGGCAGATTTTGACGCCATCATAGTGGGCTCGGGCTTCGGCGGCGCAATCACGGCATGCCGCCTGGCCCTATCGGGAGCGCGGGTGCTGGTCCTGGAGCGGGGCCGGCGCTGGACGCCCGACACTTATCCGCGGGAGTTGGGTGACCCCTGGCTGTTCCATCATCGCAAGCCGCACAAACACAACGGCTGGCTGGATCTTCGCTTTTTTAAGGGCATGACCGTGGCCCAGGGGGCCGGGGTCGGCGGTGGATCACTGAGTTACGCTAGCGTCGTGATGGCGGCGGATGCGGAGCGTTTCGCCACCGGCTGGCCGCAGGAGGTCACGGCCGAGTCGCTCGCGCCCTATTACGAGAAGGCGCGCCGCATGCTCGCCGCGCAGGGCATCCCCGAGGGCCAGGAGACCCATCGCTTCGGTTTGTTGCGGCGAGCCGCGGACACACTCGGTTATGCGGATCGCTTCGAACGCGTCCCACTCGCTGTCAGCTTTGATCCTGCGTATTCCTACGATCTACCGGACCCGATCAATTCCAAACACGCCAAACCCTTTGTCAACGAGCATGGCGTGGCCCAGGCAACCTGCGTTCATTTGGGCAACTGCCATATCGGTTGCGACGTGCGTGCCAAGAACACGCTGGACCTGAACTATCTCGCTATCGCCGAGCGCAAGGGCGCGGATCTGCGGCCGCTACATGTCGTCCGCAGCATCGAGCCGGCCGGAACGGGCTACCGCGTGCACTGGGAGCGCATCCATGAGGGGCGTCTGGTGCCAGGCGCTGCCGTTGCGGACAGGGTGGTCCTGGCAGCCGGCTCCTTGGGATCCACCGAGATGCTGTTGCGCTGCCGCGATGAGCTCGAGACCCTGCCGAAGATCAGCGCGCAGCTCGGGAAATCCTGGAGCTCGAATGCCAATTTCATGACGTCGGCGTTCTACCCGACGAGCGTGAAGGTCAACCAGGGGGTCGGTCCGCTGATCTCGTCCGGGTTGAGCTTCATGGATGGGGCGATCGAGGGGCAGCGCTTCTTTGTCGAGGACGATGGATTTCCCAATGTGCTGCTGAACGCTCTGACTGCTCGGCTCGGCGGCGGCGCGCTGGCCCGGTGGTGCAGGGATCGCCTGCAACGGGGGTTCGACGAGCTGAACCCCACCGCTCAAGTGATGATGTGGCTGGGCGAGGGAGTGGATGCCGGCGACGGCCAACTGCACCTGGGGCGGCCGTTTTGGGCACCCTGGCGTCGT
This sequence comes from Gammaproteobacteria bacterium, assembly GCA_041488255.1. Classification (GTDB taxonomy): domain Bacteria; phylum Pseudomonadota; class Gammaproteobacteria; order Burkholderiales; family SHXO01; genus SHXO01. The sequence continues at coordinate 1,794 of JBGPOV010000013.1, read as the reverse complement.
GATCTACAGCTGAGTTGGCGGGTCGACAACTCCCTGGCCATTTTTAAGACTATCATCGCCACCCACACCCGCCTTTCCGAGGTCGATGGCGGCACTGCCAAAGTGCCCCCGTTGTGGAGGCTGTTCAAAGCCCTGACCAGCGTTCACCCCCTCGGTGGCTGCAACATGGCGCACAGTCCGGCAGCTGGTGTCGTCGACCATCGCGGCGAGGTGTTCGGCTATCCCAACCTGTTCGTCGTGGACGGCGCAATCATTCCGAGACCCGTGGGCCGCAACCCGTCGCTGACCATCGCCGCGTTGGCGGAGCGTTGCGCCGAGTTGATGGTGCGCGGTGCGGGACGGCCAACATAGAGCGCTATGCGAGAGTTCGCGATGACCAATTCGACAAATCGCGTCGTGACGGTGAAAGACGTTCTGCAGCAAGTCTGGGCGGATTGGACGGATAAAGAAGTCCAGGCCGGCTACACCTACACCTATATATGGATGGCAAACCAGCTCGGGCATTTCACCCTTGGCTTGCTGCCGACGTTTCTCGTGTCCTGGCTGATCCTCTGGATCAGCGGCCAGAAAGTCGAAGATGTCTATTACAGATACTTGATCTGGTTCCCGTCGGTCTTGGCCGCTGGCTGGGCGGCGAAGGAGATCTGGGACGTGGCGAGAGCCACGAAGAGCGCGTCCAACCACGCGTTTCCCGTCGACCGCGCCGATCTGTGGATGGATGCGGGGACAGCGGTGTTCTTTTTTTGGTGCGGAATCATCACCGCAACTCTCGGCCTGCGTTATTTCGCGCTGGGATTGGCAAGCTTTGTCCTTGTCCTCGTCTTGGCCGTGACTGTTCCCGCCTGGTACTGGCTGACACGCAAGCTTTGCTTTCAGCGGGCGCGTCTGCCCTATCTCGCCCGACTCGCGGATTTCACCAGCCAATTTGGCAGCGCGCCACCGCGGCTCGGACCCCAGGATGTCCTGCGATTCCTCGCTGCGGCGAAAAGCGACAGCCAAGCCGATCCCCTTCACCTGCTCCTTTTCGGCGCTCTCGGAACCGGCCGTACAAGCCTGGCCGTCGGAGTCGGCACCGAGCATTCGTTCGAGATTCGAAAGGTGCGATACCTCACCTGGACCAAGTTTCTGGAGGTCGCCGCACATGACCCGACGCCGGACAAACAGGACGGCGCCGACGTTTGGCCATGGATTGACGTCGACATTCTGATCCTAGACGATATGGTGGACCAATCCGATCCCGCGCCGACAGTGCTGCTGGCCGAAAAGCAACGGGAGCTGTCGAGTCTTTCTGCCATGGCGCGTGCTGCGCTCGGAAACAAGCGGGTGGTTTGGGTATTCGGCCAGGTAAGCAACGACACCCCCACCCCCGCCCAATGGATCGATCTACTGGGTAAGATGCTCGAACTGAAGGCTGCGCAGTTCGGCTATGTAGAGCTGCTCGGCGGCCAGGTCAGACCCGCTGTTTCCGTCGCAAGCCTCTCTGGAGGCTAAACACCGGCCGGCGCCGTCGGAACCGAACGGTGGAAAGAGTCGATCGATGATCCGAAGAATCTGGCTGCAGCAACCCATCGCGTTCGCCCGTGTCGGCGGATCTCAGACGCCGCTCTCTGCGTTTCGCTGGACGCAGCCGGACTTGCGGCCGCGCGGGACCGGCCGAACCACGATTGCGCCCGCTCCGACATTCGAGGTGGACCCGACCAGCGGCACGCTATCCCTAGTTCCGGACAGTGAGTTCACGTTGTTCAAGGACGAGAAGGGCTTGCGACCGGTCTGTCCCTTTTTCGAGCTGCATGG
>JBGPOV010000012.1:0-55922 GCA_041488255.1 Gammaproteobacteria bacterium | reverse complement strand
TGCAAACGGCTGACCATGACGGGTAAGGCAGCAACCTTGCCCACTGACCGGGGACGTCACAAAGTGCTCAAGTTGTGCGGGTCTGCGCCGTTAGCAAAGCCGCAGACGGCCGGTCAGGGCCCGCGCCGCATGCTGCTGAAACGGGCTGACCGGCGCGAAAGATTCGGTTCAGGAGGATCCGATGGAAAGGACTCTGAGGGCCAGGAATCTCAGCGACGCCGGCGGCTTCGTTTTCAGCTTGGTGCTGGTTGCGTTGGCGCTTCTGGGTATTACCGGCGCGACCTATCACGTCTTGGCGCCAGACGGGCTGGCTGGGCCCTGGCTGGCGCGCCTCTGGGCCAGCCACCCCATATCCACCATACTGGTCCTAGTCGGGCTCGTTGCGATGGCCCTGACAGCGCGTTCCCAGGCGATCTTCCGTCGGCACGCCCCGGGTGGTGGCGATCGAGCGCTCTATGTGTTCGTCGCTCTTGGCACGTTCTTTGCTGTGAAATGGCTAGTGAGTGGGATGCTATAGCGGCGGTTAGCCGCGCGGCGCATCGACACTCCTAAAGTACTCCAGCATCGCCACGTCGTAATTTAGGTCTCCTCCCCCTGTTGGGGAACTCTGGGCAGCGGGTCTCCTCCCCCTAGCTGCCCATTTTTTTGGTTCCGCATTCCCGATAGGGCGAGTTTTTTCTCTCAAGTTCCAGCCAGATTGGCCGAAGACAGGGTTGGTCTCCTCCCCTGTTGGGGATTTGCGGGCAGCATTCTCCTCCCTTGCTGCCCGCTTTCTTTTTCTAAGACGAATCAGTTGGACTGGGGCTTTGGTGCCTCAGGGGATGGGGTTGGGGCCTGCTGCCGCTCCCGGTAGAGCCGCTGGATCTCGGCATATGCTTTATCGTGCGTCTGCTTGGCCTGTTCGGCGCGGGCCTTGGAGTCATCCAGGGCACTCTTGGCCTGTTCGACCTTGGTCTTTTCCTCCTCCACCCGCTTCTGCTGACGCGCAAGGGAATCCTCTGCGTCCTTGAGGCGCCGTTCCTGGCGCTTGACCTCTGATTGGGCGCTGTCCAACTCGTCCCGTGCACTGCGGAGCCGGGTTTGGGACGCAGACAGGGAGTCAGGGCCGGCGGCGTATGTTACTGATTCGTCCGCGGCCGCCCCCCCGAGCAGGATCCCGAATAGAAGGAGGAACCGTGCTGCTAGGTGGTGTGACAGTGCACGTAGGACTTTGGAAGAGATCTTCATGGCGGATGTCGAGAGGCGTGGCAGACCAAGCGGAACCGGTGCCGGATAGAGGACTTGAACCCCCGACCTTCGCATTACAAGTGCGCTGCTCTACCACCTGAGCTAATCCGGCATGCGCGCTATTATGCCCTCGGCGTGCTTGTCCTGCCGCCCGGGCCGCCCTATCACTTCATCACTTCACCACCTGCAGGCGCGGGCGCCGCCCTGGGGGCGGGTCGGGCCTGTCCCCGCCACCGGGCTTGCTGTTCCGGCGGGGGTCATTGCTCTTGCCAGGCAATGGCACCACGGGGGTATCCCCGGCCGGGCTGTGGAACGCCATGCCCTGCCCGTTCTCCTTAGCGAAGATGCCAGCGACGGCGGTGATGGGCACCGAAACCTCACGCGACACGCCATTGAAACGCGCCGAGAACTGGATCAGGTCGTTGCCAATCTTGAGGTTGCGCGTCGCATCAACGCTGATGTTCAGCACGATTTCGCCGTTGCGAACAAACTCGAGCGGCACGCGTGTGTTGCCGTCCACCTTGACCGCGACGTACGGTGTGAGCCCGTTGTCTCCGCACCACTCGCAGATGGCACGGATGAGATAGGGCGTTGTGGAAGAAGGCTCTTTCACTTGCGCATCACCTTTTCCGAAGGCGTGAGCGCCTCAATGAACGCGGGCCGGCTGAAGATGCGCTCAGCGTACTTCATCAGCGGTGCGGCCTGTTTGGGCAATTGGATACCATAGTAATCCATACGCCACAACAACGGGGCGATGGCCACGTCGAGCATGGAAAATTCGTCCCCCAGCATATACTTTTGTTTGACGAAAACCGGCGCGATCTGGGTCAGGCTGTCTCGGATCACCACGCGCGCCTTGTCCGCGGACTTCTGCGGACCCTTCTCGATGGTGTCGATATGGCAGAACAACTCCTGCTCGAAGCGGAACAAGAACAGCCGCGCGCGCGCCCGCATGACTGGGTCGGCTGGCATCAGCTGCGGATGCGGGAACCGATCGTCGATGTATTCGTTGATAATGTTCGACTCGTACAGGATCAGGTCGCGCTCGACCAGCACCGGCACGCGATTGTAGGGGTTCATCACCGCTAGGTCTTCAGGCTTGTTGTATAGGTCGACATCAACGATCTGGAAATCCATGCCCTTCTCGTACAGGACGATCCGGCAGCGCTGGCTGAAAGGGCAGGTAGTGCCCGAGTACAGGGTCATCATAGGCAAATCCCGGCGTGGCGCGCCCTAGTGGACATCCTTCCAGTATTCCTTCTTCATCAGGTAGACCGGAACGAACAGCACGCCGAGAAAGATCAAGACCGCATACCCGATACGGAGGCGTGTCTCCCGGGTGGGCTCGCTCATGAAGACGAGGTAGTTGACCAGATCCGCCGTCAGCTTGTCGTAGTCGCCGGCGGACAGCTTGCCGGGGGCCTCCAGCACCAGCGTCTTCCCCTCCGGTCCCGGCTGCGGCTTGAGCACCTGCTCCCCTTGCAGCTCGTAAAGGACGTGGGGCATGGCTACGTTCGGGAATGCGAGGTTGTTCCAGCCGGTCTCCTGACTGTCGTCGCGATAGAACGAGCGTAGATAGGTGTACAGCCAGTCGGCACCGCGCGCGCGGGCGATTACCGACAGATCCGGTGGCGGAACGCCAAACCACGTCTTGGCGTCGCTACGGCGCATGGCGACCGTCATGGTGTCACCCACCTTGTCCGTGGCGAATATCAGGTTATCCTTGATCTGCTGCTCGGTCAGACCGAGGTCCTCGAGCCGGTTGTAGCGCATCGCCTCGGCACTATGGCAATTGAGGCAGTAGTTGACGAACACCTGCGCGCCGCGCTGGATCGAGACGGCGTTGCGCGGGTCGATGGGCGCCCGCTCGAGCTTCATCTCCTCGCTCGCCGCGAGCGCCGTCAGCGGGATCAGCAGAAGCTGGAAAAAGAGAGCTCGCATGAGTGGAGGCTGTGTAGGCCAGGGTTTTGAGCGCTCCTAGCCGGTCACGCGCTCGGGCTCGGGTTTGGTTTTGTCAATGCGGCTGTACCAGGGCATCAGCAGGAAGAAAGCGAAGTACACCAGGGTGAACAGCCGCGCCAGGATCACCGCCACTTCCGTCTTGCCGAGACTACCCAGGAAGTCGGTCGGCTCCGTCCCGAGCCAGCCCAGCACCAGGAAGCTGATCACGAACAGGACGAGGGCGATCTTGCAGTACGGACCTTTGTAGCGGATCGACTTCACGGGGCTGCGATCGAGCCACGGCAGGAAGAAGAAGATCAGCACGGCCGCTCCCATCACGAGCACCCCCCAGAACTGGGTGTGGAGGAAGGCTGGGACGGCACGCAGCATGGCGTAGTAGGGAGTGAAGTACCAGACCGGTGCGATATGGGGCGGCGTCTGTAACGGATTGGCCGGGATGAAGTTGTTGTACTCCAGGAAATAGCCACCCATCTCCGGCGCGAAGAACACGATGAAGCTGAACACAGCGAGGAACACCACCACGCCGACCATATCCTTGATCGTGTAGTACGGGTGGAAGGGAATGCCGTCCAGCGGGTGCCCGGTGGCAGGGTCTTTTCTCTTCTTGATCTCGATACCATCCGGGTTGTTCGAGCCCACCTCGTGCAACGCCATCAGGTGGACGACGACCAGGCCCAGCAGCACGAGCGGAATGGCGATCACGTGGAAGGCGAAGAAACGATTGAGCGTGGCATCGGAGATCACGTAGTCGCCGCGGATCCACACCGCCAGGTCGTCCCCGATGATCGGAATGGCGCCGAACAGATTGACGATCACCTGCGCGCCCCAGTAGGACATCTGGCCCCAGGGCAGCAGGTAGCCGAAGAAGCCTTCGGCCATCATGCACAGGTAGATGAACACGCCAAACAGCCACAGCAGCTCGCGTGGCTTGCGATACGACCCGTACAGCAGGCCTCGCAGCATGTGCAGGTAGACCACGATGAAGAACATCGACGCGCCGGTGGAGTGGATATAACGGATGAGCCAGCCGCCCTCCACGTCGCGCATGATGTACTCGACCGACTGGAATGCTTGGTGTGCGTCGGGCTTGTAGTTCATTGTGAGGAAGATGCCGCTCACTATTTGGATCACCAGCACGAACATTGCCAGCGAGCCGAAGTAGTACCAGAAGTTGAAGTTCTTCGGCGCGTAGTACTCGGAGACCTGACTCTTCCACAGCGCAGTGAGCGGAAAGCGCTCGTCGATCCAGTGTAGGAGGGCTTGGGCCTTGCTCATGCGTTACGCTCCCTTGTCGTCGCCGATCAGCAGGCGCGTATCACTCAGAAACTTGTAGGGCGGGACTCTCAGGTTGGTGGGCGCTGGCACGTCTTTGAAGACGCGGCCCGCGAGATCGAATTTCGAGCCGTGGCAGGGACAGTAGAACCCTCCCAGCCAGTCCGCTCCCAAACCGCTGTCCGCACCGGCCTGCAGCTTGCCCATCGGAGAACAGCCCAGATGGGTGCAAATGCCGAGCAGCACCAGGTACTCTGGTTTACGTGAGCGATATTCGTTTTTCGCGTACTCGGGCTGGACCGACGCGTCCGAGTTCGGATCCGCGACTTTTGAATCCATTTCCTTCACGTCCTTGAGCATCTCCGGGGTACGATGCACCACAAAGATTGGCTGGCCCCGCCACTCCGAGCGGATCATCATTCCGGGCTCCACCTTCGAGATGTCGACGTCGACCGGTGCGCCGGCGGCGCGGGCACGCGCGCTCGGCAGCATGCTGGCGAAGAATGGGACGGCGGTGGCGACCATTGCTATCCCACCGCCGATGCTGCTGGCGGCCAGGAGAAACCGACGTTTGCCTCCTTCGACTTTGGACTCGGCCATGCAAGAGCATCCACTGATAGCGAAGCGAGAAAAACGGGCTATTCTAGCCAAAACCCTCGACCGGTTACAGCGTTTTGAGGCTAACCATTTGTATCAACAAGACAATCGTTAGATTGGCGGCCCGCTGCTGGCCTATGCAAATGGCCGAACAGAGGGTGCTCAAGCAACCGGTTTTTGCGGTGCGAAATGCGTCGAGAGAGGAGGCACGGTATCCCGCCCAAGCGCTGGACTGGCGGACAAAAAAAAGCGCAATCCGTTGGGATTGCGCTAACTTCCATCAAAGGAGGAGGATGGAGGAACGGTTAAGGAGACTTACTAACTAATGGAGGAACGGTTAAGGAGACTTACTAACTAAGGGCATTCCGGTGGAAAAGAGACGATGCTACGAGTTCGACCTGGCGCTGCCGAAGACCAAAGGCCGGCGCATGACGCATGCGCCCTGGCGCGGAGTGGTGGGCCTGGCGCGGTATCGACTAACATCCGCGTTTTCGTGATCGCAGTGTTGGACAGAGGGGCCTCTTGAAAATCCGCGTGAAATGGATCGAGAACGCCAGCTTCGTCGCCGAAACCGAAAGCAGCCACGCGATCGTGATGGATGGCGCGCCGGAGGGAGGAGGGCGCAACCTCGCCCCGCGGCCGATGGAGGCTGTGCTCGCCGGCACGGGCGGCTGCACCGCCTATGACGTGGTCACGATCCTGAAGAAAGCGCGCCAGCAGATCAGCGACTGCGTTGTGGAGGTGGAGGCCGACCGTGCACCACAGGATCCAAGGGTGTTCACCCGGATTCACTTCCACTTTGTCGTCACCGGCGTAGCAATCGATCCCAAGAAAGTGGAGCGCGCCATAGAGCTGTCGGCGGAGAAGTATTGCTCGGCTTCGATCATGCTGGGCAAGACCGCCGAGGTCACACACGACTTCGAGATCAGGGGGCGATCAGGCGATCGGCCGCGCAGCGAAGGATAGGGGTGGGACCAGACCGTAGGTTGGGCCTTCAAACCCAGAGCGAGCCGCAGGTCATTAGCTTGGAGGCGAGCCGCATCGCCATCCTCACCGGCCCCGGCAGCTCGGCAGCACCCTGGCGGCGAGCGGCGACGGCATGTCCAGCTTCGTCCTTCTTCATCTGTTCGACGATGGCGCGGCTGCGCCGATCCTCTGCCGGCAGTCGCTCCAGGTGGCGATCCAAATGGCTCTCAACCTGGCGCTCCGTCTCCGCGAGAAAGCCCAAGTTCCAGCGATCGCCCAGCAACCCCGACGCGGCGCCGAGGACAAAGGAACTCGCATACCACAGTGGGTCAAGCAGGCTCTTGCGGCCCCCTAGCTCTTCCAACCGGCGCTCGGTCCAGGCCAGATGCTCGGTCTCCTCACCCGCCGCCCGCGTCAGCAGCGCAATCACACGTTCGTCCTGCGCAACGGCCCTCTGTCCCTGGTAGAGGGCCTGAGCGCTCACCTCCCCGCTGTGGTTCACCCGCATCATGCGTGCCGAGAGGTTCCGTTGGTCGTCGCCTAGAGCCGCGTCCGAAAGGGACTCCCCGGGAACCGGGCGCGCCGAGTGCGCGGGCGCGAACAGCGTACGCAAACCGTTGTCCAGGGCGTCGATCAGTCGATCAGGATCGGGCAGCGGTACGCCACCCCGTCGAGGCGTGCGAGGGCCGGTCATCTCTTCCTGAGGAAGAACACGAACTCGCCGTTGGCCGCATCGGAGGCAAGAAGCTCGTTGCCGGTCTGACGCGAGAAGGCCTGAAAGTCGCGCACCGACCCTGGGTCGGTTGCGAGTACTTTGATCACCTGCCCCGAAGCCATGTCGTTGAGCGACTTCTTGGTGCGCAGGATGGGGAGCGGGCAGTTCAGTCCGCGGGCATCGAGCTCACGATCGAACTGCATGGCCGATGCGGAACGAATGGCGCTGACGCGCGAGATATCGGCACGCGGTCATCCCGGCGTGGTCAGGGGCAAGCCGGCGCGAGCCCAGGCCAGGAGGCCGCCCTGCAGATTGTGAACGCGGGCGAACCCCTGCTCCGCCAGCCATGCGCAGGCCTGCGCAGAGCGAGCGCCTGACTGGCAATACACCACCAGGACCCCCTGCGGGTCCAGTTCCAGGTACCGTCCGGGCAGCATGTTCAGCGGGATGTGCTTTGCGCCAGCGATCAAGCCGCGTGCGACTTCCGCCTCGGTGCGCACGTCGAGAACGGTGACGGAACCGTCTTCCCGCAGCTGCTCCAGCTGGACGGGATCGATGGGGCTCATAGCGGTCATGGTAATGCGCTGACGGATCCGGCAATGATACCAGCCGCCGGCGCCCCAGGAGCTGCCCTAGACCACGAGGCTGCGATCGAGCAGCAGCTGGGAGAGTCGCACGTCGGCGGATTCGAGGCGCATCACCAGCAGCTCCAGGAAGGCGGCCGTGAACTGGTGACGGCAGCTCTCTGTCGCGGCGTTAAGCGCATCCGCCTTGATCTCGATGACGGTGATGTCATTGACGCTGGCGACGCTGGCACTGCGCTTGAACGGCCGCCGCCCCACGTAGGCCATCTCGCCGAAGCACTCTCCGGCCTTCAGGACATTGAGCACGCGGTCGCTCTTGGTCACTCTGACCTCGCCTGAAGACAGAATAAAGAACGATGTGCCGGTCTCGCCCTCGCGGATCAGCGTTGTACCGGCCGGGATGCGATGCCAGTTGGCGATGTGCAGAACTTGCCAGATGTCCACATCGGTGAAGTTGCGGAAGAACTCGAGCCGGCGCAGCGTGTTGAACTTCTCGGTGTCCGGGACGGTCTGCTCCGGTGTCTGCAGGTTGTTGAAGACGCGCACCAGATCCTGGGCCAATTCGTCCCAGGTCTGATAGCGGCTTTCCAGCCGCTTCTGCAGCATCTTCTTCACGATCTGATCCACCGGCGTTGGGATCTCCGGCCGGAAGATGCTAGGCGGCGGCGGGTCCACGTTAATGATCTGGAACACCATGCTGTAGTTGTTGGTAGCCTTGAACGGCAGGCTGCCGGTGAGAAACTGATACATGACCACGCCAAGCGAGAAGATGTCGGTCTGGTGGGTAAGCGGCTGTTCTTGCACCTGCTCCGGGGACATGTAAGCGGGCGACCCGATTCCGCTCACCTGGGTAGTCTCCGCGGCCGTGGTCAGCGCTGCGCCGAAGTCCGAGATCTTGATGTCGGTGTCCTTGGCTAAGAGGATATTTGCCGGCTTGATATCGCGGTGAATCACCCCATGCCGGTGGGCGTAATCGAGTGCCTTGCAGCACTTGAATATGATCTCCACGATCTTGTTCACCGGCAGCAGACTGTCGTGCTTGGTGTGCTGCTCGAGGGTGCCGCCTTCCACATATTCCATGACGATGTAGCTACCCTCCTCATCCGCCACCGCATCGAAGATGGCGGCGATGTGTGGATGAGATAGCTTGCCCGCTAGCGAAGCTTCAGTCAGGAACAGCTTGCGGAAGCGCTTGCCGTGCTCCTTGTCGCCCAGCACCTCCCGCTCCACGACCTTGACGGCCACCTTGCGGTTGGCGAAAGGGTCCATGCCCAAGTAGACAGCGCTGGTGGCGCCCTTGCCGAGCTCATTCAGGATCTGGTACTTGCCGATCTTCTGGATCATGCGCAGCGCTGGGTCTTTGTCGGGAAGGATCTTGCGGGCGGTCCCAAGCCTCGAATGCTAGATCGGCTAACAAGGACCTCTAAATCAATAGAATATTGTGTATATCTCGAGTCACTTCTAGGTTCCGGAAGCTCACTCGGCCACTACCCATTGTCGGCAAGGAAATGGCCGCCTGAAGCGCCTCGCATCGCGCGCAGAACCGGACAAGAGCCGACCCGCTGCTGCTCCGGGGCATAAGCGGAACAAAGGCCCATCTCGGCTCTGATCATAGGGTGGGGTGTAAACCCGGGCAGGCGGACGCTGGGGCGTGCAGCCCGACCGCGCCCGCCTACTGCTGGCGCTGCTCCTTCCGACGCTCGGCGTCCAATGCGCGGAGCTCCTTGAGTCGGGCCTCGGCGCTGGAAAGCTGATAGAAGTCCCCGTCTCCCGACTTCAGCCCGATCTGGAGCTGGTCGATTGCCGCCGGGAGGCTGCCCAGCACGACGTACGCCTCAGCCAGCGACCGATGCTGCTGGAGCTTCTCGCCCAACGCCGCGAAGGATTCCGCCTGGAGTTGGTAGAGGCGGGGGTCGGAACGAGTGTACTCGAGCGCGCGTGAGACCAGCGGCAGGGCCTCCTTCGGTCGCTTGCTGTCGATCAGAACTCTGGCATAGTCGTAGGTGATGGCACGGTTGTGGGGGAAACGCTTTACGGCCGCGGCATAGAGCTCGAGGGCGCCGCGCACGTCGCCCGAAACGGCTTTCACGCGCCCGGCCAGCGCCACCACGATCGCGGAGTCCGGCGCCTGTGCCAGGAGCGACGCCATCTCGCGGGCAGCGCGCTGGTAATCCTTGAGCCGCATCAGCGACATCACCAGGCCGTAGCGAGCGGGCACGTCGTTCACCGTCTTTTTCTCGGTCAAGATGTCATCGAAGAACGCGACCCCGTTGCGCGGGCTCATGTCTCGGGCTTCAAGCCGAGCCCGGATCAGCTGAAAATCGAGGCTGTCGGGCACTTGCTTATAAGGCAGCCCCTGAACCCTGTTTTCAACGTCCGCGATCCGTTCGTAGGTCAACGGGTGGGTGCGGGCATAAGAAGGAGCGCTGGTCTCGTACAGGCGGTACGAGCGCTGCAGCCTCTCCAGGAAGGCGGGCATGGCGCGCGGGTCGAAGCCCGACTTCTCCAGGATCTGCACGCCAACTCGGTCCGCCTCGCGCTCGTTGTCTCGGGTGAAGTTGACTGCGGTTTGGTAAGTGGCGTACTGCGCTCCCGCTACCGCCGCCTGCGCCAGGTCGGGGCTGGAGCGCGCCGCCAGGATCGCCAGCGCGAGCGCGGCCATGGCCGCGATCCCGGCCTGCTTCTGCTGTGTGAACAAACGCGCGATATGGCGCTGGGAGACGTGGCCAATTTCATGCGCCATCACCGCGGCCAGCTCCGACTCGCTCTGCGCCGTGACGATCAGGCCGGTGTACACACAGATAAACCCGCCGGGCAGGGCGAATGCGTTGATGGCTTTGTCATTGAGCACGAAGAACTCGAACTGCTGTTCCACGTTGGGAGCGTGCGCCACCAGAGCGTACCCAAGGCCGTTGATGTAGTCGGTGACCTCGGGGTCGTCCAGATACTGCGAGGTCGAACGGATCTGGCGCATGATGTCTTCGCCGAGCTGCCGCTCCTGCTGCGCAGTTATGGTGGTGCGCGATACGTCTCCCAGCTCGGGCAAATCGTCGGCCATGGCGCCCGATAATCCTGCTGCAAGCAACGCGTAAGCGAATAGGAACACCAATCTCATAGTGCTATGATACCTTCCGTCTGTCTCGAGTTCTGGCAGACGCGCCGCCCGAAGCCTCGTCGGAGCCCCGGCGGGCGCGTGCGATCGCTTCCGCGCATGAGCAAACTGAGCCATTTTGATCCCAGCGGCCGCGCCTACATGGTGGACGTGGGGGACAAGCAGGAGACCCACCGTGTGGCGGTGGCGGCTGGTCAGATCGTCATGCAGCCATCGACGCTGGCATTGATCCTCCAAGGTGGCGCAGCGAAGGGCGATGTATTGGGCGTGGCGCGCATTGCGGCGATCCAGGCCGCCAAGCGAACCGGAGAGTTGATCCCTTTGTGCCATCCCGTCGCGCTGACGCGTGTTGCGATTGACTTCGAGGTGGACCAGGATGCTAACGCGGTGGAGTGCCGCGCTACTGTCGACACCTTCGGGCGCACCGGCGTTGAGATGGAAGCGCTGACGGCCGTCACGGTAGGTCTGCTCACCATCTACGACATGTGCAAGGCGGTCGACCGCGGCATGCGCTTCGAGCAGGTGCGCCTGCTCGAGAAGAAGGGCGGCCGCTCCGGACACTGGCTTGCGCCGGAACGACGACCGGGCTCTGAGACCACGGATTGAGGCCACCCAGGCGGGCCCCTACAGGTCTGTGACCCCCGCGTGCTGCGCATGACTTTCAAGATAGGCTCGCACGATTTCATGCGCGCAACGGCGGTCCTTAGCATCGCCTTGAGCCTGCCGCTCGCACAGGCGGCAGACGCCGGAACATCAACGGGCCAGCGACTCGCTCATGACGTGTACAAGGGCAATTGCCTGGGCTGTCACCAGATCCCGGGCGATCCAAGCGCGGTCAGCCTAGCCAACATCGGGCCGCCCCTGGTCGGCATGCGGGAGCGCTTTGCGGATCGTGCCTTCTTGCGCAGCCAGATCTGGGACCCTACGGCGCGCAACCCGCAGACGGTAATGCCTCCGTTCGGGAAGCACAAGGTCCTGACCGAGCAGGAAATCGACTTGGTCGTCGAGTATCTTTACCAATACTGAACTCCGTGCCTTCCTCCCTTGCGCTACGCGTGCTGCTCGCGCTCGCGGTGTCGCTTCCAGCATTGGCGCTCGCGGGCCCGTCAGATGACCGCGAGCGGTTCGTCAAGTTCTTCGAAGAGCGTTTCCCCGGCGTGCCGATGGACGACTATGTATACGGCGCGCTTATCGCCAACCCGGGGGGGCGCGAGCAGTACGAGCAGATCATGGAGTTTCCGCCTTTTCTCGGCGACATCGAGAAAGGCAAGAGGATCTGGGAGACGCCGTTCCGCAACGGCAGGACCTTCGCCGACTGCTTCCCCAACAGCGGACACAACGTGGTGGGCAGCTATCCCTACTTCGACCAGGTGCGGGGAAAAGTGGTCACGTTCGAAGGCGCGATCAACGCCTGCCTGCGCGCCAACGGCGAGCCAGAGCTCGCCTACGGCGAACGCCAGCCCATGGGGGTGCTGACAGCCTACGCGCGTAGCCTGTCCGACGGCATGCGTATCGACGTGCGGGTCGACTCGCCCGCCGCACTGGCTAAGTACGAGGCGGGCAGGGATCTGTTCTTCCGTCGCATTGGGCAGCTAAATGCCGCGTGCGCTGGCTGCCATGTTTACAACGCCGGGAAGATCATGCGCATGGAGATCATCTCTCCAGCACTCGGCCATGCGACGCATTGGCCCATCTTCCGCGGGGGCGAGGAGCTGATGACCTTTCAGGGCCGCTTCAAGCGCTGCATGGAGCAGATGCGAGCGGTGCCCTACGGCTACAACTCGGAGGAGTGGAACAATCTGGAGTATTTCCTCTCGTACCTGAGCAACGGAATGCCGCTCAAGTCGTCCGTATTCCGGAAATAGAAAAACCGCCCACGCGGGGCGGTTTTTCCGGTGCTTGCCTGTCCAGGGGCCGAGGTTCGCGAACCCTAGACAGCCCCGCAGCCGTCAGTTGCGGCACTCGCCCGGCATGTACTTGTAGTAAGCGGTCTGCGCGCCGATGGCACACGTCCAGGAGATAGAACCTCCGTTGTCGGCCGGCGTCAGCGTAACGATCATACCGTTCATGCTCGGGTTGCCGCCCATGGCATTGGTGAATTGGACCGAGACGACGCCGTTGGCCCCGATGGTGACCGACTGCGTATACTTCGAGATGATCGTGTTCGCCGCGGCCACACCGGCAGCCGCATTAGTCGCCGGCCAGGCGCCGTTGGAGGCGTAGGTCTCCGCCACCGCAAGCTTCGCCGCGGCGGACAAGTTCAGACCATCGGTAACCTTTGAGCGGACGGTGTAGTCCTGGTACGCCGGCAGCGCGATGGCCGCCAGAATACCGATAATCGCCACCACGATCATCAGTTCGATGAGGGTAAAACCTTTTTGAATAGCTTTCATGAAGCAACTCCTTAGGGATTGAGATGACGGTCAAAACACGCGTGTCCCGTGTTCACCCGTCTCGATGCAACGGGTATGCCAGCAACTGCAAAACCTCGAAATCAGTGAGTTACGTCTAATTGAGCGCCGAAGATTTGACTTCGACCCACGGTTTCTGGCGGCTCCCTCTGGTCTATAACAAAATTCAAATAATGGTTTGACAAGTGCCAGCGAAAACCGTCTTCTTCATCCGACGCCGGGTGACGCTGCACGTCACCCCTGGGCGAGGAGATCCTCGGGCACGCCGGGGATCACGGACAGATCGACCGCGTCGATCTGCGCGGGGTCGAGGAACTGCTCGGCGTAGCGCAGGTACACTCGCTCGCGCATGAACACGTCGAACAAGTCCGGGTCGACATGGCCGTTGAGCTTGAACTTTCCCAAGATGGTCAGCGCTTCGGTCAGCGTCTTGCCCTTCTTATAGGGCCGGTCCTTCGCGGTGAGGGCTTCGAAGATGTCGGCGATTCCCATTACCCGCGCCTGCACCGACATCTGATCGCGTGTCAAGCCGCGCGGATAGCCCTTGCCGTCCATGCGTTCATGGTGACCGCCAGCGTATTCGGGAACGTTCTTTAGGTGCCTGGGCCAGGGCAGCGACTCGAGCATCATGATCGTCACTTCGATGTGATGGTTGATGACCTTGCGCTCCTCCTCGGTCAGCGTGCCCGAACGGATGGAGAGATTCTTGATCTCGTCGTCGCTGAGGAGGGGCGCGTTGTGGTTGCCTTCGGTATCGCGCCACCGGTAGCCCCAGCCGATGCTGGTCACCCGCTGCTGGTCCTCGGGCGCCATGCGCTCCGAGCCGATATTGCAGAAACGCAGAAACTCGCGGTCGGCGTCGAGCTGCATGATCTCCGCCGACATCCTGGCCTCCAGCTCCGCCCAGATCGACTGGTCGCCCCGCTCCAGCGACTCTAGCTTGGCTCTCAGCATGCGGATCTCGGCGTCGCGCTTGAGCACCTCGAGACGCGTATCGATCAGCCCGATGCGATCGTAGATAGTCTGGAGCTTGGTGGCCTTGTCGACCACGTGCACCGGCGTGGTCACCTTGCCGCAGTCATGTAGCATGCCGGCGATCTTCAGCTCGTAGCGGTCCTTGTCCGACATTGTGAAACCAGCTAGTGGTCCGCTCTGCGCACGGTGTGCGGCCTCGGCCAGCATCATGGTCAGCGAGGGCACGCGTTGGCAGTGTCCGCCGGTATAGGGCGACTTGTCGTCGATGGCGGCGTTGATGAGGTTCATGAAGGATTCGAACAGCTGCTCGAGCTGGATGATGAGCAACCGGTTGGTCAACGCCACGGCCGCCTGGCCTGCAAGCGACTCCGCCATGTGCTGGTCGGCCGGGGAGAAGGGCACGATCTCTCCGCTGTCCCGGTCCTTGGCGTTGATCAGCTGCAGAACCCCGATGATCTCGTCCTCGTGGTTCTTCATCGGCACCGTCAGGAAGGACTTGGAGCGGTAGCCGGTCTGGCGGTCGAAGCTCTTGGTGCCGGAGAAGTCGAATCCCTGCTCCGTGTAGGCATCGGCGATATTGACGGTCTGATCATGCAGAACCGCATACGCCACGACCATGGAGTTATTCGGGGCCCCATCATCCTCGTAGAGCTTGACCGCGGAATAGGGGATCGGCTTGCCTGTGGTGCCGCCCATGGCGATGCCCAGCGAGTCAGTGAGCATGATCTCGAACCGCAGCTCGTTGCCGTGCTTGCGGTAGAGCGTGCCGCCGTCGGCGCCGGTGATCTTCTTGGCCGCTAGCAGGATCGCCTCGAGCAGCCGTGTGATGTCCTTTTCCCGGGATAGGGCGATGCCGATCTGGTTCAGCTCGGTGAGCCGGCGAAATAGATCGACGTCGGTCGCGTCGTTCATCGTGTGGTCGGACCTAGCGCCGGACACTGCCCTGACCCTATTTAATGCAGACAGCGCGCACCTGGTGCATGTCGGTAATGCCTTGCAGCACCTTCTCCACGCCGTCCTGCTTGAGTGTGCGCATGCCATCGTTGAGCGCAGCGGCCAGGATCTCGGCCACCCGTGAGTGCTCTTGAATCAACTTCTTGATCAGGTCGGTGCCCAGAAGCAGCTCGTGGAGCCCCGCGCGGCCCTTGTAGCCGGTGCCGCTGCACACCTCGCACCCCACGGGCGTATACAAAGTGAATTGCCCCTTGTCGTCCGCGAAGCTCTTGACCCACTCCCGGTAGATGCCCTCGTAAGCCGCCTTGGGGTCGCGCTTCCAACCGTCAGTGTTCTTGAGCTCCTGGCAGTATTCCTCGAGCAGCAGCTTGATCTCGTCCTGCGCAGCCACATGCGGTTGCTTGCACTTGCTGCACAGGCGCTTCGCCAGACGCTGGGCCAGCACGCCGAGCAGGGCGTCGGAGAAGTTAAACGGGTCCATGCCCATATCGAGCAGGCGGATGATGGACTCGGGCGCGCTGTTGGTGTGCAGAGTCGCGAACACCAAGTGGCCGGTGAGCGAGGCCTCGATCCCGATCGACGTGGTCTCCTCGTCGCGCATCTCACCCACCATGATGATGTCCGGGTCCGCACGCAGGAACGCGCGCATGGCGGTGGCGAAGTTGAGCCCCGCTTTCGGGTTCATCTGCACCTGGCGCAGGCCCTTCTGGGTGATTTCAACCGGGTCCTCGGCGGTCCAGATCTTTGTGTCCGGCGTGTTCAGATAACCCAGCACCGAATGCAGGGTGGTGGTCTTACCGGAACCGGTTGGGCCGCATACGAAGAACAAACCGTAGGGTTTGGACACCGTCTCCTTCAGGTTCTTCAGATTGCGCCCAGACAGTCCGAGCTTGTCCAGCGGGATGGGCTCGCCAGCGGACAGGATACGCATGACGATGTCTTCGACCCCGCCGGCCGAGGGAACGGTCGCCACGCGCAGCTCGATGTCCAGCGGACCGAATTTCCTGAACTTGATCTTCCCGTCCTGCGGCTTGCGCTTCTCGGAGATGTCCAGGTCGCACATGATCTTGAGCCGCGCCGCGATGGCATTGCGGTAGCTGGCCGGCACCGAGATGTAGGGCACCAGACCGCCGTCCTTGCGGAAGCGGACCTCGGTCTTGCCCTTGCCTGGATAAGGCTCGATGTGGATGTCCGAGGCGCCTTGGTGGTAGGCGTCGATGATGATCTTGTTCACCAGCTTGACCAGCTCGTTGTCTGCGGCCAATGACACATCGTCGCTACCCCCGGCTGAATCCTCCTCCGCAATATCGCCCATGTCCGACAGCAGGTCGCCGATGCTGCTGCTGTCGACCAGCTCGCCGCCAAAGAACTGATCCAGGGTGGAAACGAACTCCCTTCCAGTCGTCACGCGGTAGACCACCCGGTGCTTGGGAAAGATGTTGGACACGACACGCGAGGCGCGCACTCGCTCTGGATCGGTAGTTACGACGATCAGGCCCTCCTTGGCGTCCTCCACCGGCGCCCAGAGGCTGCTCTCGAGGAAGTCGCGCTTGAGGTTCTTGAGCAGGTCGAGAGGTTTGATGCGGTCCATCTTGAGGGGTTCATAAGGCACACGGAAGAACGCCGAAAGCGCCGCTCCGATGGCCTGCGGCTTGACCTGGAACTCGTCCAGCAGCACCGCCTCGATATCCAGGCCCTTACGCCGCGACGAGCGAAGCGCCAGCTCCATCTCCTCCGCCGACAGCACGGCGTTGGCGACCAACGCGTCGTACCTGCCCCGCACCACCGTTTGGAGCTTCTGCCGCTGTTTGAGCGCGATGGCCAGCGTCTCGCACAAGTTGACCATGCCCTCCTCGGCCAGCGGCGGGAACGGCGCCCCGTGCTTGGTGTTGATCGCCTGCACCACGCCGATCAGCTCGTTGGCCGCCGCATCGACTACCGGCGCGACCAGCATCTGCTTGGTGCGAAAGCCGGTGCGCTTGTCGACCTCCTTCAAGAAGCGAAGTTGCGGGCTCAAGCTGCGAAGCTCATTCTCGTCGTACACATCGCGGATGTTGATCATGCTGCGGTTTTGCGCAACGAAACCGGCGATGCTCTGGTCGTTGATCGGCAGCTTAAGGTCCTTGAACGAGGTGAGGCCGGTCTTGACCTTCGACACGATGGAGGAGCGGTCGTCTGACAAAGCGTAGATGGTGAGCCTGTCCGCACCGAGCAGGCTGCAGATGTCCTGTCCCAGCTCGAGCATAATCTCGTCCACGTTGCTGGTCGCGTGGATCCGGTTGGTCACCGACTGCAGCTGCTTCTGGAATTCCAGCTTGCTGCTGATGTCTGCCAGGTTCTGGGAAGCCTGCGGTTTCGCGTCAAATACGGTGCTCATGAAGGCGATCCTCTATGAACAGGGCGCGCCTGCGCTGCCCCGAAACACAATGTGCGCCGGGGCGTTTGACCCCGGGTACGAGGTCCAGCGACCGGCCAGCGCCGCCTTGGGCCGTTGCAGTCCTGCGCGCTCCATCAGAACCTGAACAGTTGGCCATTGGACAGCATGCGCGGGCTGAAGGCGCCAGCCATCTGCTCCACCTCTTCCATGGTCAGCGCGCCATCGCCCGGCTTTAGATGGGTGATGAACACGCGTGCCGGCCGCTTCAGCTTGGCCAGCTCGTCGGCCAGCATGCTGGGGCACAGGTGTTTGGAATCCACCGCCAGCTTGCGATCGGCATCGGAAAAGGCGGTCTCGATGATGAGATAGCGCAGGTTCTCTATACCGTTGACCACCTCCCACAAGGCGTCGTTGGTGGTGGTGTCTCCGGTGAACACGAGGCTGGCTTCGCCGCTGTCCAGATGGAAACCCACGGCGGGGACCACGTGGTTGGCCGGCAGCGGGGTAATTGTTCGACCGCCGAGCAGTACTGGCTCCCCTACCCGGATCTCCGAATAGCTCAGGTAGGGCGTCTGGGGGTTCGGAATCTGCGCGAAGTCCGGCCAGATCTTCCAGTTGAACAGGTGCGTTCTCAGCGTCTCCAGGGTCTCGCGCGTGGCGTGCACGATCACCGGCGCATCGCGCATACCGCCCACAGTGTCCACCAGGAACGGGATACAGGCGACGTGGTCAAGGTGAGAGTGTGTCACGAAGATGTGGTCGATCTGCTTCAAATCCCCCAGAGTTAAGTCGCCCACGCCGGTGCCCGCGTCTACCAATACGTCGTGATCGAGCAGCATCGATGTGGTGCGCAGGTTGCCCCCGATGCCGCCACTGCAACCGAGAACTTTGAGCTGCATCGCTTAGTCGGTCTCGAAGACCCAGGTCCCGCCCCAATTGGCGCCAACCGGGTTTGCTCGGAAATGGAAGCTGCGCTCCGCGGATTCGGAGCATCGGGCGGTCGCTGGGCAGCGCCGCTGCGGGTTGATGAGCTGCAGTTTAGCCATGCCTCACTCCTGCGCCCAAAACGGCTTCAGGACTCGGCCGCGTCGTCCATGACCGCATGGGCGACGTGGATCTCGGAGCGCCTGCTGCTAACGCTGACGCGCCCGGTGTTGACGTTGACCCGGACGTGCAATTCAGGCCAGCCGCGGTTGCAGAACCGCGGCTGCAGCGAGTGCATGGCCAAGCGCACCTCCAATCCCGCCGGCGCCGGCACCGAACAGCGCCGGTGCTTTGGATCGGCCACGGAAGCCCCGCAGAAGGCCATGATACAGTCGCCCGTGTATTTCACAATGGTGCCCCCGTGGCGGTACTTGAGGCGCGCCCGAGCCTTAGCGACTCGTTCGTCAACCGGCCGGCTCCTTCGGATTCAACGCTCCCGAGCTGGTAGTTATCTCGCGCGCGTCGGCGAGCAGTATCCACATGTGCCGGCTCTCCCCCGGATCAAAAAGGTCTCCACGTCCTGGCTCATCTCCTCCCCAGTTCGGGTGGCAGGCAGTGGCCGAAACGCCGCATGATCTGACGCTTGCCCGCACTAGGACAAAGAAGCCGAACCATATTGAGCGCCAACAGTAGCGATCAGCAAAGCGGGTCCCGCCATCCCAAACACCAAATTGGCCGGGTCCCGGACGAACACGCCTACGCAGCGATCGGCTGCCAGCAGCTGCGTCGGAATCAGCGTCGCCCGCTGCGGGTTAAGCAAAGGCAGGACCAGGGCCTGATCACATCCGGTAGGAACATGCGCACTGCCTTGCTCTTAGCGCCTAGGACCGATGTTGCTTAGCACGCCGTCGACCACCTTACGGCGATTGCTCGGGCTTCGGTCTCTAAGCGCCGGCGATGCCAGGGAGTCGAGGGGCGGTGCATCGGTAAACATCGCGTTTGGCGGCGAGGGTCCGGCAGCGGCCCTCGGGAGCGTCGGGCGCTAGTGAGCGCTCCCACACTGGGTCGGCACGGCCTTGCGCCATACCCCATGCTCGCTGGCTACATGGCGTAGCAGACGGCGACGATGCCGGTCTAGAGAAGCTCAGACACGTTCCCGAAGTCGCCCCTAGCGGATCCGACTGAAGTCGCGCCCATTGAAAACACCCTACGTTAGGGTAGCGATCCTCGGACAACGGCTTCGCGCGCTTCCCGCCGGCCAAACGCGATGTGCTCGAAGATCTCGGGGGCGCGGACGCGGTACGAAGTGGGGATACCGGGGCTATCTATCACCCCGGCTTGAGGTAGAACTCCATCTTGACTCCGGCCAGCTCGATCACGTCATGGTCGTTGAGCGCGTGAGCCTGAGCGTCCAGCAGCTTACCGTTGACCACTGGGAAGGCCGCGCCTTCCACGTGTGTGAGGAAGTAGCCCTGCGGCCGCTTGGCGATCACCGCAACCTGCACGCCGGGCTTGCCCAGAGTCGTAAGCGGCTTGGATAACGGCAGCTCTTTGCCAGCGCTGGGGCCGGACAGGATCTGAATGGTGCCCTGAATGTGAGGCCCAGCCGACAACGGCACAGTTGCGCCAGTCGTGGTCGTGGTGCTGGCCGCGGTAGCGGCCGCGACTGTGGACGGCTGGACGACGGGAGGGGGAGCGGAGGCAATAGGAGAAGGGGCCGCGCCTGAGGGCGCAGCTGGCGCCGGGCCACCGACGGTTGCGGCTTGACGCGCCGCCTCACGCAGCCCGGAACCCTGCGTCTGCATCGTCTCGGGATTGACCACCGTGTCGCCGAAGTTTTTGGCCGAGGACTCAGCAACCTCGGCCTTGCCGTGCTCGGGCTTGCCCGCGGCTCCAGGCGCTCGCAGAACCATGGTCTTCTCGAACTCGGCCGGACTGGCCTGGGTCGCAGTGGCCTCGGTCACGTACTTCAGCTTGTACTTGCCGAGCTCGACCACATCGTTGTTCTGGAGAAAGTGCTTCTTGATCGGCTGGCCGTTGACCAGGGTACCGTTGGTGCTGCCCAGGTCCTCGAGGAACGAGTCATTCAAGATCGTCATGATCATGGCATGCTCGCCGCTGATCGCTAGATTGTCGATGACAATATCGTTGTGGGGCTTGCGGCCGAGGGTGGTGCGCTCCTTGCTGAGCGGGTATTCCCGGATCACCATGCCATCGAGGCTCAGGATCAGTTTCGCCATAGATCAATCCTCGTGTCTCATCTAAACCATGCCTTCAGCCGGCTGAGCAGACCACGCTCAGCTGCGAAAGATCTCCTTACCCGGATCAAGATCACCGAGATGTTGTCGCGCCCCCCGTTGTCGTTGGCCATCTGCACCAGCTGGTTGGCAGCGAGTGCGAGGTTGGCGGACAGCGAGCCCAGGGTAAGGTGTATGTCCTCGTCCTCGACCATGTCGTTGAGCCCGTCCGAGCACAGCAGGAACATATCGCCTTGCGTCACCTCGAAGGTGTTGATATCGGCCTCCACCTCGGCCTCGATCCCGACGGCGCGCGTGACCAAGTTCTTGTTCTGGGACCGCCGCGCCATCTCCTTGCTGATCATCCCGCTGTCGATCTGCTCCTGCAGCAGCGAGTGGTCGCGCGTTAGCTGCTGCAGCTCACCACCGCGCAGGCGGTACAGACGCGAGTCGCCGATGTGCGCCACGGTGATGTGGTTGTCGCACAGCAGCGCCACCACCAGCGTCGTGCCCATCCCCGCGTACTGGGGCTGGCTATTGGCCGCCTGGTAGATCGACGCGTTGGCCTTCGCGATCACATTGCGCAGTATCCGGGTGGCCGTCGGCTCACCGGTCTCTGCATCCACCTCGTAGGGCGGGATGCGCAGCACCGTATCGCGTGTCTCTTTGGTGATCAGCGCTACCGCAATGCCGCTCGCAACTTCGCCCGCATTATAGCCCCCCATGCCATCGGCCAACACCGCGAGGCCGATCGCCGCTTCGGTGCCGATGCTGTCCTCGTTGTGTGCACGAACCATTCCGGTGTGCGTCGCGGAGGCCATCTCGATGGATTTGGTAAGATCCATGTCGGCTCAAATGCCTACAGGGTCAGGTCCCCCGTCCTCATCGTGATTGCGCGCTCGCGTCGATCTCTGAGCTGCGCCATATGCACCCACCGCTGAGCTGCAGGCTGCGTCAGCAAAGCTCGGGATGCTGGCTACAGCGGCAGCCGTCGGCCGTGGAGGGATAATCTCATCGCGGTCCTTCTCGGCTGGAATTTCCCGTGTGAGCGCGCCGTAGTTCTGGTCGCAATAGGAGATCACCAGGGCTCCGTGCGGATCACACCAGCCACCTCCGGCGGCGAATCGAGATGCCGATGGTGGCGGCTGTCTTACCGAGCTCTTCGATGAGCGGAACTGCCATTTTAAGCCTGGGTACCACGGCATCAATGACAAGGTGTTTTTGCAAGGTCCTCATTCGGCTTGCCGGCTGGCTCATGGAAGGGGACGGGCGACATCATGCGCCGGCCCGCGCGAAGCTGTTGCCCAGGCTGGGCTTGGTGTTTAGTTTGCGGTCGGATTCGAGGCCCTTCACCAACTCCCCAACCCACATGAGCGCCGCCACGAGCTCGACGATCACATCGAGGAACAGGCGGGCTTCCGGAAGTCCTTCCTTCCCATCCGCTCGCACCACTACCGCCGACCGCATAGCCCTCGGCAAATACAGTTTCTGTTGCGGGATTCTCTTGTTTTCTCGGAGGTTAACCCACATCAGTTAATAATTCTACGATAATCACGCCTAAAGTATATGATTTTTTGCCAAAAGCCAAATCCTGGAACCCCCTGAGGCCGGGCTTGGATTCCGCGGCAGTCGGGCCGGTGGCGAAACACGTGGTGCGGGCGGGACCTGCTGCCGAACTCTCCAGCCAACGGGGATTGGCGTCCAGCAGCTTTGGAAGCGCGTGGGCTGCTTGTGACGTCGAACCCTCCCCCCCTGAACTATTTGGCGTGGCTACATCGCGAGGGCCACGACTTCTGGCCTTCGGCGGCTAAGCGCGGATGCAAGGCTTATGCCAAGCGGGTTTGCCCACCGGTGCGCATCAGTTGGGCGGCCCCGGCAAAGCTAAACGCCTGCGACGAACAGGATGCTGGCGGTCGAAGTGCGCTGCCGAATCCGCATGGCTGGAGCATACTCGGGAGACTTGTAGAAGGCGCGAGCCTTGTCCATGCTTTCGAACTCGACCACGACGATGCGCTTCGGCCGCCAGTCGCCCTCCTTGTATTCGATGTCGCCTCCCCGTACGACGAACCTGCCACCGTATTTCGCCAGGGCGGGAGGTACTAACTTTTTATACTCCTCGTATCCAGCGGGATCACTGACCTCGATGGTAGAAATCAGGTAGGCAGGCATCTGGTGAGTCTCCTCAGGTGAATCATGCGCCCGTATGCGCATGCTGGGCCAATTCTCGCCGCAAACCGCGGCGGCGTCACGACCCCAGACCGGGGCCCGCTCAAAACACCAATAAGGAGATTGAGGGGCACAGCGCCTCGTGCTGCCGACTCAGCCAGCGATGGGTCGGCACAGCTCTAGACACCGGCCCGCGCCCCCTTCTGAGCCAGCCCCTGGAGCGCTAGGGCGAACTCGTCGACAACTTCATCCCAATCGATCCGAAGCGCGGCGAGTCGGGCGTTACCGCGCAACTTGGTGATCAACGCGCCGTCAACCGCCAGGTCGGCGGCCAGCCGGATGAAAGTTGACGCGTCGTCGAAGGCGGCCAGCAACCCGCTTTCGCCATGCACCAGGTGTTCGCGCCCGGCGGCGTAATCATAGGCAACCACCGCGAGCGCGCTTGCCATGGCTTCCAGCGTCACATTCCCATAGGTTTCCGTCAGGCTAGGGAACAGGAACAGGTCGCCCGAGGCGTAATGGGCGGCAAGCTCTACTCCGCATCGAATTCCAGCGAAGACGTGCTCAGGATAGCGCCGCTGCAAATCGAGCCTCAGCGGTCCGTCGCCCACCAGGACGAGCCGCGACGACGGCAAACGCCGTTTGATCTGCTCAAAAGTGGCCAGAACCAGCGGCAGGTTCTTCTCCGGCGCGAGGCGCCCCACGTAGGTGACCACCACCCCGCCCGGCGGCACCCTCCAAGTCGCGCGCAATTCGCTGGAGCGCCGCGTCGGGCTGAACAGCGTCGTGTCCACTCCTCGTGCAACCACCAATAGGTCGCGATAGCCATCGCCTTCGAGTCGCGCCCGCAGCTCATGGGTGGGCACGAAAGTGCAGTCCGCGCGGTTGTGGAATCGCTTGAGATACGCGGCGATGACCGGCCTGAGCAACCCGATGCCGTAGTGCTCGCTGTAGCTGTGGAAATTGGTGTGGAAGTCTGAGCTGGCGGGGATGCGCAGCCGGCGCGCGGCGCACACGGCGGATTTCCCGAGCGGCCCCTCGGTCACGACGTGGACGATGTCGGGCCGTTCTGCCTCCCAAAGGCGGTTGAGTACTCGCGCACAGGGAAGCCCCATACGCAGGCCGTCGTAGCGTGGCAGCGGCACACCGCGCACCAGCACCTCCCCGAAACGCGCAGTGGACTGCGCCGTATCTCGAACGTGCTGCCTCGGCCGCACCAGCTGGATCTGGTGGCCGCGGTGAAGCAGGCCGTCCAGCATGCGGCCGATGGTCATAGCCACGCCGTTGATCTCGGGCGGGTAGGTTTCGGTCACGATCGAGATCCGCAACCCTTCGCGCGCGCCCGCCAGCTCCTTGACCCGGCCTTGGGCGTCATTCATTGCCCGCGCAGCCTGCCCGCGGATGACTAAGCCGTGATTACACCTGCGTGATGGTTCGGTGACAGTGGGCCACCCGAGCGGGCCAGCAACCACGGTTCCGACGCTGGGAAAGGGGTCAGCCGAAAAGCACCAGGGCCCAGACCACCGCCACGTTGACCAGGCTCAGGAACACCGCGGCGCTACCGATGTCCTTGGCCCGCTTGGCAAGCTGATGATTCTCGAGCGAAACGCGGTCGACAGCGGCTTCGACAGCGGAGTTGAGCAACTCGACGATCAAGACCAGCAGGACGGCGGCAATCATCAGCCCCTTACCCACGCCGCCGGCCGGCATGAAGAACGCTGCCGGCACTAGGATGAGAGCGAGGAGGCATTCCTGCCTAAAGGCATCTTCATGGCGGTAAGCGGCTCTGAACCCTTCTATGGAGTAGAACAGGGCGTTCCAGATCCGGCGCAGCCCGGTTTTACCCTTGTGCGGGCTGGCGCTTAGCCCATCGCTTACTTTTTCCATGCCAGATCCAGCTCGCGTGCAGCCTTCACCTCGTCCAGGCGCCGCACCGGCGTCGTATGGGGGGCTGTCTTCACCAGCTCCGGCGTCGCGTGCGCTTCCTCCATGATCTCCTTCATGGCGGCGACAAAGGCATCGAGTGTTTCCTTCGATTCGGTCTCGGTGGGCTCGATCAGCAGGCACTCCGGAACGAGCAGCGGGAAATAGGTCGTGGGCGCATGAAAGCCCTTGTCGAGCAGACGCTTGGCCACATCCATCGCGCTGACTCCGGTCTGCTCCTTCAACCGTTTAGCCGTGAGGATGAACTCGTGGCTGGCGCGCCGCTGGGGGAACGCGACCTCGAAGCCCACGCGCCGCAGCTCGGCCATCAGGTAGTTGGCATTCAAGGTCGAGTACTCAGCCACGCGCGACATCCCTTCACGCCCGAGCAGGCGCGCGTATACATAGGCGCGCAGCAGCACGCCCGCGTTGCCCATATATGTGGAAAGCCGCCCGATGCTCTGGGGGCGCTCATTTTGCCCGAGCCAGCGGTAGCGGCCTGCCTCCTGCACGACGATCGGAAGCGGCAAAAACGGCTCGAGGTGCGGTGCCACGCCCACTGGTCCCGCCCCGGGCCCGCCCCCGCCGTGCGGCGTGGAGAAGGTCTTGTGGAGGTTGATGTGGATGACGTCGAAGCCCATCGCCCCGGGCTTCACCTTGCCTAGGATCGCGTTGAGGTTGGCGCCGTCGTAGTACAGCAAGCCGCCCGCTGCATGCACGATTTCGCGGATATCCAGGATCTTCCCCTCGAAAACGCCGAGCGTGGAAGGGTTGGTAAGCATGAGGCCCGCGGTGTGCGGGCCAACCGCGGCGCGCAGCGCACGCAGGTCCACGTCGCCGTCGCGGTCGGTAGGGATCTCGCGCACCGCATAGCCGGACATCGTGGCGGTGGCAGGGTTGGTACCGTGGGCCGCGTCCGGTACGATGATTTCGCTGCGTGCGCCATCGCCGCGGCATCGGTGGTAAGCACGGATCATCGCTACGCCGGCAAACTCGCCCTGCGCGCCGGCCATGGGGGTCAGGCTCACCGCCGCCATGCCCGTGATGTCCTTGAGCATCTCCTGCAGTTCGAACAGGCAAGCCATAAACCCTTGCCCGGTGGGCTCGGGTGCCAGCGGGTGTCGGGAGAGGAACTGCGGCAGCAGTGCGGCCGCGTTGCAGGCGCGCGGATTGTACTTCATGGTGCAGGAGCCCAGCGGATAGAACTGCGTGTCGATGGAGAAATTGCGCTGGGACAGGCGCGTATAGTGGCGCACCGCGTCCAGCTCGGAGACCTCGGGCAGCAGCGGCGCTCCGTCCCGCCGCAGCTCGAGTGGGATTTCCGGCGCGCGTGCCGCCCAGGCCGGCGCCTGGGCGCGGCTAGCACGGCCGGGTTGCGACAGTTCGAAGATCAGCATCGTGGATGTCGTGCTTGCATCGGCGCGAAAAGTTGGCCAGCCTTCGCCGCAGTCGCCCGTGGCCGAACGCAGCAGGCTATTGGGCCCAGGTTAGCAACCTGTGTCCAGTCCTCCTACTTGAGCGCGGCCAGCGCCGCGTCGTAGTTGGGCTCATTTGCGATCTCGAGCACCAGCTCCGCGTGGGCCACCTTGTTGTTCTCATCCAACACCACCACCGCGCGGGCGGTCAACCCCTTGAGGGGGCTGTCGGCGATATCCACGCCGTACTTACCGTGGAACGCATGGTTGCGAAAGGTGGAAAGCGTGACCACATTGTTCAAGCCCTCTGCGCTGCAGAAGCGCGACATCGCAAATGGCAGGTCAGCCGAGATCACCAGCACCACGGTGTTGTTCATGCTGCTCGCCTTCTCATTGAACACACGCGTGGACTTGGCGCAGGTGGGCGTGTCGAGGCTGGGGACGATGTTGAGCACCTTGCGCTTGCCGGCAAAGTCCGCCAGCGTGACATCCTTCAGATCCTTGTTGGTGAGGGTGAAATCGGGTGCCGAGGTGCCCTTGCCGGGCAGCGCGCCCCCGACCGTAACGGGGTTTCCTTTTAGAGTGACGGTGGCCATTCGGGTCTCCTGTGTGGTCGAGCGGAACGGTTAAGACTAGCGGTCCGGGTCAAGCCCCCGCGTCAAGCTGCGCGGAGTGGGCGGCGGAGAGGCTCCACGCATAGCGGTCGAGGTCGGCCTCGGTTTTGGTCTCGGTGGTGCAGACTAGAAGGGCGTCCCCCAGCTCGGGGTAGAACTCGCGCAGGTCGATGCCTGCCAGCAGTCTTTGCTCACGCATCTGATCGAGTACGCGGTTGCAGGGGGCGGACAGCGACAGCGCTGCTTCGTGAAACACGGGCGCGGAGAAGCGGCGCGAAACGCCGGGCACGCTCTTCAGCCGGTCGAGCAGCGCGAGCAGGTTGCCGTGGCAGGCGTGCGCCACGCGCTTCAACCCCTCTGGCCCGAGGAGCGCAAGATGGATTGTGGCGGCCGTCACCGCCAGGCCCTGGTTGGTGCAGATGTTCGAGGTTGCCTTAGAGCGGCGGATGTGCTGCTCGCGCGCCTGTAACGTAAGCGTGAAGCCGGGCTTGCCGTCCACGTCTAGTGTGCGCCCGACGATGCGCCCGGGCATCTGGCGCACATGCGCCTGCTTGCAGGCCATGAACCCGAAATAGGGTCCGCCTGCAGCCAGTGGAACGCCCAGCGGCTGGCCTTCGCCTACCGCGATATCCGCCCCCCCCGCACCCCAGCGTCCGGGAGGCGTCAGCAACGCCAACGCGACCGGGTTGACCGACGCGATCACCAGCGCGCCCTGCTGGTGCGCCCAGTCGGTCAGCGCATGCACGGGTTCGAGCGCGCCGAAGAAATTCGGCTGTGGCACCACCAGCGCAGCGAAGTCCTGGCCGTCGAAACGCGTTAGCGCCTCCGCGAGGGTCGTCCCCTTCTCGGTGCAATAGGGCACCGGTATCAGCTCGATCTGCTGGTTCGAGACGATGCTGCGCACGACGTCGCGGTAGATCGGATGCAGCGTGGCCGGCATCAGCACACGGTGCGAGGACTTGTGCAACCGCACCGCCATGAGCACCGCTTCGGCCAAGGCCGAGGCCCCGTCGTACAGGCTTGCGTTGGTCACATCCAGGCCGGTCAGTGAGGACATCATGGTCTGGTACTCGTACAGCACCTGCAGCGTGCCCTGGCTGGCCTCCGCCTGATAGGGTGTGTACGCGGAGTAAAACTCGCCGCGCGTGGCGAGTTGCCAGACAGCTGCGGGGATGTGGTGCTCGTAGGCGCCTGCGCCGATGAAGTTCAGGTACTGCCCGTCTGCCTCCGCACGCTCGTGCATCAGGCGCAGCGCCTCCATCTCGGTGAGCCCCCGCGGCACCCGGTCGAGCCGTGCGTCCTTCAGGCCGGCGGGAATCTCTTCGAACAGGTCCTCGATTGACGACACACCGATGGCCTGCAGCATGAGGCGGACATCGGCTTCGGTGTGGGGGATAAAGGGCACTTCAGGAAGCGGGAGTCAGAAAAGAAGTGCGCCCCACGGTTGGGGTGAGGCGACCATAAGCAGGATCGTCGGGCGTGCTAGTTGGAGTCCGATGCGATCAGCTGCTCGTAAGCTGCCGCATCGAGAAGCTGGTCGAACTCACCCGGATCGCTCGGCTTCAGCTTGAACATCCAGGCGGCGTACGCGTCTTGGTTGATCTTCTCCGGGCTGCTGGCGAGGTCCTGGTTGACCGCGATCACGTCTCCGGAGACCGGCGCGTAGATGTCCGAGGCGGCCTTGACGGACTCGACCACCCCGCACTCCTGGCCCTTCTTGAAGGACTTGCCGAGCTGCGGGTTCTCCACGTAAACCAGGTCGCCGAGCCGGTCCTGGGCATGCCAGGTAATGCCGACCGTGACCGTGCCGTCGCCGTTGCGCCGCACCCACTCGTGGGTGTCGGTGTACTTCAGATCGGCGGGCAGGTGCATCGGGACCTCCTCGTCGCGGTATCAGGAAGGCCGGCTACTGCAGCAGGCTCTTGCCCATTCGAACAAACGGGTATCTTACTACCTTGGCGTCCAGCCATTTATCCCGCACCTGCACCTGGACTGCGTCACCAATCGCCACGCCCAGCGGAACTCGCGCAAGCGCGATGGAGCAGCTCAGCGTGGGTGAAAAACTGCCGCTTGTCGTGGTCCCTTCGCCCTGTGCCGTACGCACCGGCTGGTGGCTGCGCAATACGCCTCTATCCAGGAGCACGAGCCCCATCAGGCGAGAACGCGGGGCCGCATCGACCAGTGCCCGGCGACCGACGAACTCGCGCTCGCCTGTCAGGTCCACCGTCCAGGCCAAGCCCGACTCCATAGGCGTCACCGACTCGTCCATGTCCTGCCCGTAGAGGTTCATTCCCGCTTCCAGACGCAGCGTGTCGCGCGCACCGAGTCCGCACGGCGCTACGCCCGCCGCGACCAGATCGCGCCAGAGCAATACGACCTGGTCCAGAGGAAGCATGATCTCGAAGCCATCTTCGCCGGTATAGCCGGTGCGCGCCACGAACATGTCCGCCGCAGCGGTACCTTGAAAGACACCGAGCCCTTCCGTGGCCGCGCGCGACGTTTCCCGGGTCTGCCAGAAGCGCGCGCGCGCTTCCCGTCCCTGGACCGCGATCATCGCCAAATCGCGTCGTGCGCGCAGACCCAGTTCTGAGGCGAAGCGGTCGCGCAGCCCGTTGATCCAAATCAGGTCCTTCTCCGCGGTCGCCGCATTCACGACCAGACGGTAGCCCTTCGGACCGAGGTGGTAAACGATCAAGTCGTCGAGGATGCCGCCCGCCTCGTTCAGCAGACAGGAGTAGAGCGCCTTGCCGGCCACGGTAAGGCGCGCCACGTCGTTGGCCAGCACGCGCCGCAGAAACTCGCGCGCCGCGCCGCCCTCGACATCGATCACCAGCATGTGCGAGACGTCGAAGACCCCCGCGTCGCGTCGGACACGCTGGTGCTCCTCGATCTGGGAACCGTAATGCAAAGGCATCTCCCAGCCGCCGAAGTCCACCAGGCGGGCATTGAGCCGGCGGTGCTCTTCGAACAGAGCTGTGCGCTTGAGATTGACGTCGATCATGCGAAAAACAGGTATAACCGATAACCCGTGGGCTTGATGTCGCCGGTGTTGAGGTAGAGCTTGAGCGGGATCTCTTGATTCGAACCGATCCCGTGGCTCGGGCCCTGGGACTCGTCGAGGTAGTCGGCGGGATAGAACACCTTGCGCGCCGCAGTCTGGCTCAACGCATCGGCCAGTGTCAGCTCGATCAACGGCAGCTCCTGCGCCACTGGGGCGCGATTGCGTATGCTTGCAGTCAACAGAACCTCGCTCGGCTGGGTGGCATCGAGCACCTGGAGATCGGAGGCCTCGATGAACAGCTGGTCCGGCAGCCGCGGCAGCACCACGGTGCACCGAACCCACAGGCAGACCTCGGTCAGCTGCGGGCGGAACTGCGGCAGACGCACGGCCAACTCGGTTGCGAAGAAATACACGGCCTGTGCAAGCAGTGTGGCGGCCAGCGCGAGGCTGCCCACCGCCCAGGGCCAGCGCCGGCCGTACACACGTCGAACGGCGCCAGCGCCGAAGAGGTCATCGGGCAGTGTCAGGATTTCCGCCTGGGCTGCGGCCAGGCTGGCCTGTGCCTCCAGCGGCGGGGGCTCAGTCCTGGGGACGTGGGGTACTGACGGCTGCCCCGAAGGGGCCAGCATGGCCGCTAGTGCGGGCGGCGGGGCTGGCGCGGAGACCGATTGGCGAGGTGGACTGGATGGCGGCAGTGCGGGGCTGGATGTAGCTGGTCTGCCCGCCGCTGTGGCGGTAGCGGGCAACTGGGACGTGAGTGCGGCGAAGGCATCAAACACCTTCTGACAGCGCCCGCAGCGCACCTGGCCACTGGAAGCCTGCAGCTGCTCGCGCGATACGCGAAAATAGGTGTCGCAGTGCGGGCAGCGGGTGTACATGCTCATAGGCTGGGTCTGGCGCGTTCCGGACTCTATCAATCCACAAGCTTACCCCGATCGATCGCGGTCGAGGACGCCGCGAGTACGGATGCGGTACCGGTCAAACTCCTGTACGCATGTGTCTGGACCGCCGGCAAAGCTCGCTCTGCCCGCCATGGGGTCATGCATCAGGTGACCAGTTTCCGCTGGCCCGCCAAGCCGATCCAGCCGTCGCGCGGATGAACAGGAGCCAGATCGAACCACTCGGCAAAGGCTGCGCTGACGGCACGCTCCTGGGCGTCGAGTATCCCCGCCAGAACGATATTCCCCGCGGGGCGGGTGTGGGCGGCCAGCAACGATGCCAGCCGCTTGAGCGGGTTGGCCAGTAGGTTGGCTACCACCACGTCAAACCATTCGCCGTGCGGGACATCGGGCGTTAGAAGGTCGACCACGACACCATTCTCGCGCGCATTGCGCCGGCTCGCCTCTACCGCGCTGCGGTCGATGTCGGTGGCTGCGACGCGCCCCGCCCCGAGCTTCTTGGCCGCGATCGCCAGGATGCCGCTGCCGCAGCCGAAATCGAGGACCGATTGCCCAGGACGCAAATTATCCTCGAGCCACCGCAGGCACTGCCACGTGGTGGGATGGGCGCCCGTTCCAAAGGCAAGACCCGGATCCAGCTCGAGCACCAAAGCGCCAGCAACGGGTGGCTCGCACCAAGAGGGTACGATCCACAAGCGCGGCGAGATCTGAATGGGCCCGAACTGCTGCTGAGTCGCGCGCACCCAGTCCTGGTCCCACACCGGCTCGGTGCGCAACTCGGCGGGAACGGGCGCTCCCACGGCCCGGCAGGCCGCACCCAGCGCCTGGGCAGGATCGACGCCAGAATCGAATAGCGCGCTGAGAAGGTTACGCGGCCACAGGGCCTCCGGCGCCTCGCCAGGTTCCCTAAACAGCGGTGTTTCCCGCGCTGTTCCCGCATCGGCGTCGGTGACCTGGACCGAGAGGGCGCCGTGTTCCAGCAGCGCGTCCGCCAGGCTCTCAACCCAGGCCGCATCTATTTCCAGGCTGAGCGAGACCCAGCGCATGGCAAGGATCCGAAGATCAATCCGGGCGGCTCTGCTTGGAGAGCTTCTCTTCGAGGTAGTGGATGCTGGTGCCGCCGCGCAAAAAGGCGGAGTCGAGCATCAGCTCCTGATGCAGAGGCAGGTTGGTTTCGATCCCCTCGACAATCATCTCGGACAGCGCGATGCGCATCTTGGCGATGGCTTGCTCCCGGGTATCGGCCCAGGCGATGACTTTGCCGACCAGCGAGTCATAGTTCGGCGGGACGAAGTAGTTGGCATAGACGTGCGAGTCCACCCGTATACCGGGCCCGCCAGGCACGTGGAACTGGGTGATTCGGCCTGGCGAAGGGCTGAACTTGTACGGATGCTCGGCGTTGATACGGCACTCGACCGCGTGGCCGCGAAACTGGATGTCGCGCTGCCTGAAGGGCAGCTTCTGTCCCGAGGCGACCCGGATCTGCGCCTGCACGATGTCGATTCCAGTGATCATCTCGGTCACCGGGTGCTCCACCTGCACACGCGTGTTCATCTCGATGAAGTAGAACTCGCCCTTCTCGAACAAGAACTCGAAGGTGCCGGCACCCCGGTAGCCGATCTTGCGGCAGGCCTCGGCGCAACGCTCTCCGATGCGCGCCTTCTGGCGCGGATTGATCAGCGGCGCAGGCGCCTCCTCGATGATTTTCTGGTGTCGGCGCTGCATGGAGCAGTCCCGATCCCCGAGGTAGACGGCGTTCTTGTGCTCGTCTGCGAGCACCTGGATCTCCACGTGGCGTGGGCTCTCCAAGAACTTCTCCAGGTACACCATGGGATTGCCGAACGCGGCCTGGGCCTCCGAGCGGGTCATGCTCACGGCGTTAAGGAGCGCGGCTTCGGTGTGCACCACGCGCATGCCCCGACCGCCGCCGCCGCCGGCGGCCTTGACGATCACCGGATAGCCCACGCCGCGGGCGATCTTGACGATCTCATCCGGAGACTCCGGCAGCTGACCTTCGGAGCCGGGCACCACCGGCACGCCAGCTTTGATCATCGCATGCTTCGCGCTGACCTTGTCGCCCATCAGCCGGATAGTCTCCGGCCGCGGCCCCACGAACACGAAGCCGCTCTTCTCCACGCGCTCGGCAAAATCAGCGTTCTCCGACAAGAACCCGTAACCCGGGTGGATGGCCTCGGCGTCCGTCACTTCGGCCGCGCTGATGATCGCGGGAATGTTGAGGTAGCTATGGATGGAGGGCGGCGGCCCTATGCAGACTGATTCGTCGGCCAGACGCACGTACTTTGCGTCGGCATCCGCCTCGGAGTGGACGGCTACGGTCTTCACGCCCAGCTCGCGGCAGGCGCGCTGAATGCGAAGCGCGATCTCGCCGCGGTTGGCGATCAGGATCTTCTCGAACACTGGATG
This sequence comes from Gammaproteobacteria bacterium, assembly GCA_041488255.1. Lineage (GTDB taxonomy): Bacteria > Pseudomonadota > Gammaproteobacteria > Burkholderiales > SHXO01 > SHXO01. Next base: position 23,167 of record JBGPOV010000012.1, on the reverse strand, counting down.
GCTTAAGCAATCAGAAACAGCGGCTCGCCGTACTCGACCGGCTGACCATTCTCTACGTAGACTTCCTTGATCACCCCGCCCTGGTCCGCCTCGATCTCGTTCAGCAACTTCATGGCCTCGATGATGCACAGCGTATCGCCGGGGTTGACCCGGTCGCCTACCTCCACGAAGGTCTTGGCACCCGGCGAGGCAGCGCGATAGAAGGTCCCGACCATAGGCGACTTGACGACATGCCCCTCGACCGGCGCGAGCACCTCGGTGGCTGAGGCCGCGGCAGGCGCCGCCGCGGCGACTGGGATGGCTGTCACCTGTGGCACCGGCATCGCCGCGATCTGGCTCCCATGGCCCACCCGGCTGATGCGAACCTTTTCTTCCCCCTCCGTGATCTCGAGCTCAGCGATGCCCGACTCCTGAACCAAATCGATCAGCTTCTTGAGTTTTCGCACATCCATGGCTAGACGCTCATGCCTTGCGGCTGGCGGTCGGGGCGCCAGTTACCATCGCATTGGGGTACCGGCTACTCCAGCCGCATCTTCAGCGTATCGGCGCACTGGGTTAATGGATTCCGCGTGTCGGCCGCGTTGGGCCCTGGCACGTCTGCCGGACCGCAGATCCAGGCTTTCTCTGCTGCAGGGGGTCATCGCGCTCGCAAGTTTGCCGCAGCTGGGCGCAAGATGTCCAGGTTTTTGCGAACTTCGAAGAACTTGACGGAAGGTCGGGGCGAACCGACGGCAGCGGCAGGCGGGGCTGCAGCGCCAGGGAGCGATAACGGAATGTACCATCATGACGGGCGAGAAGCGGCAAACGATGATACGACTCGATCGCCGATGTTCTACGCGGGATCGCAGAACTTACCGTTGACGGTACGCGAGAACGCAGCCGCGATGCCCTAGAGCAGAGGCTGGATGAGCGCCTCCAGCTTCTGCTGAGTAACGCCACCGAGCTGGCTATGAACGGCCCCCCCTTGGCGATCGAATACGACGGTGAAGGGTAGCCCACCCAGGCGGTTTCCCGCCTGGCGGGCCAGCTCTATCCCGTCGAGGCCGGCGACAAGAATCGGATAGTTGATCTTCAACTCAGCGGCGTACGGACGGACCTTGTCGTTGTCGTCGATTGCGATCCCTATGATCTGCAGCCCCCGGGTACCCCATTTGTCCTGGACTTTGATGAACGCGGGGATCTCCTCACGGCAGGGCGTGCACCAGGTGGCCCAGAAGTTCACCACCAGCACTTTGCCACGCCACTGCTCCAAAGCCCGCGTCCGGCCCTCCGTGTCGGGCAATCGAGCCGCCATTAATCCCGCTGCAGCGGACGCGGCTGGAATGGTGCTATCTGCCTGGTCCTGGCTGCCAAGGCGTAGCAGAGACCCCGCCGCCAGCGCTGCGGCAGCCGCTGCCACCACGATGGCAATCTGAACTGCTCGGGTCATGGGCTGTGCAGCGCAGCGTCCAACGCGCCTACGAACTTCTCGGCCGGCTGAAACCCGATCACGCGGACCCGTTCGAGCTCCCGTCCGTCAGGCCCGAAGAAAAGGATTCCGGGCGGCCCGAACAGCCCGAACCGCTTGAGCAACTCCTTGTCCTGGTCCGCGTTGGCGGTCACGTCGGCCTGCAGCAGAAGCATTCGGCCCATGCGCGCCTGCACCTGCGGGTCGCTGAAAGTGAACCGCTCCATCTCCTTGCACGACACACACCAGTCGGCGTAAAAATCGAGCATCACCGCCCTGCCACCAGCTTGCGCGACCCGCTGATCGAGCTCGGCAACCGAGTGGATGCGCTCGAATCTTGGGTGCCCGCTGGCTTCCATGGGCATAGCGCCCGCCCCGCGTAGCCCCGCGAGTGGCTGCAGGATGTCGCGGCCACCGGAAAGAGCCCCGGCCAGCAAGGCAACACCGAGCAGCAGCGCGATCACTCCGACACCCTTCCACAGCTTGTGGAAACCCGAGGCGTTGTGGGCTAACGGGTCGATGGCGTGCAGATAGATGGCAGAGACGATCAGCAAGGCTGCCCACAGCAGCATGTGCACGCTCGAGGGAATCACCGGAGAGATGATCCAGATGGCCAGCCCGAGGAGCATGACGCCAAACAGGTTCTTGATGGTTTGCATCCAGGCGCCCGCCTTGGGAAGCAGCGTCCCCGCCGACAGGCCGACCGCCAGCAGCGGTACGCCCATCCCGAGAGCCAGCGCGAACAACGCCGTTCCGCCGAGGACGGCGTTGCGGGTCTGGTTGATATACAGAAGCGCGCCTGCGAGTGGGGCCGCGACGCATGGGCCGACGATCAGCGCGGACAGCACGCCCATGATGAAAACGCCCCAGAATGTTCCCCCCCTGACCCTGTTGCTCGTGTTTGACAGCTTGCTCTGGAACGCCGAAGGTAGCTGCAGCTCATAGAAGCCGAACATGGACAGCGAGAGCACCACGAACAGGGCGGCGAACGCCCCCAGCACCCACGGGTTCTGCAGCGCGTTGGACAACAGCGTTCCCGACAGCCCCGCGCCGATGCCGGCCAGCGCGTAGGTAATGGCCATTCCGACTACGTAGGCCAGAGAGAGCGAGAAGGCTTCCTTTCTAGTCACCCGGTGCCCCTGGCCAACGATGATTCCCGAGAGAATCGGCACCATAGGCAGCACGCAGGGCGTGAACGACAGCAGCAGGCCGGCGCCGAAGAAGCTCGCCACGACCACCCAGAAGCTCCCCGACCTGAGGATGCCGGCCACCTGCGAGGTTTCATTCTGCGAAGAGGCCTCGTCGCGCCGTGAGCCATCGCTTCCGGCGGATGGCGAGCCGGCGCTCGCGACCTCGGTTCGCGGAGCAGCGATCGCTTGCGCCGATGGCGCGGCCCCTGGTGAACTCGAGCCGACGGCAGCGGCAGCCGCTGGCCGCCAAGCAGCGAGCATCAGATCGAAGGTCTTCTTCGCGGGCGGGTAGCATAAGCCTTTTTCGCTGCAGCCCTGGTAGCGCGCCTCCACCAACAGCCGGCGCGCGTCACGCGCCTGGCCCCGGTCGAGAGTGATCACGGCTTGGAACGGCTTGTGGAACACCTCGGTGTCGCCAAAGTTGGGATCAGATTTCATCTCCCCTGGCGGCAGCGAAACCCTGGCGATCGAGATGCCCGATTCCTTGGGCGCCGCGAACGCGATCTTGTCGCGGTACAGGTAGTAGGTGTCGGCAGGCGCGAACTCGGCCACGAGCGTGTGCGCATCCGTGACCTTCATGTCCACCTTGAAGGCTTTGTCCATCGGGAGGAACGCCTCCTCGGCGTCGCTGCTCCCGGCCAGTGAATGCAGCTTGGAGAGCGCGCCGCCAGCGTCGCTCGCAGACGCGCCGGGCGCGGCGTTGGCAGCCGCGAGGATAAGCCCTACTGCCTGCGTCTGCCCCTCGACGCTGACGGTGTCCGCCCGACCGGGGGGGAACTTGTAGACCTGCGCCGGGGGTAGTAGGTCGCCCTGGGCCGGCACGCTGCACGCCAACAACGCAATGCAAACAGCCAGGCCGGTCGAAGCCGCCGGTGAGGACACGAGTTTCAACCAGGGTGTCATGAGCGTTCGACAGCGCGTGGCGGTTCCGGTTGTGTCTCTTGCGCGAGCCATTGCAGATAGGCGGGAGACCCGCTGTCCACCGCAACCGCGATCACCTCGGGGACTTCATAAGGATGGTGCCCGAGGATGAAGGCTTTGACTTCGGGAAACAGCGCGGCGCGGGTCTTGATCAGCACGGGCACCTCGGAAGCAGTCTCCACCGCCCCCTTCCAACGGTACACCGAGGTGCATTCCGCGAGCAGGTTGACGCAAGCCGCCAGTCGGGCACCGATCAGGCCGTCGGCTAACCTCCGGGCGGCTTCGCGGTCAGGCGCGTTGGTGAGCACCAGCAGGATCGGTTCCATGTGGGCAGATCTCGCATTGCGGGGGGCGGATGATGCCATAGACGCGCCCGGCTGGGGACGAATGCTAGGCGGTCGGCGTGAGCCGCAACCGCGGTGCTTCGGCCAACCCCTCTGCCACGTTCGCATAGCGCAGACGCACGCGCAGCTCCTCCTTCAGGCGGCGGTTGGATAGCCTGCGCGACTCGTGCATGAACGATAGCAGGGGCTGCAGCACGCGCCTCTCGGCCTCCCGACGGGAGATGCGCGGTGGCGGCGGCAGCCCCAAGCTCTGCGCTACCAAATCGAAGTAGTCGCCCATCTTCAGCGAGGCACCATCGGAGGCGTTGTAGGCCCGTCCCGCCCGCCCGCGCGACAGCGCCGCCAGGACGATGCGCGCAAGGTCGTCGGCATGGATGTGGTTGCTATAGGCGTCCTCCGCGTGGGCCAGCGCCGGGGTCCCGGCCCGGAGGCGCTCGATGGGAAGCCGGTTGGCGGCGTAGATACCCGGCACGCGAAGGATCACCACGCCCACCCCGCTATCTCGCCCCCATGCACGCAGCATGCGTTCCGCATCCGCGCGCCGGCGCGCGCGGTCGCTCTCCGGCCGCAGCGGACTGCGCTCGTCCACCACCGCGCCGCGGCAGTCGCCATACACGCCACTGGTACTGATGTAGACCAGGCGCTGTGGTATGCTCCGCCTCCTTCTGAGCGCCCGGATGAGGTTGCTGGTACGCGAATCCAGCGACCCCTGGTTGGGCGGTGGGGCAAAGTGCAGGACATCGTGCGGCAGCCCGGCCAGGCGCGACAGTGTAGCCGGGTCATCCAGGTTTCCTGGCAGCGGAACGATCCCGTGGTCGCGCAGCAGAGCGTGGCGTTGAACGGAGTGGGACAGCGCGAACAGACGATAGCGCCCGCGCAATAGCCCCACCATGCGCAGGGCCACATCGCCGCAGCCCACAATCAGGAGTCGCTTCATCCCGTCATTTTAGTGGAAGTGGAGGCGGCGCCGGTGGGTGGTAGCGCCCTGCCCGGTTGAGGGGTATTGGATGTCCTTTCGGGTCACCATCCAGCCGAGTCAGCGCACCTTCAGCGTCGAGGAAGGCGAGGCCGTCCTCGAGGCCGCCATGCGCAGCGGGATCGTCCTGCCCTATGGTTGCCGCAACGGCGCCTGCGGTGCGTGCAAGGGGAAGGTCCTGGAAGGCAAAGTGGATTACGGTCAGTACGCGGCGCATATCCTGCCGGAATTCGAGAAGAAGTACGGCTTCGCACTGTTCTGCCAAGCCAAGCCGCTCACCGACCTGGCAATCGAGGCGCGCGAGATCAGCGCAGCGGGGGAGCTCCCGATCAAGAAGCTACCCTGCCGGGTGCAACGGATCGAACGACCGTCCTACGACGTTTCCGTGCTTTACCTGAGCCTGCCCGCCAATGAGCGGTTGCAGTTTCTGGCTGGGCAGTACCTCGAGATCATCATGCGCGACGGCAAGCGCCGCGCCTACTCCATGGCAAACCCGCCCGACGACGACGCGCACATCGAGCTACATGTGCGCAACATGGCGGGCGGCGCGTTCACCGACTACGTGTTCAACAAGATGAAGGAGCGCGACATCCTGCGCTTCGAGGGGCCGCTGGGCACCTTCTTCCTGCGCGAGGACAGCGACAAGCCGATCATCTTCCTCGCCAGCGGCACCGGGTTCGCGCCCATCAAGAGCATCGTCGAGCATGCCTTCCATACCGGCGTGAAGCGGCAGATGGTGCTCTACTGGGGCGTGCGCATTCGGCCGGAGCTGTATATGAGTGAGCTGGCCGAGCGGTGGCAGCAGGAGCACGACAACTTCAGCTTCGTGCCGGTGCTGTCCGACGCGCGCCCCGAGGACAACTGGGTTGGGCGCACGGGCCTGGTGCACCGCGCCGTGATGGAGGACCTCCCCGACATGTCCGGCTACCAGGTCTACGCATGCGGCGCCCCCGTCATGGTCGAAGCCGCACATGCCGACTTCACCTCGCACTGCAAGCTTCCCGAGGACGAGTTCTTTTCCGACGCTTTCACGCCCTCCGACGGGGCCAAGCTGGGCTAACCACGGAGAATCGCCTCAGCCGCTGTTGCGAAGGCCGGCGGCGATGCCGTTGATCGTGAGGAGGATGGCGCGCTTGACCTTGTCGTCCTGCTCCCCGGCCCGGAACCGGCGCAGGGACTCGACTTGCAGATGGTTGAGCGGGTCGATGTAGGGTGAGCGGTTGCGGAAGCTGCGCGCCAGCATGGGATTGGATTCCAGCAGCTCGCGCTGGCCGGTGATGGCCAACAGGTAGTTCGCCGTGCGTTGCATCTCGGCCTGGATGCGACCAAAGATCCTGTCGCGCAGCTCCTGGTCCGCCACCAGCGCGGCGTAGCGCGACGCGATGTGGATGTCGGCCTTGGCCAGCACCATGTCCATGTTGGACAGGAGCGCCTGGAAGAACGGCCAGCTTCGGTACATGTCCTGCAGCGTGGTGATGCCGCGCTCGCCGCGGCGCGCGATGAACTGCTCGACCGCGGTACCGAAGCCATACCAGCCCGGCAACATGATGCGCGCGAGCGACCAGCTGAATACCCACGGAATGGCCCGCAGGTCCTCGATCCGGTCGGACTTGCGCCGCGCAGCCGGACGGCTGCCTACGTGCAGATCGGCAATCTCGGTGATCGGCGTGGCGGTACGGAAGAAGCTGACAAAGCCAGGCGTCTCGTACACCAAGTGTCGGTAGGCCTTGAAGCCGTCGGCCGACAGCTCCTCCATCGCTTCGTTGTACTGCCCGGAGTCGCCGCGTGCGGTAGCGCGATCCAGCAGGGTTGCCTCGAGCGTGGCCGCCACCAGCGTCTCCAGGTTGCGTCGGCCGATGTCGGGATCCGAGTACTTGCTGGCGATGACTTCACCCTGCTCGGTGATGCGGATCTGGCCCTGCACGCTGCCCGGCGGCTGCGCCAGGATGGCCTGGTAGCTCGGCCCACCGCCGCGCCCGACGGTGCCGCCGCGGCCGTGGAACAGGCGCAGCTTCACGCCGTGTCGCTCGCACACTTCTACCAGTTTGACTTCCGCCCGGTAGAGCTCCCAGTTGGAGGTGAGGTAGCCTCCGTCTTTGTTGCTGTCCGAGTAGCCCAGCATGATCTCCTGTACCCCACCGCGGCACTCCACCATGCGGCGGTACTCCGGCGTCGAGAACAATGCCTGCATGATGGCACCGCAGCCGCGCAGGTCCGCGATGGTCTCGAACAGCGGGATGATGTTGAGCGCCAGGCGCGGGGGCGCGCCCGGCTGCATCAGACCGGCCTCCTTCAATAGCAGCGCCACCTCCAGCACATCGCTCGCGTTGCTGGCGTTGGAAATGATGTAGTTGGGCAGCGCCTCGGGCCCATACCGTCGGTGCAGCTCGGCGGCTGTATCCAAGATACGGAGCTCGTTCTCAGTGTCCGGGGTGTAGCTCAGGAACGGCGAGCGCAGTAGCCGTGGCACGGTCAGCTCGGCCAGCAGCCAGCGCCGGCGTTCTTGCTCGAGAAGCTGATCATAGCCTTCGCGGTGCGCGCCCAGCAGGAACAGCTCCGCCACGACCTTGTCGTGCACGCCGCTGTGCTGGCGCATATCCAACGGAGCCAGATGAAACCCAAACACCTGTGCAGCGCGCTTGAGGTTGCGTAGTCGGCCGCTAGCCAGGCGTGCCGAGCCGTGCTGGATCAGCGATCGGCCGATCACCTCCAACTCACCCGTGAACTCGCCGGCGTCGGCATAGGGCTGCGCGGGCGCAACCTCCAGCCGCTCGGGCGGACGCTGGTCGAGACGGCGCGAGGTGGCGGCCAGCCGGGCGTACACACCGATCAGCGCCCGCCGGTACAGTTCGTCGCGACGGTGCTCGGAGGCGTCAGGAGAGCGGGCTGCCAGCGCCTCCAGCTCGGGGCTCACGCTGACCAGCCGCAGCGACTGGGACAGCTCGGCTCCGAGCTGATGCACCTCACTGAGGTAGAAATCGAGGGCCACGGACGACTGCCGCATCAGCGCGTGTCGGGTGACATCGTGGGTGACGTAGGGGTTGCCGTCGCGGTCACCGCCAATCCACGCTCCCAGCCGCAGAATCGGGGCCACCGGGATGTGAGTGCCCGGCCAGCGCGCCTTCAGCAGATCCTCGATCTCGGCGTACAGGCGCGGAAGTTGGCGCAGGAACGTGTAGCGATAGTAGGACAGCCCGTTCTCGATCTCGTCGCGCACCGTCAGGCGCAGTTCGCGCAGGATGCGGGTCTGCCACAGCGTCAGGATCACGCGCCGCAGCTGCTCCTCGCTCGAGGCGCGCTCCTCCGGCGTCAGATCCATCCGGTCACGCTCGGTGAGCAGCCGCGCGATCTCCAGCTGGCAGTCCAGGATGCTCTTGCGCTGGACCTCGGTCGGGTGCGCGGTCAGCACCGGCGAGATCAGCGCTTCGCGGAAGAACTCCGCAACGGCTTCCGGCCCCGGCTCCGCCTCGGCCACGCGTAACAGCGCCGCCGCTAGGCTGCCTTCCTGTGGCAGTGAGCCGGCGATCTGGTGCGCCCGGCGGCGCCGGTTGTGGTGCAGGTCTTCGGCGATATTGGAAAGCTGGGAGAAGTAGGTGAAAGCGCGCGTCACCGACACGGTCTGCGCGTGGCTAAGCCGGCTGAGGATCGCTTCCAGCTCAGCGCGGGCCTGCGTGTCCCCTTCGCGGCGGAAGCGAATCGCGGTCTGGCGGATGCGTTCGATCAAATCGAAGGTCTGATCACCGTCTTGCTCGCGCAGAGTGTCGCCGAGCAATCGCCCCAGCAAGCGGATGTCCTCCTTGAGCGGGAGGTCCTTGTCGAGGGTCGCGTGGGCGCGGTCGGTGGTGTTCATCGCGCTGCCTTTCCTTAAGGTTGGTCAGTGAATGGGTGCGGACGCTAAGTCCGGCGGGCTCTACCTCCTCTCTCCCTTGGCAGCGGTTGGCCTGTTTTTTGGGAAGCCTTGCTCCAGTTCCACCTGTGCGCGGCAGGAGCTAGACGTCAGGTTCCTTTGCTTATGCCGTGAGCCGGCGGCGGCCGCCGGTGCTCTTCTTGAGTTGGCCGAGCGCCAGTTCTAACCCTTCACGATACATCCGGCTGGCGTCTTCCGGCTTGCCGATGCGCTCCAGCAGCTTGCCGAACTGGACGTAGGCGGTATGGCTCGGCTCCACCGCTAGGCTCGCCTCCAGATAGCTGCGCGCCTTGCCCCACAACTCCTGCTGCATGCACAGCTGCCCCAGAGCGAGCAGCAGGGCGGGGTCGGCCGGGTGCTGCTCGAGCCAGCCTTCGGCCCGCTCCAAATGGCGGCGGGCGTCGCGCGGCAGGCACTCCACGTACAGCGGCAGCAGCGCTGAGTCCCAGTTCGCGTCCAGGCTGTCTTCGATGAGCCGATGCGCCTCGCTGCAGTCACCCAACGCGATGAAGCACCGGGCCGCCGCCGCTGCGATTCGACCGTCCTTGCGATCCTCGGGCGGCAGCCTGTCCCAGGACTCACGCAGACTCTTCGCGTCCAACCCCTTGCGCTTTAGATTCTCGGTCTGGGCGTAGCGCTTGATCTGCTCCAGCAGCGCAGGCTCGAACACCCTGCGCTGTTCCACCTGCGGCAGCAGCTGCAACACCCGGTCCCAGTTCTTGGTCAGCTGCTGTGCTCTGAGCTCTAGCCGCAACGCAGCGGTGTGCTTGTCCGGCAGCTTGCCCAGCGCCTGGAGCGCATCGAGGTAGCGGCGCTCATCGAGCAACAGCTCGGCCTGGGTCATCAGCCGTAAGTATCCCTCCTGCGGGGCCCGGCTCTCCATCTCTCGCAGATAGTCGTCACGGGCAGGGAACGATCTCAACTCGTGAGCCGCCCGCGCCGCCAGCACAAGGCTCAGGGCCACCGCCTCGTTCTGGTCCAGCGCCTGCTTCGCTGCGCGTTCGGCATGCCCGAAGCGGCCTTCGAAGAAGGCTCGCAGCGCATCCTGAAACGCGCGGCGCGCCCGCGCACGCTGTTGCTCGCGTCGGAATTCCACCGCCCGTGACGGCAAGGCCAGCGTCAGGCTGAGCGCGCGCACAAGCACATAGACCGCGAGGAAAGCAAGCAACAACAGCACGGTCGCGAAGTTGAGGGAAAGCTCGATCCGGTGCAACGGCAGAACCACGAGGACGTATCCTGGGCTGTAGCGGGCAGCCAACGTGAGCGCCACCGCCACGGTGAACAGCGCGACGATCCACAGCAATACACGCACGGGCGACACGCTATTGACCGGGATGTGCGCCCCCGGCCCGCTCCCCGCCGCACCGTCGGGCAGACCAACGACAGCACCCGCGGCCTTCCCGCACGCGCCGCATGGCGCCCGCACACCTCAACGGAGCCCCCGTTCGCGCACCATCTTGGCGCTGCGCACCGCCTCCAAGCTGCCGGATATGTCGGGCACGTCGACCGTGACGTCGGCTGCGGCCAGTTGCCCGAGCGCGGTCAGCGCCTGACCCACCCTGCGGTCGCTGGTAGCGAAGTAGCGCTGCAGCCAATCGGCGGCGTCGCGGGTGTCCGTCTTGAAGCTGTCCCCCTGGTGCGCCAGCAGTGCCACGCGCGCGCTCATCAAGCGCAGGCGCAAGTTCTCGCGCAGGAAGAAGGCCTGCGACGGCGACACCAGCGGCACCGCCTCGGGCTCGATGCGCTCGATGCGTACCAAACTCCGGACGTCACGCCAAGCCTCCCGTGCTAGCCGAGCCAGCGCGCCTTCGTCGGGCTGAACCGCGACCGGATTTTCCTCCGCGGGGCGCTCGTGCATGGCCAGCGGAAAACTATCGACCTCCTGATCCAGTGCTTCCAGGCGCAGGCTCATGCCGGCGACATCCACATACGGCATCGACCTGAGCCGCTCGATATCGCGCCGCACGGCGCGCCGCAACGCCGCAAACTGGGCACTGTCGGCGCGCTGCAATCGGCTGTCCGCCGCCTCCAGGGCGATCAGTGCCGCCTTCAGGTTGCCCGCCAGTTGCAGCTGCTGGCTGGCGATGAGCAGGGTCTGCTCGACCTCGGCCAGGACGCGCTCGTCGCGATTGCGGGTAAGCTCCAGATACAGCGACTCGACAGCAAGCCTTTGGCCCTGAGCCTCGGCCACGTGGCTCTCGATCACCCCGAGGCGATATTCCAGATCGCGTACCGTGTCGCGCGCTTGGGTGGCCGCCTGTCGGCTCTCCCGGTCATAGTTGTCCACCTCGGCCAGCTTGCGTACCAGATCCTGCTGCAACCCATGGATCTGGCTGCGCGTGTCGACCCACAGGCCCAGGATGAGCGCAGCCACGCCCAGCACTGCCAGCACGCGCAGGTTGATGCGGGTGCTGCTCCACTGCGCGAGACGTTTTCGCACTGAGGGCCATGCGGTCGACGCCGGGCCGGATGGCGGCTGTGGGCTCGGCTCGGCCGGCTGCACCCGGTGATCCTGGTCCGGTTCCATGTCGGAGAACAACGGTGCACGAAGCGACGGGAGCACAGAGTTTACCTCACGTGGCGTGCACCTCGCCCCTAGCGGGTGTCCAAAGAAAACCACGCGCTCAGGCCCCGCAGCAGGCCCTCGTCGCCGGGGGGCGTGATCGCCACCTCAGTGAGGCCGAGGTCTGCGGCGCGCTGCGCGATGTTGGCGTGAGGCGCAAACAAAGCCGTAGTGCGCAAGAGCTGCTGCCCGTGCGATCCAAGCATGTCCCACAGATTGTCGAGCGTCTCACCGCTCATCACCGTCACCGCGTGCAGCCCGCCGTGCTCCCAGCGGGCGATCAGCGCCGAGGGATCGGCCCGAGGACGCAGGCGGCGATAGCACTCGGCATAGGTCACCTCGGCGCCCCGCTGCCTGAGCTCTTCGGCCAGCACCTCGCGTCCGCCTTCGCCGCGCAAGATCAGAACGCGCTTGCCGCGCAGGCTTTTCAGCTGCGGCATCGCCAGCAACGACTCGCTGTCTGCGCCTCCCGGCGGAACGACGACGGTGATGATCCCATTGCGGCGCAGCGTCGCCGCGGTGCCTTCGCCTACTGCCGCAACCGGCACAGCGGCAGGCCATGCACCCCTCAGCAGCGCAAGTCCGTGCTCCACTGCGTTGGGGCTGACGAACACGGCGAGATCGAAGCTCGCCAGGCTGGCGAGCATTTCCCTGACCGGGGCGGGGTCGGCGGGCGACTCGATGGCCAACGCTGGGAACAGCACCGCTTCGCCCCCCGCTTCGCTCACCAGCCGTGCCAGCTTCTCCGCCTGGTGCACTGGCCTGGTAACCAGCACCGCGCGCCCCCGCAGCGGCTGCGCCGCGCTGCTACTGGTCATGAGTCAGCGCGGCGAGGATGTCACGCGCACCGCCGGCTACGAGCTTGTAGGCCAACGCCCTTCCGACCTCCTCGGGATCCGCCGACAAGTCGGGCGCGTGCTCCTCGGCTGACACGCACTTCCTCCCATCCGGGCTGGCCACGAACCCACGCACAGACATGCCGGTGGCTACGCGCTGCGCAAAGGCGCCAATGGGCACGACACAGCTTCCCGACAGCGCAAGGCTTACGCTGCGCTCAGCGCGCACGCACCACTGGGTCTCAGGGTGATTGAGCGGCGCCAGCATCTCGATTAGATCGGCGCGCGACTCGCGGCATTCGATGCCCAGCGCTCCTTGCCCGGCGGCAGGGAGGCTGTCTTCTGGCTCCAGCACGGCGGTGATGCGCGCGGCCAGCCCCAAACGCTTCAAGCCCGCCGCAGCCAGTATGACCGCCGCGTACTTTCCCTCGTCCAGCTTGCGCAGGCGCGTGGGCACGTTGCCGCGAAGCGGCGCCACGGCGAGCTGCGGATAACGCGCGCGCAACTGGCTCTCCCGTCGCAGGCTCGAGGTCCCCACCCGGCCGCCTTGAGGCAAGGAAGACAACCGCGGATACTGATTGGAGACGAAAGCGTCACGCGGATCCTCCCGCACGCTGACGGCCGCGATCGTGAAGCCGGGCGGCAGCGACACGGGCACGTCCTTCATCGAGTGCACGGCGATATGCGCCCGGCCCCCCTGCAGGGCATTCTCCAGCTCCTTGACGAACAGTCCCTTGCCACCCACCTTGGCCAAAGAGGACGACAGCACGCGGTCGCCCTGGGTGGTCACGCCCAGTATCTCGACCTCGAGGCCAGGGTATAACGCGATCAGACGATCGCGGACGTAGTGCGCCTGCCAGAGCGCCAATGCACTCTCGCGGGTGGCGATGGTGACGCGTGTGGGGAGAGACAACGCTCGTAGCCGGGGCCGGCGCGCCAGGGGGACGATGGCACTTGAACATGAATTCTAGCACGTCGCCCGACGGGCCTTTCCCGCCGTTTCGGAGCGCGTGAACCTCGACTAGGGCAGCGCGCTTTGTATCAAGGAGAACAGCGACGCTCGCCTCGAGACCGCAAGCAGCAACAGCCTGCATCTGGCGAGAAGCGCAACGGACGATGGCGGCGCGCCGGAGAACCCTGAGGGCCGCGTTCGACCATGACAGCAGCCGGGTGCAGCTGCGTGGCCTGGGTTACACTGTCCCGTCAGCCCACCGGCGGGCCGGGTCGGAGCCCATGCGCAGGACCGGCACAAAGACGCACTCGGCCCATTCGACGACTCGGGTAAGCTCGACAGAGGGGTTGCGGCGCTCGTAGTCGGTCAGCTCGGAGAGGAGCGCCAGAAACCGCTCGTCGCCGTCCGCGCCTTTGGCGATCAGCCGCAGCTGACCTTTGGCCGCGTCGTAGTCGCGCTTCCATAGAATGGGCCTTGCCTTCCTGGCGAAGGCGCGGCTGTCGATGCTTCCCATGGAGTGCCTCCCGGTCTCCGAACTTGAAGCCCCGCTGGCCGCGAAGACGGCGGCCGGGCTGTCCTTGGAGGCGTTGTAACGCTAAATGCAGCGCGTGTCGAACATCGTCAACAGAATGTGTGAGCGGAACACCCGCGGCGTGCGTGCCATCTGGCCGGACCATCGCGGGCGGGGCACGGCGGGCGCGAGCCGTCTGGTTGAGAAGATGGGGTGTACCGGTTAGGCGCCACGCGGCCGGTGCTCATCCGGTGCCAGCGGACCACCGCGCGGCAGACGACGAACAGCTCGCCTGGGGGTCGGGTGTGGACTAGCTGACGAGGTCGACGGCGCCGTCCGAAGCCCTGCTGCGGACCCGGATCTTGCGGGGTTGCGTGCTGGCCTCGATCTCCCGCGCGAGCTTGGCGACGACTTCCTCGATGTCGGGGATGTCCTTCAGCTGCAGCACGCGTTCGGTGAACCCAATCTCATGGGTCATCCCCCCACGAGTGATCATGAACTCGTGCAGGTCCATCGTGCAGCAGTAATCCACCTCCGCATCGAGAAGTTCGGCCCCGAAGCGTTCGAGGATGGTGCACGCCTTCATGTCGATGTCTACGCTCATGTGCGCCCGGTTCACAATGCGTTGAGTGAACGACCAGCCAGGCTGGCCCTGCACTCATAGGCAGCAGAAAGCGTTCCCACACCCCGCTCACCGACCGTAGCGCCTTGACTGCAAAGCGCAACCGGACCATTGTTAAAGCTGCGGCCGGGGTTAGCGCGTGCTCACGGCATGACCTTATCCGGCCCCGCCGGACAACAACAAGGGCGCCCGAAGGCGCCCAGTTGTTTTACAAATCGCAGCGACTCGAGCCGAATCGCGACCGTGCCGAGCCCCGGCCGAGATCACTCCACGTGTTCGCCGTGCAGCGCCACGTCCAGGCCCTCGCGCTCCTGCTCCTCGGTTACGCGCAGACCAATGGTGAGGTCGATGACCTTGAGGATGATGAAGCTGACGACGAAGCCATAGATCAACGTGGCCCCTACGCCCCAGCACTGGGTCAGCACGCTGCCCTCCACGCCGCTGATCTCCTTGGACACGAACGCGCCAGTGAGCAGCGCGCCGATGATCCCCCCGATGCAGTGCACGCCGAAGCAGTCGAGCGAGTCGTCGTAGCCGAACATCTTCTTGACGCTGGTGGCCGCGTAATAGCAGCCGACCCCGGCCGCGATACCGATGATGATCGCGGGCACGGGTGCGACGAACCCCGACGCGGGCGTGATCGCGACCAGACCAGCTACTGCCCCGGAGGCGATGCCCAGCACGCTGGGTTTGCCTTTGACCAGCCACTCGGTGAACATCCAAGCCAGGGCGGCGGCAGCGGTAGCGATCTGCGTCACGGTCATGGCCAGGCCCGCGCGCCCGTCAGCGGCGACCGCCGAACCGGCGTTGAAGCCGAACCAACCGACCCACAGCAGCGAAGCGCCGATCACGGTCAGCGTGAGGTTGTGCGGCGCCATCGCTTCCTTGCCGTACCCGACGCGCTTACCCAGGGCGAGCGCCGATGCAAGCCCGGCAATGCCCGCGTTGATGTGGACCACTGTGCCGCCCGCGAAGTCGAGCTGGCCCTTGACAGCCAACCAGCCACTGGGCTCCCACACCCAATGCGCGATAGGCGAATAGACGACGATGGACCAGATCCCCATGAACCAGAGCATGGCAGAGAACTTCATGCGATCCGCGAAGGCGCCGCAGATAAGCGCCGGCGTGATGATCGCGAACGTCATCTGGAACATCATGTAGACTGACTCGGGCACGTTCTGCGCGATGTGCGACACCGATACCTTCTGCCCGTTGACGAAATTCATGCCGTTCAGCAGAAACCGACTGAGGTTGCCCAGGTACGGACTGCCGGGCATGAAAGCGAGGCTGTAGCCCACGACCATCCACAGAATCGTCACCAGACAGGTGATCGCGAAGCTCTGCATGACGGTGGCGAGCACGTTCTTCTTGCGCACCATGCCGCCGTAGAACAGCGCCAGCCCCGGGATCGTCATCAACAGCACCAGGGCCGTGGACGCGAGCATCCAGGCGGTGTCGCCGGAGTTGATCTTGCCTATCTCGATCATCAACGGCTCTGTCGGAGCCGCTGGCGCGGCAGGCGCCGCCGCCGGCGCGTTGGCGTCGGGCGCAGCGGCGGCCGGCGCCTCAGCCGGTTTGTCCTCAGGGTAGCCTGGTACGGCAAGGCCCAGCAGGAGGCCTGCTGCGAGCGATAACAGAATTCTTCTCATGGCATTCTTCTCCCTAATTAAAGTGCTTCGGCCCCGGTCTCCCCGGTGCGGATGCGGATGGCCTGCATCAAGTCGAAGACAAAAATCTTCCCGTCTCCGATCTTGCCCGTGTTGGCCGATTTCTGGATGGCATCGAGCACCCGGTCGAGGAGCTCGTCCTGGATCGCTACCTCGAGCTTCACCTTGGGCAGGAAGTCCACCACGTACTCCGCCCCGCGGTACAACTCGGTGTGCCCCTTCTGCCGGCCGAAGCCCTTGACCTCGGTGACCGTGATGCCTTGCACCCCGACCTCGGAAAGCGCGGCCCGCACCTCATCGAGCTTGAACGGTTTGATCACTGCCGTGACGAGTTTCATCACTGTGCTCCTGTGGAGAATGGATTAGGCACCTGTTGATCGGGCCTTGAACTGTGCTGCCGCGGTGCACGGCAGATTCCGGAGGCAAGCCAGCGGCGTCGATCGACCTCAACACACTGTTCATCGCCGTCCTCCTACAAGGCCTCGGCACCCGTTTCACCGGTGCGGATTCGGATGACCTGCTTGAGATCGAAGACGAAGATCTTCCCGTCTCCGATCTTGCCGGTGTTGGCCGCTTTCTCGATGGCCTCGATGACCCGCTCCAGGAGGTCGTCTTTGATCGCCACCTCGATCTTGACCTTGGGCAGGAAATCGACCACGTATTCCGCGCCCCGATACAGCTCGGTGTGCCCTTTTTGCCGGCCGAAGCCCTTGACCTCGGTGACCGTGAGGCCCTGGACGCCGATCGCAGACAGGGCTTCGCGCACCTCGTCAAGCTTGAATGGCTTGATGATTGCCGTCACAAATTTCATTGCTCTCCCCTCTGTGGAGTGAGGTGTTGATTTGGTTGTGCGCGGCGGCGCGCCGGGGCGCAGCGCCACGCCAGCAGATCAGAACGTGCGTCCGACGGTGATATAGCCGTTGGAGCCTCCGAGGTTCTTGGTACTGGTGTTGGCAAGAGATGAGGTGGGGTTGTAGAAGTCGGTATTATTCGTGCCGACATAGTACGCACCCACCGTCCAGCCATCCTTCCACACATAGCTCACACCGAGCTTCAAGTCCCAATAGCTTGGATCGGTCTGGCCGTTGTTGACGCCGGGAGGGCTAAGCTGGGCGGAATAATGGGTGTAGCCGACATGCCCGATCAGCGACAACCCCTCGACGGAGGGCAGGGGGTAGGCGGCGTCCAACTGCAGATAGTAGGTGCCATGGGTGCTGTCCGTAAACCCCGTAACCGTGCTGGCGCCAAAGTAATCGGTCAGGGCGTAATTGACCTTGAAGGTCACAAACTTCCAGGTGGCGAGCGCGTTGACCTCTAGGGTGTTGTAAATCTGACTGCCAGGAGGCGCTGACGCGGCCTGACTGAAATTCGCTCCGGGATAATAGTAGTAGTACAAGCCGCCGCCGACGGTCCAGTCGTCGTTGATCTTGTAGTTGTACCCGCCGTAGAGGTCCCACTCCATCGACCCGCCGGCGTACTGGTTGCCGCTCACGTTCGAGGCCCACGTCCCGAGATAGGCGCCGGATTCATGGACCCAGTCGGCACCGCCCTGGATGGCCGGCTTGCCCCAAGTCTGCGTGAGGCCGCGGAAGAAATAATCCGACACTAAGAACACGTTGGCGGACAAGGTGTAGGGCGGCTTGGGTGGCTCGGGCGCCTTGGCAGGCTCTGCCGGCTTCGACACGTCCTGGGCGAATGTAAGGCCCGGGAGCACGCTGCCCGCGAGCAGTCCCGCGACGATGAGGAGTTTGGGGTTAAGCATAGGTCTTCCTTTTCTTGCGTTTTAGTCAAAAAAAGCGATCGAAGAAGGGTGGCAGCGCCCAACCGGCACAGCATTTCCTATGCCAATAGAATCCTGTATATAAAACAATGGATTACATCATTTTTAGCCAGAGGCATTAGATTTCTTGCACCAATGTGATGCGGCTCTTTGCAAGTTGCGCACCGTTGGAGTGCAGCCCTTGGAAATATGTCTTTTGCTCCCCCAGCCGAGCGCCGGCGATTCCATCGGCGCCACAGAGTTTGCTAAACTCCACCGGGGTTTTTTGATTCGCGATGCGGGGACGGCAATGCCCAGACAGAGCGTGTTCGAAGACCTGAGCACCAGGCTCAGCGAGCTGATTGCCAACAGCCCGGCTCGGGATTTGGAGAAGAACGCTCGCGCGTTGCTCTCAGGCTTCTTGAGCCGGCTGGACCTGGTGACGCGCGAGGAGTTCGACGTGCAAACTGAAGTCCTGCGCCGAACGCGCGAGAAGCTGGAACAGCTCGAAGCGAAGGTGGCGGAACTGGAGAATCAGCAAGTGTCTCGGTCAAACTGACATCGGACACCGCTGGACCGCAACTCGTCCGGGCTCTGGTGTTCTGCCAGGCCCTCCTCTCCTGCCCCGGTTGCCTGCTTCAGCCCGACTGATCGATTCGCTCAAAAACCCTAACGTTGTGCGTCGGCTTGCTTTGTTAGACTCGCAGGGCGACTGGGAAGGGGGACCGCCATGATTACCGCAACGAGGCTGGTCATCGTGCCGGGGCCGCGCTGCTGTCGACCGCTGTTCGGACCCGAGATCCCGGGTGTCCGCTGAGCCGTCTCCTGCCCGCTACTCCTTCGCCGCGATCGCCCTGCATTGGCTGACTGCGGGGTTGATCGTCGCATCCGTCAGCCTGGGTCTGTATATGGTCGGGCTCAAGCTAAGCCCGTTGAAGCTGAGGCTCTATTCCTGGCACAAGTGGGTGGGTGTGACTATTTTTCTGCTCGTCGCGGCACGGTTGATCTGGCGGATCTCGCACGCGCCCCCGCCGCCGCCGCCTGCCAGCCCCAAGTGGCAGCAGGCCGCGGCCGTCGTCAACCATTGGCTTCTGTACGTGCTGCTGGTGTGCATCCCCATCTCGGGCTGGCTGATGAGCTCGGCTTACGGCGTCCCGGTCGTCTACTTTGGCGCGATCCGGCTGCCGGACCTGGTAGCGAAGAACAAGGAGCTCGGCGACGTGCTGAAGGGGCTGCATGAAACGCTGGCCTTCACCATGCTCGCCCTGGTCGCGGTGCACGTGGTCGCCGCGGTGAGACATCACCTGGTGGACCGCGACGACGTCCTGCATCGCATGCTGCCGCTGATCAGACCTCGCCGAGACCGCGCGCAATGATTCGACCGTGGGCCGGGTTCGTTCTATGCGCCATGCTCGCCGCCTCCTTTGCGCCGGGAGCAGGTAGGGCATACGCTCAGCGGGTTACGGCGGTGGACCTGGACAAGAGCGCGATCACCTTCGTGTCGAAGCAGATGAACGTGCCGGTGGAGGGCAAGTTCGGGAAGTTCTCGGTGCAGCTCGCGTTCGACGCGGCCAAGCCCAGCGAGGGCCGGGTGCAGGTCGAGCTGGACCCGGCCAGCATCGACACCGGGAGCGACGAGGCGAACGACGAAGTCAAGGGCAAGGGGTGGTTCGACGTGAAGAACCATCCAAGCGTTCGTTTCGTGTCCAGCTCCGTGAAGAGCCTGGGCGCCGGCCGCTACGAAGTCGCGGGGAAGCTGACGATCAAGGGACGCACCAAGGACGTGACCGCACCCTTCACGTTCAAGCCCACCGGACAAGGCGCGGTGTTCGAAGGCGCGTTCGTCCTCAAGCGCCTGGATTACGCCATCGGCGAAGGAGCGTGGTCGGACACCGACACCGTCGCCAATGAGGTGCAGGTCAAGTTTCGATTATCGGCGACGGGCGCGGCCCCGAAGCAGTGACGGGGACGCATTCCATTGATGCAATCGAAGGAGATCTGAATGCAGAAGTTCAACACAGCGATCCTGGCGCTCGCCGCTGGCTTGGTGCCGGCGCCGGCCTGCCCGGCCGACTCCTATACCATCGACCCACGCCACAGTTTCCCCAGCTTCGAGATCGGCCACTTCGGCTGGTCCATTCAGCGTGGCCGCTTCGACAAGACCAGCGGCAGGATCACGCTCGACCGCGCCGCCAAGACCGGTACCGTGGAGGTTACGATCGACGCAGCGTCCGTCGACACCGGCGTGGGGGCACGCGATGAGGACCTGCGGGGCGAAGGCTTCTTCGACGTCGAGAAGTATGCGGCGATGACTTTCAAGTCCACTCGGGTGCGTTTCGAAGGCGACAAGCCGGTCGCCGTGGACGGCGAGTTCACGCTACGCGGCGTAACCAAGCCGCTGACACTGACCGTCATCAACTTCCACTGCGGACCGAACCCGTTCGTCAAGAAGGAAGTCTGTGGCGCGGACGCGGTCGCCACGATCAAACGCTCGGGGTTCGGATTGACCAAATTCCTGCCTGCGATTTCGGACGAGGTCAAGCTGCTGATCAACGTCGAGGCGATAAAGGACTAGGGCTGCCTGCTCCGCGGCAAAGGGGCGCGCAGCGCCCCTTTTACGTTTCGTCTATCCTGCCCGCATGTCGCTCGCCGTGCTGCACAGCCGCGCCATCTCGGGCATGGATGCCCCGCCAGTGACGGTGGAGGCGCACCTGGCCAACGGGCTGCCCAGCTTCACCATCGTCGGGCTCCCGGACACGGAGGTGAAGGAGGCCAAGGACCGCGTGCGCGCGGCGCTGCAGACTGCGCGCTTCGAGTTCCCCGCGCGCCGCATCACCATCAATCTCGCGCCCGCCGATCTGCCCAAGGAGAGCGGCCGCTTCGACCTGCCCATCGCGCTCGGTATTCTGGCCGCGACCGGACAGGTCCCGGGCGACAAGTTCGCCGAGCTCGAGTTCGCCGGCGAACTGGCGCTGACCGGCGAGCTGCGGCCGATCCGCGGCGCGCTCGCCATGACCTACCGCGCGCACCATTCGGGGCGTGCTTTCGTGCTGCCCGAGCCCAATGCCCCGGAGGCCGCGCTGGTGCGCAATGCCGCTGTCTACCCCGCCCGCACGCTGCTGCAAGTGTGCGCACATCTCACCGGTGCCGAACCGTTGCAGCGCTGGTCGCAGGCGGTCGAGAACTATGAAACAGCTTACCCCGACATGGGCGAGGTCAAAGGCCAGGCACACGCCAAGCGCGCGCTGGAAGTAGCGGCAGCCGGCGCACACAGCCTGGTCATGTCCGGACCGCCGGGCACCGGTAAGACCATGCTGGCCGAGCGCCTGGCAGGCATCCTGCCGCCCATGACCGAGGACGAGGCGCTCGAGTCCGCCGCCATCCAGTCTCTGAGCGCGAGCGGCTTCGACGTGCGCAAATGGAGGCACCGACCGTTCCGCGCCCCGCACCACACAGCGTCCGGCGTTGCGCTCGTGGGCGGCGGCAGCGTGCCGCGGCCCGGTGAAATCTCGCTGGCGATGCACGGCGTATTGTTCATGGACGAGCTGCCCGAGTTCGACCGCCATGTGCTCGAGGTGTTGCGCGAGCCGTTGGAATCGGGCCGCATCACCATTTCGCGTGCGGCGCGCCAGGCGGACTTTCCCGCCCGCTTCCAGCTGGTGGCCGCCATGAATCCATGAGGTTTCGTTGCCATTCCACCACGATTTTTCGAGGGGTTACGAGAGGAGGAGGTCGAGGAACCTTGGTGACCTCGACCTCCTCCTTGGGCTGAGGGAGGCGGCGGAGGTGAGTAGAGGAGGTTGATCTCGATCTCCCCTTGCCCGACGACAATGCGCTCGGTGATCGCTTCGACGATCCGACGCTTCTCCTCCTCTGGAAGCTCCGGCCAGCGGGAATAGAGGTCGCGGGCTTCGGAGATGATCTCTTCTTGGGAGAGGTAGCCGATCTTGAGGACATCGATCTCGGCCTGGCTCTTCGGGATCTCGTCGTCGAGCTGGCGCTGCCGTTCGGCTAAGGGGTGGTACTTCACCCCGAACCCTGCCTTATCGATCGCCCCGGATTGGTAGAGGTCATAGAGTTTGTCGACCTCGGAGGCGAGCTTGGCCTGTTCTTTCTCCAAGACACCGACGAGGTCTTCCTTCTCCCGGATAACCGCATCGGCCTTTTCGAGGTAACGGGCGAGTTCCTCGGTCGAGAAGAAGAAGTTCTTGAGCTGTTCGTGGAAGACCGCCTCAAGGTCGACGACCGGGATCTTGTTGCGGCACCCGGTGCAGACGTACTTCGGGCTGTTCGAGGGGACGTACATCTTCGTCCCACACTCGCAGTACGTGAGACCGGCGAAAAGGTGAACGGCACGCTTGGCGGGGCGCTTTCCTTTTGCCCTCTGCTCATCGAGGATGCCGTTGCACTCGTCCCAGAGTTCTTCGGAGACGATCGATTCCACCTCGTGGAGTACCCACTCACTCTCGGGTTTGAGTTTCCATGCTTTCTTGCTGTTGGCAGTCTGGGTGTAGTTCGCCCGGCGGATACCCTTCGCAGTTGGGTCACGGAGGAGGCGGTCAACGGTGGTATCGGAGAACGCTGACCCATTCCGTGTACGGTAGCCGCGCTCATTGAGAAGGCGTGCCACTGTCTTCTTGCGACGATTCTCTCGGAAGAGTTCGTAGATGAGCTTGCGCACTGGAGCTTCTTTCGGCTCCGGGATCAGCTCGCCATCCTTCCATTGATACCCAAACGGGGCTTGGCCACCGAGAGGCTTCCCCATCTTGGCGCGTATCGGTACTGACGCAGCAACGCGCTCGGCGATCTCTTCCCGCTCCCACTGCGCCATCGCGGCGATCATGGTGTAGAAGAGGCGTCCGGCGGGAGTGGAGGTGTCGATCGATTCGGCAAGTGAGATGAGGTCAGCTTCGTGCTCGCGGAAGTATTCG
This sequence comes from Gammaproteobacteria bacterium, assembly GCA_041488255.1. GTDB lineage: Bacteria > Pseudomonadota > Gammaproteobacteria > Burkholderiales > SHXO01 > SHXO01. The sequence goes on along the minus strand of JBGPOV010000012.1, from coordinate 541 downwards.
GCGAATTCGAGAAGCTCCTTGGTGTTGCGCGCCAGCCGGGCGAGCTTCGAGAAGATGATGCCGGTGATATGACCGGACGCGATGTCACCGAGCATCCGCTTCGCTTCGGGGTGCTCCTTGACCGTCTTCCCGGAGACCGCATCGAGCCGGTACACCTCGGCGACGGTCCAGCCCTTCGCTTCGGCGTATGCACGAGCGCGCCGCTCGTGGTGCTCGGGGCTTTCGCCTCTCACCTGGTCTTCGGTGGAGACTCTGATCCAGATCCCGACCCGTTTTGCTTCTTCTCTCCTTGTCATAGGAACCCCTGGTCGTAGCTTGGTCGTGAGTATGCAACGATGTAGTGAGAGGGACAACGGCTCAGATCTGGCTCTCCTAGAAGGACGTCCGAAACGCCAGAATCCTTTGTTGAATCCGTACTTTACTGTATAACTATTAGGAAGAGATTACAGGATCTCGCGACTCACAATGGCCATAGCTCAACCTGAAGCTTTCTCTCGCGTTCTAATCGATAAGGCCCTGGAATATAGCGGTTGGGACCTCC